>NZ_JBQAHM010000008.1:0-238512 GCF_051916885.1 Bacillus cereus group sp. MYBK14-1 | reverse complement strand
GAGTTAGCTCGGCTGTCTTAGGACGAATTCGTTAGCTATCAAAAGTAACGACTAACCGAGAAGCCCCCACTTCAAACAGTCCGTTAGGACGTTAAGTGGCGGGTAGTTCACGCTAGTAGACTTTTTATCTTGTTCAGTGGCTTTCGCTTTGCTTGACTCTTCTGTCTTTGCTTCTTTCTTTGGTGGATCTTGAATCGTATCACCCCCCCTAATAACATAACCGGAATCGCTAATGTGATTAGTTTCTTCGATTTCATACGTCATCCCCCTCGTTAATAATCGTTGTTATTTTCTTCTCTGCTTACCTTTTTAGGATTTAATTTATGAATACGGAATCCACTTTCTGTATCATCATTTAAATTCCTTTCTACTTTCTTCTCTGCTTTACGTTTCGCATCAGGGAAATCTTTATCTATTTCATCAAAAATCGGTTGCCATGTGCTCAGTACGTCTATAATCATATCATTGGCTTTGTCGAATCCCTCAGGTAATTTGTTATCAGGATATAACGGATTTTGCGCTCTCATACCAAAGTCTACAATGAGTTCTAAAGCTTCTCTTAACTTTGATACACCTTCTTCGAGTAAAGGATAGTTTGATTCGTACTTTCCGATTGGCACCAGGTTAAGTATGTAGTTTAGTTGCATATCAACCAGTTTTGATTCTTCTCTTGTGTAGTTCACGGTAGCACTACGCTCATTAATTGATTTTTCCATCCCCTTACCTAGTCAATTTGATACTGAAGTCGGGCATAGATTTCGTATAACTGATACGGATATCTTTCTTCCGTTACCGTTACTTTTTCTTTTTCTTTCTTTTCATAGACTGTTTCATTGTCCCCTTTCTTCTTGTCTTTCTTGGTTTCTTCTTCAGTCTCTATACCCTTGTACTTGTCATTTTCTTTCTTCTTCATTTCCTCTTCATACTTTAATTGTGCTAACGCCATTCTTAGCTGTTTCTCAATTTGTTCATCGCTATAATGCAACTGTTTCATGTCTTTTATCATCTTATCTGCTTTAAACTCTTTATCTACTTGTCTGAACTCTGATTGTGTAAGTCCATATGTTTCGGTTGTACAACCTGCTAATAACATAACAGGTAAGGTTAATGTTACAAGTATCTTTGCTTTCATTTTCTGCTACCCCTATAAAAAGCAGCAACTATACAGTTGCTGCTTCTAAAATTTCTTTTTGTATTTCAACACGCTTAACTTGGTGGGGGGCTTTTGAAAGAATTGTAAAAGCATATCCTTCACTAAATAACGTTTGTCCTTCCTGGATATCATAATTCTGCATTAGAATCCAACCACCAATTGTATCAACATCACTATCATTCATATGTAATCCTAACAAATCATTTATTTCACTAATACGCACTTTACCTTCTACGACAATATGATCATTATTCATTTGTTGAATTGATGAAAGCTCATCACCATCATATTCATCACGGATTTCGCCTACAATTTCTTCTAGTATATCCTCAATTGTTACCAAACCAGCTGTGCCACCGTATTCATCATATAACACAGCCAATGGAATACGTTTCATTTGCATTTTTAATAATAAATCATGTATTGGTATGGTTTCTATTGCTTCAATTACTGGACGCGTATACGAGGAAATAGAATTAAATTCTTTTGATTCATTACTTATATAACGAATCAAGAAATCTTTCACATTCACCATGCCGATGATTTCATCTTTGTCTTCTCCAAATACAAGGTAGCGTGTGTACTTTTCATTACGGATTATATTTATATGATCCGCTAAAGAATTCTCTACATGAAGCCCTATAATTTCTGTACGAGGGACCATTATTTCTTTTGCAATACGATTATCAAATTCAAAAATATTATTTACATATTTATATTCAGCTTGATTAATCTCTCCACGTTCATAACTTTCCGAAAGAATCAATCGTAATTCTTCTTCTGTATGTACGACATCATGCTCTGATGCTGATCTTAAACCAAATAGTCTTGTTATCATCCTTGCAGAGCCATTCAACAATCGAATAAACGGATACATGATTTTGTGGAACCAGATAAGCGGAGCTGAAAGCAATAAAGTAACCTTCTCAGCCTTTTGAATCGCAAATGTTTTGGGTGCCAATTCACCAACTACAAC
This sequence comes from Bacillus cereus group sp. MYBK14-1, assembly GCF_051916885.1. Taxonomy (NCBI): domain Bacteria; kingdom Bacillati; phylum Bacillota; class Bacilli; order Caryophanales; family Bacillaceae; genus Bacillus; species Bacillus cereus group sp. MYBK14-1. The sequence goes on along the minus strand of NZ_JBQAHM010000008.1, from coordinate 236,383 downwards.
ATGTAAGTACGTCATAAAAGTAAAAGCAATTCCTAAAGATAATACACCTGCAATGGAAGGGTTGATATTCCACTTATCAAATAAAGGATATAAAAGTCTCTCAATGGTTGGTTCACCTAATGCCCCTAGTCCCATTGCTGTCACTGTAATACCTAATTGACAAGCCGACAAATATTCATCCAGGTTTGACGTTACTTTCTTAGCTGCCAACGCACCCTTCTTTCCTTCTAATACAAATTGATCAATCTTTGATCCTCTTACTTTTACAATAGCAAACTCAATTGCCACGAAAAACGCGGTACATGCGACTAAAACCGCTACCATAATTAAATTAAATATGTCCAACTAATCCCCTTAGTTTTGTAAAAACTAAAGGATTCACCTCCTAATATATTTTCACTTTCCCTACTTACTATTTATTAACTGCGTGTAATATAAGATTGTTTACAATCTACATTCTCAAAATAATAAGAGGTACTCTAAGAAAATCGAGGTTATTTAGCCAACTATCCGAGTCAACGTCTGAGTCCAATACATATCCACCGCCTAAATTAAATTATCTATATGTTAGCATAGGTAATAAATTACAGTCAACACTTATATTTCAAATACTTAGAAAATGATTTAAAGAACTTCCCTCCCATCATTTTCTTCCTGTACTACCTAATGTAGATAACACTGTTTATAACCTAAACACTCCAACTACATTAGGCCGCTACCTCTCTCTTTCATTCTGCGTATTTTTAATTCATATAATAAAATATTTTTTCAAAAACCACTTCATAAAAGAACGTAAGTTCGTGTATAATAAGAACGGATGTTCTTGTTGTTAGGAGGAATTATGATGTATGACTATTCAATTTTACCGAATAGAATCATTTTATGTGTTGATCTTCGTAGCTTTTATGCTTCTGTTAGTTGCATCAAAATGGGATTAGACCCACTTCATACAAAATTAGCTGTAGTCGGTGATGTGAATAGGAATGGGTCCATTGTTTTAGCCGCAACTCCACCTTTAAAAGCAATGGGAGTAAAGAAGTTGGCAAGGCTATACGAGATTCCTCGGCAAAAAGATATCCTTATTGTGAATCCAATTATGGGAACCTATATTAAGTGCTCCAATTACATAACGAAGTTAGCTCTACAATATGTTCCTATTGAAGACTTTCATCAATACAGCATCGATGAATTTTTTATGGATATTACCGATAGCATCCATCTATTTGCCCGAAATCCAAATGAATTTGCATTACAGTTTAAACGTGAAATATATGAACACACACGAATTGAATGCACAATCGGGATTGCACCTAACCTATTGATGAGTAAGGTAGCTTTAGATATTGAAGCAAAGAAAAATAAAGACGGAGTCGCTTATTGGACATACGAAGATATACCTACAAAATTATGGAGCATACGGCCGCTGAGTAAGTTTTGGGGTATTTCGCATAAAACAGAAACAAAATTAAATCAAAAAGGAATACATTCTATTGGAGATTTAGCTAATTATCCTCTTAAATATTTAAAACAAAGCTTCGGTGTGATTGGAGAAGAATTACACTTACATAGTAATGGGATTGATTTTAGTCGAATTTCAGAGAAATATGTTCCGGTTACAACTTCTATAGGAAAAAGCCAAATTTTAATGCGTGATTATACAATAGAAGAATTTCCAATTATCCTACTGGAACATACCGAAGAAGTTTGCTATCGATTAAGACAACAAAACAAACTTGCTCGAACCGTTCATTTCTCTGTTGGTTATAGCAAGGATAATGCAGGTGGCATTAGAAAAACACATAGTTTAAGCCGTCCTACAAATTTAACAATGGATATTTATCATATCTGTACATACTTTTTACATCAGCAATATACTGGTGAACCCATTCGTAGCATAAACATATCCTTAACAAACCTAATTCAAGAAGGGGAAGAACAAATTTCTCTTTTTGATGATGTCACAAAACGAGAACAAGAAGTGAAGTTGACAAAAGTAATGGATGAAATACGCACAAAGTTTGGGAAAAACAGTATTTTACGAGGGATTTCCTACACGCATAGCGCTACAGCTAGACACAGAAACACACTAATAGGAGGACATAAATCATGAGTAACGCCAATATGCCAAAAGGAAGAGGAATGGTCAAATGGTCTCCGTTCGCAGCAATGCCAGAACAATTCGCCGGAATACGTGAAATAATTAAAGAGAAAAATAAAATAGCACGTCCCATTTTAACCTCTGAAGAAAAAGAACTGATTGAGAACATGCTTTTATGTTCCTTATTATCCGAAGAAGAAATACTAATTACATATTATGAAGGCGGCTATTTACTTACTAACTATATGACCATCATTGATATAGATCCGTTAAATAGCGCTATCATATGTACGGATGCTTTCTACAATAAGTTAACACTACAATTTTCGGATATACTGGATGTAAAATAGAATAGATTTAAACGTTTGAATTGTTATAAAGGAGCGTATAAAATGCAAGGGAATCAGATAAGAAAGAATACACCAAGAACAGTTATTCATAACAACATAAATAACTATCCCTATTTAAATATACCTATGATTATTAATGAGAACAGTGGAATAACTTACGAGGTTTTATGCACGGGTTTTCATAATAATGATGCAGTAGCAATAATAACAACGGACGGTTTCACTACAACTAGGGTAAATACACCAATCGTAACAGTAAAAAACGATGATAGTAGTATCCAAGTATTCCGTTTACCCTTAGAATTGGATTATTGGGTGCTTTCATGTATGCGTGATGCTTCAAGGGGAAAAAATCCGTTCCCATGTAAAGTTGCTTTTGGGATCATTGATACTAAATTTCATGTGGAATTCAAGTAAAAAAGGAGTAAATTAATTTGTTCCTTTTTTAATTTCGGGGACATTTATTTTTCTTAAGTTGATGGGCATGTAGCGTTATCCCTCACTATTAAATTTCAAATGCATGAAAATGAGAAAAAGTTTAAAATAATTTATATACAAATGAAATAATCCAGCGAGAGTATCAAACTGTATACAATTTGCCTTTTCACACTAAAAAATGATACTAAGGTCATTGAAAGGCACCTCAGGGTGTCTTTTTCTTAATTCTAATCCGCGGTAACAAATTCATATTTTTTATATAAAAAGCGGAAAAAATATTTTATAATTCTATTTAGATTAATATTACGTTTTTAATATAAAACTTATAGAAAAATGGCGGTGATTGATTTTATGTTTAATATTTCAAAGGGTGCGATGATAGATACAATAAACAATATGATTTACAACATTGCTCTTTATGTCTTTGTATTTATTATTTGCATGTGGATTTTAGTATGTATTGTTCGATTATTTGTAAGGGGATTATCTAGAGTAATACCTATAACGTATACACCTTCGTTGCAATCTAAAGGAAATGGAAAAAGAAAACAAAATAAAAAAAGGAATGCGTCTTATAGAGTTCAATCAGTTGGAAAGAAAGCAAATAAAGTTGTAAATTCTGATTTGGATGATGAAGATGATTTTAACGACTATTATGACGACTACAGTTCCCCTAGCTATTATAGCTCTTCTAATAGTTCAAGTTCTGAAAGTTCATATAGTAACTCCAATTATAACAGCACTTCTAGTTACAAAAATGAAGATTCCTCTAGGTATGATAGTCCTTCTTATAATTCTAGTTATAATAGTAACTCAGATGAAAATGATTACCAATAAAATACTAACTTGCATGATAGTGCATAATCTATTTGTCATAGAAATGCACACATCCATGTATTCAAAATATATTAAATTGCAACAATCATTTTGGTTAGGAATCTTATGCTTAACATTAAACTTAAGATGGTTCCATACGGAGAAAAGCGCCTTTGGTGTCTTTTCTTTGTATGGATCAGTACCAAGCTTCTAATATATTACGTAAGAACTTGACGCTATTTTCAATGGCTCAAAAAATAGACAATGATTTTCACTTCCAACTTCACAAAACAATTTTCCCTTTTTGATTTGCTCTATTTGACAATGTTCATGCAAATTGAATCATTCTATCCACTAAACAAGAAATAATTCTCCAAGAGCTGAATATATCAATCAATAAAGCAATTTTTCATATAATTGATTTCTTGTTTCATCTAAACCTATATCCTTAGACTTCTACGCTTGAAGTATCCTTTACGGATAAAACATTCCTTCACTACTACATCAATTAAATCTTTTCTTGCTGCAGTAGTTTTTCTAATTCATGAAGAAATATATGAGTTTTCTTAACATCCTTTAAGATATCCTCTAGGTTCTCATTTGCTACAAAATCTCTAATAGAATGGTTAAAAACCATTAACCTACCATATCTATGCTCTATTTCTTTAAACCACACTTCTTTTTCCAAAAGCTTAAAATTTTTACGAATGAATTTTTCCCTTTTTGAAGGGATGAACATAAAAAGGCCTCCTAATACATCACCGATTACATCTCCCATGTGAAAACCTCCTTTTTCTCTATTGTAACATTTAGAAAAAAACGATATACAGTAGCATTTCCAATACACTTCAAATAAAGATTCGTTACCAATTAGAGTGAACGGTAGAACTTGCGTTATTGTTTTTTCTTATCTCGACAGAATACGACATCACCATTTACCTTAATTTGGTATAATCATCTGTAGAATTTTACAATTTTCAAAATGGAGGAATTAAACATGTTCAAAAAGTTGAGTACCATTGCATTAGGAAGTGCTTTAGCGATGAGTCTAGTTGCTTGTGATGATTCGTCAAACAAAGCTTCTACAGAAAAGAAAGATGAACCAAAACAAGAGGCTAAGAAAGAAGCAAAACAAGACCAAAAACAAGAAACGAAAAAGGACGATAAAAAGAAGATAACGGTTGCCGATGTGGATACTATTAAAACTGGTGATCCTGTAACTGGTGAAGGCGGAGATAAATACGAGGATCTAGTTGCTAAATATGGCGAACCTGACATCAAATCTGATTCTACAAGTAAAAATGTAAAAACGTATACTGCTAGTTGGAGTAAAAATGCAAAAGGTGGCACAGGAGCTAATTTCACCGTTAGTTTCATTGAAAAAGATGGTCAAAAATTAGCAGTAAGTAAAACTCAAATAGGGATGGAATAAATCCTAGTCATAGAAATCATGGTTATGAGGAAACTTCTAAATCGTGATAAAACAAGCACTCGAATGGGTGCTTGTTTTATCATTTGAAAGTAATGAATCACCGGAAATTCCCGCTTATTAACAAACGATTTATTCTTCTTACATTTACGACCAGACAAAAAACATGCAGTACCCTGTATTTTACGTACTGGAAAAGCAAATTCATAGATACATCCTTTTCAACTTGATATGCTCTGTTCTCATAATATAATTCCGTACTAGATATCTCTGTTTTAGATTCTATATATAACTGGATTCTTTTAATGATTAGATATTGAATCCCGTTTTATTTTCATAAAGTTGTAATGGAGCAACCCCCATTCAACTTATTTTTATATATTTTAGGTTTAGTAGGCAGAAATAAGAATTAAAAATAAATTCAAATTGAAAGAGGTGATCCAAATTATGTTTAAAAATGAGGAAGAGCTACAAAAAGCTTTTGAAGCAGCAAAGGCGACCTTAGCAATTGAGGGATTGACTGTTACAAAGGAAATGGAGAAAGTTATAAAGGATAAGTTACGTGGAAAGATTACTATGGAGGAATTGATTAAACTAGCAGATGATATTGCCAGACGCAAATAAATATTCTGTTACTTTAAAAATCTGTTACCTTGATACTCGCTTTTCACAAAAATAATAATAAAACCATTTTGGAAAGAGATTCAACAAAATGGTTTTTTACTCTTAAATGAGCCTTGCACTTTATAATAACTCTCTTGGAATCCGTTAATAAAACGCCGAAATACAATGTTATTATCTCACCAAAGATAGACCTTACGTTTATAAGACCGTTCCTTCTCACCATCCTTAACCATTGACGCACTACTCGTTCAGTTTCTGTTATATCAACAGTTTATGTAAAAAAGGTGAATCTCCTATTTCACAGTAAAAGATTTTTGAACTGCGCGAAGCTCTTCTTTTGTTAATCGTTGCTTTTTTTCATTAGAAAAGTAAATCTGATAATGAATGTTCTTTACATTCCATTCTATATCATGGCATTCATTCTTTTTATGATTGAATACTTGGCGAGTCTTATCAAATGCATTAATCTCTTGAAAGGACTTTTGCGGATACACTTCTTTCCCTTTTGTTATTTCAACAATTAGTTTCTGATCCTCTTTACTTGAATATACGATGGAAACATGTTCTCCATTTTCATTTGTAACCGTCATCGAATCTACCTTAAATGGTAATTTAGTAGGATATGATACTGGAAAAGGGAGTTCTTTTGGTGCAGTGGCCATGACTTCTTGCGATATTGGATACATATTCACTTCTTTTGCATAACAGCCTGTAAGCATAGTAACAAAAATCAAAATAACGAACGAAAATTTTTTCATTCCATTCCCTCCCCTTTATAACATATGTAACTTTTTTGCATACATTCTCGAATAGAACAGGATAAAAATCTGAAAAATAAAAAATGCCCAAGATAATTCCTTAAGAAATTATCATGAGCATTCTACACGCACATAGTTGGATTGAAGGTCAATTAGTTCATTTTTAAACAGATTTATGCTTTTCACTTCCTACTTTTGACCATAGTAATTTTTTTAGATTCATAGTTCCTGAGATTAACAAGCCACCTATTACTAAAATCGCACCAAATAGATGATACATTGTAATGTTTTCTTTGAGTATTAACCAAGCTAGTAAATAACCAAAAATCGGAGTTAAGAACAAATAGTTGTTCGCTTTTATAGGATCTTTCTTTAATAAATAAAACCATAGTAACATAGACACAATTGAAGTCATCACGACTTGCCAAAATAGACCCATTGCAAAATTCATATCTAAATTGATGTACGGATTTGTATCTAACAAGAAACTTAAAGGAACCGCAAATAAACTACCAAATATGATTTGCCAAGTATTAATGACAAGACGATTGATTTTCATATCATACTTTGTGAAGCACACACTCCCAATCCCCATAGATAACATACCAATCGCAAGTATAATGACACCCGAGACAGTGGCTTGTGTATCTTTTAAATAGGGATATACAACTATGAGTAATCCAAATGCCGCAATACACATTCCAGCCCATTCTTGTTTTGTTACTTTTCTACTTAAAAAAATAGATGACAATAAAGCAACAACAAATGGATTTACAGTGATAAACAAGTTAAACAAACTAGATGATACCAACTTTAGTGATAAGAAACAACAACCTACATACAAAGTAGTATTTAATATTCCTAGTACAACTAATTGTCTCCACTCTACCCCTTTAGGCCATCTGTTAGATCTAATAAAATAAGTAAAGATAAACATAATAAGACCAGCACTAATAAGCCTCGTAGTTGCAAACATTAATGGGGATGAAGATAAAAGCCCAATTTTTGTAGCAATCGCGCCTGATGCCCATAAAATACTAAATAATATACCAATTAAAATCTCCATACATACCTTACTCCTTTTCTACTAAACAAATAGTAAAACAACCGATTTTATCAAAAAATAAAATCGGTTGTTTATGTAAAGAACTATACATTACCTATTTTAAAATCAGACAGTAACTTCTTCCTTCCAATTATCCATACTGAAACGCTCACCTAAATCACGATGTTCTATAATATACGCACGTAAATGTTTTGCTTTCTGAACAATTGCCTGATCACCACTTCTTTCTGCAATCTGATCTAGCCAATCGTAACATTTCGCAACAGGTATATCTTTTTCAAAATGAATCTTAGATAGGAAGAATACAATATCTTTAAAATTGATTCTTGAAATTACTTTAGATAGTGAAGTAATTAACTCCTCTTCAAATGTCTCATCTAGTTCATCGCGTTTGACAATAAATCTTTCTAAATCAGGATTATATGTCTTTTTATCTTTAAAGATATCAGATGGATTAAAATCTCCATCAAATACATAGTCTAGACAAAGGAAAACGCGGCTATCTTTAGAAAAATTAGCAGCTGCATGTCCAATTGCTGCATCAAGGAACCAGATTTCTCCTTTTCTAATACGGAATACCGCTTCTTCATCTGAATGGAAAGCCTTTTCATTATCTTCTAAAGCTAAGAAGACACGGAAACGTTGTTTAGTACTATGAGAAAATTCAACGAAGTCTTTATGTGGAATAACCATCGCATCCACTAAATTACGTGTTCTAACCATCTTTAAATTGTCAAAAGTGAAGTATTCTTCAAGAAGTGAGTTAATGTATGGTAACTGCTTGCCGTACTCCGTTTGTTGGGCTGCATGATCAAAGTCACGATACATCGTATCGTTTTTGTCATTCGAAGCATTCCATAACGAATTATTCATCCAATAACCCGAACTAAATTCATCATACTCCTCTGGTATAACTGGGAAATTTGCGATTGTATCTAAATCTTTCTTTAATAATTCCTCGTTTAAATTAAATTTACCAATGATATAAGATGCCATATTAATTGTTCTCCCCTTTAATTATAATGTGAACATTACTAAACCGCAATATAAGTGACATAATAATCTGATTATGTATTATTTTCAGAATCGAGATTAAAAGATTATTTGCATAGATTAATAACTTATATATTATTTCGAAAAAATAACATACCTTACCTAACATTACATAATAACTTAATGTGCATTTATCAATCGCATTGTTTTTGACATATTCCTGAAATCAAAAATATACAATTCATATTGAGACATATAGTCACAATACCTACATTTTATATTTTTGTCTGTTTCACAAATATGCGGTACATTCAAGTTTTGAACCACTTCCAATACATGCTCTTTGCAAACAAACAAAAAATCACCTTATTTCTATAAAATGAAAATCAATTATTGTAGTTCTTTTTTTACTTAGAAAAAGCCCTTTAAAACAATTTCCAGTCCCGCGCGGATTTACAGAAAATTGAAATCGAAACTACAAACTTAGTATAGGAAAAAAATAACAACAAGTCTACAACTTTTTATTTAAACATTCTGAATTAATAGTCTTAAAGCGGATTTCTATCTCTATAAAACACCGTAACCAAGTCTTCGTTTAGGAATTTGCTGAAAATTTTGTAAATATTTGAGAAATATTAATTATATTTATACAACCAATTATTTGGTGTAGTACCTTACTGTTTGTGACACCACTTTATATTGATACGATATAGTTAATGCACGAACCTATTTTAACCATCCTAAACCAGAATACTTCAACTAGCTTGAGACAAAACGCTAAATGTCTAATCTGCAGCAATACAATGGATATTTCCTAGTCATACGTAATTGAAATTTAGTTACTTCCATCCTTGCCAATATTCAATATTCATGCGTCGAGAAAACATTAACACGCATGAATAATCAGCTGATATATGAATAGGTGAATGGCATTGCCACGAAGGATAAAACAAAATATTTATTGAGTATAATCTTAAATAACTATCAATAAAAATACTTTTAGAATTAGCCCTAATACAAGGAATATAGATATTTATTTTACTTTCAAAGGCTGAAACCTTGCTGAATAGCTACTGAAAATAAACATAAGAAAGACGTTCTAGTCTATATGGATTAGAACGTCTTTTCACTTTACTTCATACAAATACTGATTTTTCACTTATTTATTTTGCATTGCACTTAAAAAATCGATAAATTCATCTTCATTTACAGGTTTACTGTAGTAATATCCCTGAATTAGATAACACGCATTACGTTGTAAGACTGTTAATTGTTCTTTCGTTTCTACCCCTTCTGCTATCACTTTCATGTTTAAAGTATGAGCTAGCGAAATAATGGTTTGTATAATTTCATCTCCATCAGTAGAAGTTCCGATCCTATTAACAAATTCTCTTGGAATTTTTAAAGTATCAATTGGATAAAGAGGCAGATACGCTAGTGAAGAATAACCTGTACCAAAATCGTCAATTGATAAATGTACACCATATGATTTTAATGCTTTTAGCTTCGATAAGGTTTCTTTTTCATCTACCATTGCTATTCGCTCTGTTAATTCCAAATCAATCGAATTAGCAGGTACTCCTATCTCTTCTATAGTAGATATCATTGTTTGAACAAAATCTTTCTGTTCAAACTCTATAGCTGATAAATTTATCCCCATCTTTAGATTTGAAAAACCCGCAGAATGCCATTCTTTCAGTTGTCGACACGCTTTCTGTAACGTCCACTTCCCAATTGAAATAATCTGCGCCGTTTCTTCTGCGATAGGTATAAACTCAAAAGGAGAAATCAGCCCAAGCTCTGGATGTTGCCAACGTATTAAAGCCTCTGCACCAATAACCTTACCTGCCTTACTATCAATTTGTGGTTGATACAATAAAAACAACTCATTATTTTCAATTGCATTTGGTAAATCCTGTTCTAATCGTAATCGACGAGTTACTTTTTGAGATAATGTCTCGTCATACATACAAACAGCATTGTTACCTTTTTTCTTTGCGCTATACATAGCGATATCAGCATGTTGTAAAAGTGTAGTAGTATTTATTCCTCCAAATGGATACATTGCTATTCCTATACTAAGAGATAAGTAAAAACTATGCTGATTTACTACAAATGGTTCTTCAGTTATACGAAATAGAGTTTTACACAAATCCAATAGCTGTTGCTCTGTTTGGTTATGGACAATGATTGCAAACTCATCTCCACCTATTCTTGCTAGAGGAATAGTCGGTGACAGACATGTCCTAAAACGTTTGGCAACTTCTTTTAAAACTCTGTCACCAATCGAATGACCCAGTGTATCATTAATGGTCTTAAAGCGATTTAAATCAATATACAGGAGCCCGAAGTTATCCTTTGTTTTTTGTGCACGCTTAATGGATCTATCTAATTCTTGTTGGAAGAATATACGATTTCCAATCTTCGTCACCGTATCATGGAATGCAAGATAGTTTATCTCTTCCTGTTGTTGTTTCATCCTCGTTATGTCTTTTACCATTACATAACTCCCAAAAGTTTGGCCTTCTATCATAATAGGAACTATAGTGACATACCAAAATAGCATGTCCTTCTCATTGTTATCTTTCACACGTAACTGTAACGAAGATGAACTACATCGTCTCCCTTTCTTTATAGCCGCTTCCAATTCAGATTTATCTTCATCTAAAAAAATAGAGAAGCACTCTTTCCCTACTAATGTAGCACTGTCTTTTCCTAATAACATACTTCCAGCCTGGTTTATATTTAATACGATACCAGTTGAATCAATCGTTAAAATAGGATCCGGATGATACTCATATAATGACTTAAATCTTTCTTGATTTTTTACCAAATCATTAGATTTGTTTATTAAATCCCTTGTTCTTTGAGATACTGTTTGTTCTAATTGGTTATTAAACACTTTTAATGTTTCAGTTAAATCTTTGTTTTGCATTCGTACGATGGTATGACGAATCAGTACAAATACAAAAGCAATACAATTTCCCGTAATCAATGTAGCTGAAGAAGTTTGCTCTTTCAAAGTAAAGCCAATTAAGACTGCAACTGCAAGATAAGGGAATATGCCAAGAAGTTTCTCTCCAAATGTCGGATTAATAATAAAATAATTTCTTTTAGAAGAAGTATCCTTTGGAATTGTAGCAGCAATAGCGATAAATAATAGTAAAACTCTATACAAACACCTTAAAAATATAACTGAACGCTCTGACAAATCATCCTGTAAGTAGAAATACAAGTAGTCCGTAAAAGCCAATCCAGTTAATACTAGGATAAAAATAAACAATTTACTTTTTGCATTGAAAATAGCAGGTCGAAAGATTAGTGTAACTCCAAGTAATAAAAGTAATAAATCTATAATCGGAAAAATAAATGAGAGAAAAACATCTCCAATTGATAAGAATAAGATATTTGCAGATGGTTTATTAAATAGGTACCACTCTAATGTAAAAATAGCAGTAACAACAATGCATAAATCACAAAGTAAATACGCTTTCTCCCACTTGTTACATTCCATCATAATTTTATAAAAGAACGCAAAGAGAAAGAAGAATAAGAAAAACAACAAAAATACATCAGAGGTATTAAAATTTTGGATGGGTAATTCTACATTAAGTACTTGAAAAGCAGATATGAAATTCCCTATCAAGAAACAACCTATCGCAATAGTAATACAAACCCAGAATACTCCTAACTTAATTTTTCTGGATAATATAGAATACAGTAATGAGATAAATACAGTAGTTTCAACAACTAAAGATGATAGCCGGATATTAAAATCTGATACAAAATAAAGATTCGGAAAAACAAATAAAAATATAACGCAAAAACTTATATAAGCTATTAAAGCCAATAGCAATACATAAAATTGCACATATGCATGTTTACGCAATGGACTCACCTTCTTGAGTTTTTTCTTTACTTTTATTAAAAAGGTCTTGATAGTGGCACAACTCCTACTAATTAAAATGTGTTCACCCTATTATGTATATTATGACCTTTTTAAAAGATTTCTTTCTACATACAACAGTCTTGTTAACTTTTTGTAGATGTTTACAATTTTCAATACTGAGGATTCCAAATAGGATACGTTGAAAAATGTATTTTTTTAAGGTATTTGAGCATCGTAAATTTGGATAGTACAACTTATCCACTCTTTAAATACGAGATAGAATCTAATTCTCTATTGGATTATAGTTAACTCCTAATCGTAACCATTATAGTTACAACTTAGATTCATGTCAATTTCATATTCTCTCTTTTTTAATGGACAAAAAGCATGACATATTTATAAAATAAAACAACTGTAAAGTGATAATAAAGTTATTTAATTCTGATCTAAAAATATAAGAGCCTGGCTACAAATCATATTGTAGTAAGGCTCTTTAAAGTTAGTTGTTTAATTTCTAACCATTTAAATGTGCTTGTAGACAAAAATTAATAATAAAGTTGTTTAAATCTTATTGAACTAAAGCACCCGTTAGTTCAATAAGAAAAAATTATCTATTATTATTAAAGTGGCCCACCTTCAAAACCAATAGGCCATCCATCGTCTTTAAATTTTACTTTATACTGAAACTCAAAGTGACCATCATAAATAAAAGCTAAACTAAACCCAGAAAATATATAATCGTCAAAATTAACCATCTTTCCAAAACATATTGTGGATAGATAGTAGTTCTTCATTTCTTGATTAGGGAAGAATTTCTGTAAATATTTTAATGCACAGCTTATATATAGATGAAGTTCATCGAATGTTTTTTCTGCCATTTCGATAATCTCCACATCGGGATTTTCATTATTCCCTTGAATAATAATATCCACATCTTCCCATTCTCCAATATTAATACTATAAAACCACCGTTTTTGAATGAGATACTTCTCATTTTCGTATATAGGGGGATTAACTAGGTTTAATTTTTTCTCCTCATCTTTAGTTAACGGTTTATCAAGAATAAGCTTTTTATGCAAAATTTCTTTGATATTAGAGACAATATATTTAGATTTGTTTAATTCTAAATAGTCCATTTTCCACCTCATAAATTATAAAATAAAGTAAATTCCCCCTTAAGTATATCATCATCCTTATTCAACTATCCTGCACCGTTAGTTCAATAAGAATTAAACAACTATATTATTTTTCAATGGACTTTATTGTAAATTAAACAACTTTATTATCTCTTAACAACAACTCTATTCACATAAATTTCTTTATAAGCAAGGCTATATTCTTTGTCTGCATATACATATGATTTACAAATCTCTTACATAATGTATGTGTTCCTATTTCATCTAGTTCAAACTCTGTCGCAGTGTTACTAAGTAACTTATATGCTGTACTTCTTTCTATTCTTTCCCTACCTACTCTTAATTAGATACTCATGGTCTTCCATATCTTCAATGTACCTATTTAAATCTCTTCTTAATGCCGCAGTAATCTAGATACATTACTGCTTACCGCTCTTTATTTCAAGCATTAAGATATAACTCCCTTTCAAACCTGCAACCTTTAGTTTTAAGAGGTTACTAATACATAAACCTATATTGTATAACTATTTTACTACATTGTTTGGGACAAATTTTAATTTAAACCATATATTATCTATATTTATTAAACCTTTTCTGTTTTTGGAAAAGAGATACCAAAAACTGTTTTATTCCATGGACTACTTTCAACCCATATCCTGCCCTGGTTTTTTTCTACTAAGGATTTAGCAATAGCAAGCCCTAATCCGCTACCTCCATTAATAGAATTTCTTGATTGGTCACCACGATACATTCGTTCAAATACATGATCTAAATCATGTTCCGCGATTCCCTGTCCTTTATCCCAAACAAGCAATTGGAATTCTTGATTTGATTCCATGAGTTCTATTCCAAGTACTTTTCCTTCTTTCCCATATAAAATAGCATTTTTTATTAGGTTATCTATAATTCTTATAATACTTAGATAATCAGCCGTGATAAAACATTTTGTTTTTGGTAAACTAAGCTTTAACTCTAAATTATTCTTCTTGATTTCAGGCAAATACTCAATTAATACTTCTCTGGTAATTTCAGTTAACTCTAGAGATTCAGGATTTATTAAAACTTCATCTGCATCTAGCTTTGCCATATTAAATATTTCATTGATTAATTGCTTTAAGTTGCTGGATTTTTTTGAAATAATTTCAAGATACTCTTTTTTCTCTTCTCGAGAAACAGCTATATCATCTTTTAAAGCATCAATATATCCTATAATAGATGTAAGAGGAGTTCTGATATCATGAGAAATACTTGATAAGAGCCTTTTTCTCGCATTTTGAGCTTTGATGGATTCAATTTGAACTCTCTCTAACTGTTCAATTAATTCATTCACAGAAAATATCATTTTATTAAATACATTATCTTCATTTACAATTAACCTTGTTGTTAAATTCCCTTTAATTACACGTTGTAACTCCTCAATCATTATTTTCAAACGATTAACGAAGTGGAACCTTATAAGTAAGAGAAAAGTCGTAAAGAAAAATAGTACTATGTACAAAACAAGTTTATTTATTCCTAATAGCTGATTATTTAAATCTGCAAAAAAAAGTCCTATAATACATAATAATTGAAGAACATTAAGTAAGATAATTTTATCGCTATACATTTTGGTCACCTACAAACTTATATCCTATTCCCCAAACTGTTTGTATTAATTGAGGATTAGAGGGATCCACTTCTATTTTTTTTCTAAGTTTTCGAATATGGACCATGACAGTATTATCATCTTCTAAATAGTTGTCCCCCCAAACATTACGGAACAACTGAGATTTTGTAAACACTTGCTCCGGATTTAAAGCAAAAAACCTTAGTAGTTCCATCTCTTTTGCAGTTAAAGGAATCTCTTCCCCCTCTTTGAAAACAGTATATTTTTTCATATCAATTGAGATTTCTTTAAACTCTATACGTGTTTGCTCTCTATCCCCTGCTTCACTTCCTAAAACTAAAAATCTCCTCATAAGAGCTTTAACTCTAGCTACTACCTCATTTATACTAAAAGGTTTTGTAATATAATCATCTGCGCCCATACTTAAACCTAATATCTTATCAGTTTCATGATTTTTAGCAGTGAGCATTAGAATAGGAACATTCGTTTTTTCTCTTAATTTTCTGCAGACCTCAATCCCATCAATTTTTGGCATCATAAGATCTAATATAAACAGATCATATTTGTTTTTATTAAATAACGAAAGAGCGTGCTCGCCATCTATAGCAACATCAACCTTATATAGTTCTCGCTCCATATATTTTTTTAATAAATCTCTAATTTCTTTCTCATCATCCGCTATAAGAATTCTAATTTCTCGCAAAATAACACCTGCTTTCATAACTTCTATTATACATGTCCAAAATTATTGCGCTTATTCTCTTTAATTTACAAGTCATCAAAATAAGAAAATTGGCATTTCTTTAAAGAAATGCCAATTCTCAAAAATTAAACTGTTTCAAACGCCAATATGTCGTTTATTATATTAGCATTCTTTTTAAGAATATCTAGCTTTGAATTTGATAACATTTCCATATGGGTTCCGTACCCTTGAATTATCCTGAAATTCTTCGTAGTAGCATTCTCCCACAGTAAATTATTTTCATCTTCTTTTTCTTTTACTGATTTTATATAACTTATATTTCCATCAATACTGCCATTTGTTGTTGTACTCTGTACATACATATAAGACTTCATAATTAATTCTATCAAATAATCACTAGCTAATTTTTCTAAATCTTTATATTTTTTCAGATTGAATTTTTCATGAAGTTCTCTTTTACACTCTTCCTCTGTATAAAGATTCTGTTCTACAATCGTACGGTATTTTGAATCAATAAGAATAAGATTTTCTACTTCTAAACCTTGTCTATTCAATTCTTTTGCCACATCGAAGGCAAGAATTCCACCAGCTGAATATCCCACTAATGTGTACGGTCCTTCTGATTGAATATCTTTTATTATTTTAACATATTGTGCAATTCTATTTTCAGATTTAATAAAATTAAAACTGTAAACCGAATATGACTCAATATGCTTTGCTAGCCCCATATATGCTATTCCTATTGAAGCAGCAGGTGGGAAACAAAATAGTTTTTTATTGGTGCTTGTTGAGCTACTAAGTTGAATACAATCCTCTGTATAATCCTTTAACATTTCTTTTGCGCCTTCTAAGAACGCTGAAAAACTTCGAACTGTAGGTTTATCAAATACATCTTTAAACGGTACTCTAAAGTTTAACTCTGCAACTATCCTTGAAACAAATGTCATAACGTTTAAAGAGTTCGCTCCGATATCAAATAAATTAGTATTCATACCTATTTTTTTGATATTTAAAATTTCTTCCCATATGCTAACAATTTTTTCTTCTAAATCATTTCTTGGTGGTTCGTATTCTAATTCATA
Source organism: Bacillus cereus group sp. MYBK14-1 (assembly GCF_051916885.1). Classification (NCBI taxonomy): domain Bacteria; kingdom Bacillati; phylum Bacillota; class Bacilli; order Caryophanales; family Bacillaceae; genus Bacillus; species Bacillus cereus group sp. MYBK14-1. Next base: position 219,395 of record NZ_JBQAHM010000008.1, on the reverse strand, counting down.
TTTGACATTTCCATCTGGTGCTGGTAATGAATTTATATCTATTTTACCATTTGTTGTCAACGGTAATTCCTTAAGCTGTGTAAAAAATGCCGGTATCATATAATTTGGAAGTTCTTTTGATAAATTTCTTCGCATCTCTGTAACAGTAATTGCTTTTTCTTTATTCTCTAAAACAACATATGCACAAAGATACTGACTATTCTCACCGTCTATTCTTGCAACAACTTTTGTTTCTTTTATATTATCTAATTTTAGAATTTGATTCTCTATTTCTCCTAATTCAATTCTATAACCACGAATTTTTACTTGATGGTCAGTTCTCCCTATAAATTCGATATTTCCACTAGGCAACCATCTTGCAAGATCCCCTGTTCGATACATCTTTGCTCCAGGTACATATGGATTTGATATAAATTTTTCTGCTGTCAATTCAGGTCTATTTAAATAACCTGTAGCAACACCATCTCCACTTATATAAAGTTCTCCTTCTATTCCTACTGGTAATATCTTTTGATTATCATCCAATATATAAATTTGAACATTATCAATTGGCTTCCCAATAGGTACCGATATGTGTTTATCTTCATTAAGGCTATATTTATAAATCATACAGCCAATTGTTGTTTCTGTTGGACCATACTCATTATAGATTTCAACATTATGATTGAAACTTTTTGAAATCTCTCTTGCTAACTCAGTCTTTAAATCTTCTCCACCCACTATTAATCGTTTTATACTTGAATTGCTGTTATCAATATCTCTTATCAACCTTAAATGGGATGGTGTCAATTTTACTATACCTACTCTATTATCCTTAAAGATTTTTCTTATAATTGGTTCATCCCCATCATTATTGTAAATAACTATTTTATTTCCAGAAATTAATGGTGTGAATAATGATGTAATTGTAAGGTCAAATGAGAAAGATGAATACAAGGCAAAATCTAAGGCCTCTCCTTTGACATATTCCTTATTTGCCCATGTTATATAATTGACTAGGCCTCGTTGCTTCAGCATAGTTCCCTTTGGCATACCTGTAGAACCCGAAGTATAAATCATATAAGCTAGATTGTTAGTATTACTTGTTACTTTTATATTTTCAGTAGAATAATGATTATACTCTTCATCTAAAAATACTATTTCTTTGCTTAACCTCACTGCATCTTTACCTTTTGTAAGTATTATATTTGTTCCACTATCCTCTACTATATACTTAATTCGCTCTTCAGGATATTCAGGATCTATTGGTAAATATGCTGCTCCAGATTTTAAAATCCCCATAATTCCTATAATCATCTCTAGAGAACGTTCAAGCATGATACCTACAACTGTGTCTGGTTGAACTCCTTTATTCTGGATTATCCTAGCTATTTGGTTAGATTTTTCATTAAGTTCTTTATAAGTAAGTTGCTGCTTATCAAATACCACAGCTACCTTATTTGGAGTCCGTTCTACCTGTTCTTCAAATAAGCGATGAATTGTTTTTTCTTTTGGATACTCTGCCTTTGTTTCATTAAACTCATTCAAGAAATAATGCTTTTCTTCTTTTGAAAGGATTTCTAATTGATTCACATTTTTATGTTCATCCTGCACAACTTGGTCCGTAACATTTTTCAGATGATTTGCTATATTCTGGATGAGTTTTTCTGAATAGAGATTTCCATCATATGATATTTTGAGAACAAGCTGTTCACCTGGAACGACAACTATTGTAAATCCATAGTTGGTTTGTTCAATCCCTTTAATATCCTTAAACACGAAACTACTCTTACTTTCTTCTTCCTGAAGTAAACGTTCATCAAGTGCATAATTCTCAAAAATCATTACATGATCAATTAAATCCCTTTTTAAATCACTAAGAGACTGTATATCTGAAAGATTCATATAGTTGTATGCTTGGCTTTCTATTGCTTGTTGCTGTACCTCTTTTAAAATATTTTTAAAGCTCTTCTGTTCTTTTATATTAATTCTCGTTGGAATTGCATTAATGAATAATCCAACCATTTTTTCAATTCCAGCTACTTTGGCATCTCTACCAGAAACGACAGAACCGAATACAACATCGTCTGTATGATTATACTTGGCTAAAATAATCCCCCATAAAGTTTGTAGCACAGTGTTTAACGTAACATTATTTTGATTAGCCAATTCAGTCATTTTTTTCGTAAGTTCCCTTGAAAATTCAATGAGCGTCTCTTGTCCATGGTACTCTCTTGTACTATCAATTTTGAACGATGGAACTTTCGCAGGTTTTTGATATCCTGCTAAATATTGTTTCCAATATTGAATTCCCTCTTCTTTTTCCTGTTCTCCTAACCATCTAATATAATCACTATATGGTCTTGGCTCTTCTAAATTAGGATACTGTCCTACTTGTTTGTTTCCATAGATATGGAACAATTCTCCCAAAATAATACCTCTGCCCCATCCATCGAATAAGATGTGATGATTACTCCATATAATTGTATAAGCCTTATCATCAGTTTGAATAAGTTCCAGTCTAATTAAGACATCTTTACTAAAATCAAAACCTTTTTCTCGATCTTGTTCAATGTAGGTTGTTATACTTTCTCTTTGCTGATCTATTCCTTGCTGTCTAATATCTCGGTATCTAAAGCCAATCTTTCGACCTTTTATAATTACATTTTTTGGTTGTTCTGTAATTTCAAATTCAATTGCTGTCCGAAGGATTTCATGTCTTTTCATAATATCGTTCAAGCTTTCCTCGAATAAGTTGACATCAATAAACCCTTTGACATCAATGACAAGTTGTTCAAAGTATGCACCTGATTGTGGATCTTCTAATGCATGGAATAGCATACCCTGCTGCATATTAGCTAATGGATAAATCTTTTCTACTTCTCCCCACCTATTTTTCGCCTTGATTTCCTCTAGTTGTTCGAAGCTTAATTCTTTGTCTCCATAGTCAAATGGTGTTTTTTCAGCCTGTTCCTTAGAAATGCAATGATGGATTACATCAAGAAGAGCAGCCTTGAAAGCTTCTGTAAACTCCACTACGACATCCTCTGCATATACTTTTGTATTATAAGTCGTATCAATAGTGAGCTTTCCATCTAAGACAATAGCATTCATTTCTATAGGTGTTTCTCTTGTATGTTTACCTCCAATCGACTCTCCTGCCGATATCCAAGAAGAAGAAAAGATTGTATTATTGAGATCTGCATCCATTTGACCTAAGTAATTAAACAAAATAGGTGGCTGTTCAATATTCCATAAATCTGGATCTCCACTCAATTGTTTTAAAACCCCATAGCCTATTCCCTTATTCGGAATTCTTCTAAGAGACTCTTTCACTGTTTTAATAGTCATTGAAAGGTCCTTTTCATCTTCTAAATTGATGTATACAGGATATTTGGTTGTAAACCATCCAACTGTTCGGCTAATATCTACATTTTTTATAATCCGTTCTCTACCATGGCCCTCTAGACTAATCCTAATTTTATTTTCACCAGTTACTCTCCTTGTAGCTATTAAAAGAGCACTAATCAGTAAATCATTGATTTCAGTATGATATGCTTGATTTGTTTCTCTTAACAATCGGCTTGTTTCCTCTATTCCGAGAGCGGTACTAAAAGTATCACTATCCTCATATCGGCATAGTCCAACTTCCTCTTTTTTCTCTAAAAAGTTAACATTATCCTTTAATGTGTTCACCCAATATTGCTTTTCTCTAAAGATTTTTGCACTCTTAGCATACTCGTTGAGCTGAGTGGCATACTCTTTATAAGAAGTCGTTTTTGGATAAAACGCTATTGGTTCTCCTTTCATTAGCTGGCTGTATCCAAGTGCAAAATCTTCAAATAGGATTCTCCAAGAGATTCCATCCACCACAAGGTGATGAATAATAAGTAACAGATGGTCTCCAACATTCGTCTTAAACTGTGCTACATTTACAAGAGGTCCTTCTTGTATATCAATTTTCTTCTGTAATATTGTCGCAAGTTCTTGAATTTTCACATCTGGATTATCTTCTCTCGAAACGTCATAAACATAAAAACCAAATTGATTCTTTTCCACTTCTCGATTGAATTGAAGTACTTCATTATTCTCCTCTTTATAAATCATTCGTAAAGCGTCATGATGTACAAAAATTGCTTCCATAACTTCTTGTATCATTTCCTCACGGAATCCATCTTTCCTATACAACATAACTGCATGATTATAATGATTTACATCTTCTTTTCCATTCATAAAATACGCTTTTTGAATTGGAGTGAGCAACACATCTCCTGTTTCAATTTCATAAGAACCTTCTTGTATTGTCTCAATATTGACATAGTTGCTTAAAAACTTGATTTCCGGATAGGTAAATAGATCTTTCATCTCTAGCGTGATACCTTCTCGTGATAAACGTGAGATAATTTGTAAAGCTTTAATAGAATCTCCACCCGAAGCAAAAAAGTTATGGCTAATCCCAATTGGCTTGACTCCTAATATATCTTCCCATACCTTCACAAGTTTTTCTTCTACCTGATTTCTTGGTTTTTCATAATCTACTCCCTTACTCACATCTGGCTCTGGTAAAGCTTTTTCGTCTACTTTTCCATTTGCCGTAAGTGGAATACGCTCCATCTGAACAAAATAAGATGGAATCATGTATTCAGGGATTTCTACTTTTAAGTACGCTCTTAATTCTTCAAATGATAGGTCCCTTTGGGACGTAATATATGCACATAGATATCTTCTTCCGTCCTGACCTTCTCGGTCAATCACGAATGCTTCTTTAATTTGTTCGTGTTTAACTAAATGACGCTTAATCTCTTCTGTTTCAATTCGATAACCTCTTATTTTCACTTGACCGTCAATCCTACCTGCAAGCTCAATTCTACCATCTGATAGTCTTCGAGCAAGATCCCCTGTCCGATACATTTTTTTATTTGGTTCAAACGGATTTTGAACAAATTTTTCTTCTGTCAAATCTGCTCTGTTTAAATATCCACTTGCTACGCCATCTCCTGATAAGCATAATTCACCATAAACACCTTCTGGGACAAGTTTCATTTGTTGATCCACTACGTAAGCCTTCATATTCTGAATTGGTCTTCCAATCACAGGGCATTCTTTGAAAGCTGCCATTGTATCATATTCAATAACTTGATATACCGAACCAATTGTCGCCTCTGTAGGTCCATAGTGATTCATTACCGCATGATTTGGGTAATGTGTATAGAATGTTTCAACATCTATTGGATTGATTTTCTCTCCACCTAACACGACTAATCTCAAAGTTTTACAGCTCTGATTATTTGAGAAACTCGGATCATTCACCAAGACGTTAAAGAGAGACGGTGTTAATTTCAAATAAGAAATCCCTTGTTCTTCTATATACTGTAATGCTTTCTGAGCATTAGTATATACTTCTTTTGTAACGAGATGCAGTTCACATCCATTTAAAAGTGATGAATATAGACTTGTATAGCCCAAGTCGAATGCATAGGAAGATACTAACATTGCCTTATCTGTTTCTTTTAGATTCGCTTCCTTTGTAAACCAAGTCATGTAGTTTACAACGTTGTTGTGCTGAACACATACACCTTTAGGTGTACCAGTCGAACCTGATGTATAGATGATATATGCATTATGATTCCATTTATAATTGACTAATAAATTTGATATATCCCTCTCTTTTATAGAATCATCTTCCATGGAGATTACTTCTCCATTAAATTGGAGAGTTTCTTTCCTTTCTCCTTTTACTATCAATAGGCTAGCATTACTGTCCTTTAAAATGACATTCGTTCTTTTATCCAGTTGTTCAGGATCTATTGGTAAGTAAGTAGCTCCTGCTTTTAATACGGCCATAATTCCAATAATCATTTCAAGAGATTCTTCCACTAACATACCTACTGTTATCCCTGGCTTTGCTCCTTTTTCTTGAAGCAACCTTGCTATTTGATTCGCTCTTTCATTCAGTTCCAGATACGTAAGTTTCTGATTTTTAAATACCACGGCTACATGGTGAGGTGTTCGTTTCACCTGTTCCTCAAATAATTGTGAAATTGTTTTATCTTTCAAATAATCAGCTTTTGTATCTTTATCATCCTGCAATAGCATCTGCACTTCTTCTTCTGAAAGCAACATAATATCCTGAATGCTTTGTTCTGGCTTCTCAATAATTTCTTTAAAAACCTGGATTAAATGTTTAGCTAATCTTTCTACAGTTTCCTTCTTAAATAATTTAGTTCTGTAATTTAATACACATTTGATACTACGCTCTTCTTCAACAGCGGTAAGTGTTAAATCAAATTTAGAAACATGCGCCTTCATTTGATATGGTGAGAAAGTTAAACCTTGTATTTCAAAATCATCATAGTCAAAGTTTTGTAAGACGAGCATTGTATCAAACAAAGCACTTCTGCTCATATCTCTCTTTAAATCTAATTTTTCAACTAATTCATCAAATGGATAATCCTGATTTTCATAGGCTTTTAAAGCATTCTCTTTAACTTCTTTTAAATAATCTTGGAATGAAACGTCTCGTTTTGGATAATTTCTCATTGCAAGAGTATTAACAAAAATACCCATAATCTGTTTCAAATCATCATGAGGTCTTCCTGCGATTGGAGATCCCACTACGATTTCCTCTTGCCCCGTATATTTTGAAAGCAGTGTTGTGTATCCCGCTAACAGAAGCATATACAGCGTCACACCATGTTCCTTCGCCATCTTCTTAAGATTAACATATATGTCACTATCGATTTCAAAATGTACAAGGTCACCTTCTGTACTTTGAATTGGCGGTCTTTTATAATCTGTCGGCATATTTAGTACTGGTACTTCTTCTTTAAATACATGCATCCAATACTCTTCTTGTTTTTTCATTTCTTCTTGAGTAAACAATTCTCTTTGCCATACAGAATAATCTTTATATTGAATGCTTAATGGAGATAATTCTTTCCCGTTGTATAACTCAGCTAATTCCTGTGTAAAGATCCCCATTGATACACCATCTGATATAATATGGTGCATATCTAATACAATCACGTGCTCATCATCTGTAACATGTATGATTTCAACCCGTAAAAGAGGAGCCTTCTCCAAATCAAACGGTTTAACAAATCCATTGATCATATCATCTAGCTTATTGGTACCCATTTCTCTATACGTCACTTGGAAATCTATGTCTTTTTCAATCTTTTGAACTGGTTCACCATCTACCATTACAAAAGAAGTTCTTAAAGCTTCATGTCTTTCGATTAATTTATGGAAAGCCTTCTCAAGTTGCTGAACATCCAAATCACCTTTTATCTTCATGGCGAACGGTATATTGTAAGATACTCCGCTACCCTCTATTTTGTTTAAAATATAGAGTCTTTTTTGTGCAGATGAAAGTGGATAATAATCTTGTTCTTCTACTTTTTTGATCGATGCATATACACTTTCTTTTGTAGAGTCAATAAATTCTCCAATCCCTTTTATAGTAGGTGTTTGGAAGATTTGTCGTAAAGGTATCTCCACCATAAGTTCCTTATGGATTTTAGAAACCATCGTAGTTGCTTTAAGAGAATGACCTCCTATTTCAAAAAAGTGCTGGTTGATACCGATTTTTTCCACTCCTAAAATTTCCTGCCAAATGGATACAAGTCTTTCTTCGACTTCATTCCTTGGTGCCTCATACTCTACTCCCACAACTGCACTTTCATCAGGTTCTGGTAAGGCCTTTCGGTCCACTTTTCCATTTGCTGTAAGTGGTAGTTTATCCAACTGAACGAAAAACGCAGGAATCATATACTCTGGAAGCTCTTGCGCCAAAACCTTCCGAATTTCTTGTAATATGGATTCTTTCTTACGTGTTTCAGACGTAAAATAAGCACATAAATATGGTTGACCATTATTATCCTCTCTTGCGATGACAACGGCTTCTTTAATCTCTTTCTGTTTCAAAAGTTGATTCTCTATCTCACCTAGTTCAATCCTGAAACCTCGAATTTTCACTTGATGGTCAATTCTACCTAAAAATTCGATATTCCCATTAGGCAATAACCTTGCAAGATCTCCTGTCCGGTACATCCTTTCCCCTGGAATGAATGGATTTGGAACAAACTTCTCCGCTGTGAGCTCTGGTCTGTTTAAATAACCACGTGCCAAACCTTCCCCACTTACACAAAGTTCACCTGCAACTCCTAATGGCAATAAATTATTTTCCGTATCAAGGATATAAACCCTGTTATTACTTATTGGTTTACCAATAAGTACCTTCTGATCTTCCTGTTTTAATTCACATATTGTAGAACAAACACTATTTTCTGTTGGACCATATTCATTAAACAATTTTACGTGAGGCATTTTCTGAAAATGTTTTGTAATTAGATTTTCATTAAAACCTTCACCTGCAATTGTCACAAATCTCAAATCTACTAAAGGCTTATCAATAGTGTTTAATAGATTATTATAATAGCTTGGAACAGCTAACAAATTAGTTACTTTATTATTTTGAATAATATTTATAAATTTACTGAAATTCATTCTTATATCTTCTATTAAAATTAATTTACCTCCAGAAAGCAAAGTAGTAAAAATATCTTCAACAGAGCTGTCAAAAGAGAAAGAAGGCATCTGTAACGTAATATCACTTTCACTATATTGATATGATTCTATTCTCCAACATAACGTATTGAGAATAGATTTATGATTCACCATAACACCCTTTGGTTTTCCTGTTGAACCTGAAGTGTATATTATATAAGCCATGTCAGAGGACTTATTTAGACTAGGCAAGTTTTCTGTAAATCTATCCTTAATCTTTTGTACATTTATATCAATACAAGTTAAATCATAATCTACATGTTTATTTTCTTGTTTTAACAATATTTCTATACCACTGTCTTCTAACATATATCTTCTTCTATCCTCTGGATACTCAGGATCAATTGGAAGGTATGCTCCCCCGGCTTTTAATATCGCCATCATACCAACTATCATTTCAATCGAACGTTCAACCATAATACCAACCACAGTATTAGATTTCACACCTTTTTCTCTTAGCAGAGTAGCGACTTGATTAGATTTTTCGTTAAGTTCCCAATAAGTCAATTGTTGATTTTCAAACACAACTGCAATATTTTCAGGTGTCCTTTCTACCTGTTCTTGGAACAATTGATGTATCGTCTTCTCTTTTGGATAATCTACTTTTGTATCATTAAATTCATACAATAAAGTTGTTCTTTCTTCTTCTGAAATTATGTCTATTTCATTTATTTTCTTATTCTCATCTGCAATCACTTGTTCAGTTACTTTTTTAATGTGCATTTCGATATTATCTATTATTTTGTCATCATAAATATTGCCATCATAAGTTAAAACTAAATTTAACTTCTCACCTGGAGTTGCAGCAATACTAAAACTATAATTGCTCTGCTCTTCTGCATGTATATCTTCTACCTCAAAACCTATATCCATTTTTTCATTTCCGGCAATACGTTTATCAACAGCATAGTTCTCAAACACAATTATATGATCAATAAGATCATTCTTTAATTTACTCATTGCTTGAACTTCAGCTAAATTCATATAGTTATAATTATTGCTAGCTATAGCTTCACTCTGTACAACCGTTAAAACCTCTTTAAACTTCTGATTCTTTCCAAGGTTTATTCTAGTTGGAATGGCATTAATAAATAAACCAATCATCTTTTCAATTCCGTCTACTGGTGCTTCCCTTCCCGATACAATAGTTCCAAATACTACTTCGTCTGTATTATTATACTTCGCCAAAATAATACCCCAAATACTCTGGAATACTGTATTAAAGGTTACGCTATTCCTATTAGCAAGCTGTGTAATCTTATTTGTTAATTCGTTGGAAAATTCAATTACTTTTTCTCTTCTTAAATACTCACTATTATTCTTAGTAATCTGTAATTTTGGTATTTGCGCTTTCTCTTCATAACCATCTAAATATTGCTCCCAATAACTTTTACCTTCTTCTTTATCTTGCTCTTCCAGCCATTTTATATAATCGCTATAAGGTTTAGTTTCTTCTAACTCATATTCTTCACCATTTATTAATTTTCCATATACAGTGAATAACTCACCTAATACGATTCCAAGACACCAACCGTCCAATAAAATATGGTGATGACTCCATACCAATTTATATAAGTTTTCATCTGTTCTAATCAAACATACTCTCATTAAAGTATCTTTACTTAAGTTAAATCCCTTTTCTGTATCTTCTTCTCTATAATTTTTTATGAATAACTCTTTTTCTATAGTTCCTCTTTCACTTATATCGCAATATTGAAAACCTATTTCTCTATCCGCTATTATTATTTGTCTAGGCTCCTCAACTATTTCATATTCAAATGATGCTCTTAGTATTTCGTATCTTTGCATGATTTTATTAAAACTTGTTTTTAATATCTCTACATCAACGTATCCTGTTATATCCATGACAGTTTGTTCAAAATATGCTTTTGAATTTTTGTTTTCCAAAGCATGGAACAGCATTCCTTTTTGCATATTTGCTAACGGGTAAATCTTTTCAATTTCGAAATCTTTATACTTTTCTTTAATATCCTTAAGTTCACTTAGAGTTAATTTAGTATCCCCATAGTCATAAGGCGTTTTTTCCACCTCTATTTGACTAACACAATGATCAATTATAGTTTCAAGACTTTCTTTAAACTTATCATTTAATTTCCTGATTGTTAGTTCATCAAACTCTAGCTCATTAAAGGTAGTATTTATAACCAATTCATTATTAATAATTATCGAATTGATTTCTATCGAATTATTTCTTGAAATCTTTCCTCCAATTGTTTCCCCATAAGAAAATTTTGATTCAGAAAATTCATTTCTGTTAACATCATTATCCATTTCACCTAAATAGTTAAATGAAATTGGTGCTTTTTGTTCATTTAATAGATACTTCTCTTTTGATAAATATTTTAGTATACCAAATCCGATTCCCTTGTTAGGAATTTTCCTTAAAGTTTCTTTTACCATTTTTATATTAGTAGCAAGATCGGTCTCATTGCCTAAATCTATAAGTACTGGATACATAGTTGTAAACCAACCTACAGTCCTACTAATATCTACATTTTCTAAGATATCTTCTCTTCCATGTCCCTCCATATTTATTTTTATACAATTTTCACTTGTTATCTCTCTAGCACCTAATAATAAGGAAGTTAACAATATATCATTTATTTCTGTATTGTATGCTCTATTGGATTTTCTTAATAAACTTATAGTCTTTTCCTTATTTAAAGAAATACTAACTGTTTTACTATTTTCGAATGTGTCACTTTTGAGCTCTTTTTTTCTAGGTATAAATGCAACCTCAGTATTTGCTATCTCTTGCCAATACTCTTTTTCCTTTAATAATTTATTGCTACTAGCATACTCCCTCAGCTTAGAGGAAAATTCTTTAAAGGATTCAGTCTTGAATCCAACGTCTAACTTCTCACCTCTTAAATCCTGAGAATATAGAGTTTCAAAATCTTCTAATATTATTCTCCATGATACTCCATCTACTACAAGATGATGAATGGTAATAAGCAGATGATCACCTTGATTCGTTTTAAATAAACAAAGATTAACGAGTTTACCATTTTTGATGGAAGATTTCTTTTGGATATTTGTCGCTAATTCATATATTTTCTCTTCCTTATTCTCTACTCCCTCAACATCATGAACGTATAAATCAAAGAGGTTATCCTTATAGCCTCTATTATACTGAATGATCTCTCCATCATTTTCTCTATAAATCATTCTAAGGGCATCATGCTGCTCTAATATCTTATTAAAGACTCTCTCTATTCTCTTTTGATCAAATCCATCTTCCCTAAACAGCATAAATGATTGATTAAAATGATCTAGTTCTTCTTTATTTTTCTCAAAATACCATTTTTGAATTGGAGATAATATTACTTCTCCTGTAACTATTTCATAAGGTTTTAACCGTTTGTTTTGCTTTTTTACATACTTACTAAGATCTTTAATTTTAGGGTTTGCAAATAGTTCTTTCACTTCTAACTTAAGATTTATTCTAGACAACCTGGACACAATTTGCAGAGCCTTAATAGAATCTCCACCTGATACAAAGAAATGATGATTTATCCCTATATCCTCTATGCCTAGGATATCCCTCCAAATCTCAACAAGATGTGTTTCAACTTCATTTCTTGGTGCCTCATATTCTACCCCTGATTGACTACTTCTATCTGGCTCTGGAAGTGCTTTTCGATCCACTTTATCGTTTGATGTAAGTGGTAACTGGTCAAGTTGAACAAAATAAGAGGGAATCATGTAATCAGGAAGTTCCTTTTCTAAAAATTCTCTTATCTTGGCTGAAGATATTGCTTTTTCAGACACAATATAAGCACTTATATACGTATGATTTTTCTTATCCTCTTTTGCTATTACTACGACCTCTTTTATATCTTGATGTTTTAACAACTGGCTCTCTATTTCACCAAGTTCTATTCTATACCCACGTATTTTTACTTGATGGTCAATTCTTCCTATGAATTCAACATTTCCATCAGGCATCCATCTTACAAGATCACCTGTACGATACATTTTTTCTCCACTGACGAAAGGATTTCCCACAAATTTCTCGGCAGTTAAGGCTGGATTATTTAAATAACCTCTTGCCAATCCAACTCCAGATATACATAACTCTCCTGTTACTCCAATTGGACAAAGCTGATTATACTTATTTACTATATAAACTTTAGTATTATACACCGGTTTTCCAATTGGAATATTATCATCATTTTTATTCATTAAGAAACTTGTAGTTACTACTGTATTTTCGGTTGGACCGTAGGCATTTACAAGTTGATAGCGAGTATTCTTATTTAAAATTAACTTTTCGCCACCGGATACTAACATTCTTAAAGAATGATTATCTTGTAATATAAATTGTTCACTTACCTTAGATGGGAATGTTGCAACTGTTATGTCTTTACTATTCATATATTCATTTAATTTATCTAGATCAAGCCTCATATCTTTGCCTAAAACGTGCAAAGTAGCTCCGGTGATTAAACAAGGGAAAATTTCTCCAATAGATGCATCAAATGAGACTTTCAAATAGTTTGTAATTCGATCTCTTTCTGTTATTTTATGAAAATCTACATACCAATTACATAAATTGACTAAGGAATGATGTTCCACTAACACCCCTTTTGGTAAACCCGTGGAACCAGACGTATAAATGACATAGGCTAAATCATTTCTATTATTACGCCTTTCCATATTAATTTGCTCTTGATTTTTTATTGTTTCATCATTAATTGAGATTTTAGTTATACATTCATTATTGATAAAATGAAGTTTATCGTATAAATGAGTCTGCGTTAATACGAATTTTGCGTTACTATCTTCTACCATATATTTAATTCGCTCTTCAGGATATTCAGGGTCTATTGGTAAATACGCTGCCCCTGATTTTAATATACCCATGATACCGACAATCATATCTAAAGAACGTTCCACCATAATTCCTACAATCATTTCTGGATGAACACCCTTATCATAAAGTACTCTAGCTACTTGATTGGATTTTTCATTGAGCTCCTTATAAGTAACTTGTTGCCCCTCAAATTCTACGGCAACCTTGTTTGGAGTTCTCTCTACCTGCTCCTCAAATAATTGATAAATGGTTTTATTCTTTGGATAATCCATATAAGTTTCATTAAATTCATTCAAAAGAATGTGCTTTTCTTCTCCCGAAAGCATATCTATTTGACCTAAACAAACTTCCTGATTATTAGTAATTTCTCTTAAAATACTAACAAAGTGCTCTGATATTTTAGCTATTGTCTCTTTCTTAAACAATTTTGTACAATATTCTAAATCAAATTTTATGATGTTATTAGTTTCTACTGCTGATAATGTTAAATCAAAATTTGCTATATTAAGTTCACTATCATATGTTTCAAAACTTAACCCTTTAATCTCTTCATTAGAGGTATCTAAGTTTTGTAGCACAAACATCGTATCAAATAATGCACTTCTACTCATATCTCTTTGTAAGTCCAGCTTTTCAACCAGTTCATCCAAAGGATAATCTTGATTTTCATAAGCCTTTAATGCATTTTCTTTTACTTCTCTTAAATAATTACGAAATGTTTTATCTTCATTTGGATAATTTCTCATCGCAAGGGTATTCACAAACATTCCGACAATATTTTCAAAATCATGATGGCTTCTTCCTGCAATTGGAGATCCTACCACAATATCATCTTGACCCGTATATCTTGAAAGTAAAGTTGTATATCCAGCTAACAGAAGCATATACATGGTAACCCCATTTTCTTTTGCAATTCTATTAAGGTTCTTTGTCAACTCACTATCTATTTCAAAACTTCTTCGAGCCCCTTCAACACTTTGTGTCGGCGGCCTTTTATAATCTGTTGGCATATTTAAAATAGGTACTTCTTCTTTAAAAACATTTATCCAATATTCTTCTTGCTTCTTCATTTCCTCTTGAGTAAACAAGTCTTTTTGCCATACTGCATAATCTTTATACTGTAGGTCCAATGGGGATAACTCTTTCCCTTCATACAGTTTACAGAGCTCTCTATTTAAAATGTTCATTGAAACTCCATCTGAAATGATATGGTGCATATCTAGGACCATCACGTGCTCATTATCTGTGGCATGTATAATTTCAACCCGTAAAAGAGGACCTTTCTCCAAATCAAACGGTTTAACAAATCCATTAATCATATCATCTAGCTTATTAGTACCCATTTCTCTATACGTCACTTGGAAATCTATCTCTTTTTCAATCTTTTGAACTGGTTCACCATCTACCATTACAAAAGAAGTTCTTAAAGCTTCATGTCTTTCGATTAGTTTATAGAATGCATTCTCAAGCTGATGAACATCCAAATCACCTTTTATTTTCATAGCGAAAGGCATATTATAAGATACTCCGCTACCCTCTATTTTGTTTAAAATGTAGAGTCTTCTTTGGGCAGATGAGAGCGGATAATAATCCTGTTCTTCTACTTTCTTAATCGATGCATATACACTTTCTTTCGTAGAGTCAATATATTCTCCAATTCCTTTTATAGTAGGTGTTTGGAAGATTTGTCGTAAAGGTAGCTCCACCATAAGTTCCTTATGGATTCTAGAAACCATCGTAGTCGCTTTCAGTGAATGGCCTCCAATTTCAAAAAAGTTGTGTTGAATTCCTATGTTTTCTATATCTAAAATATCTTGCCAAATGGATACAAGCTTTTCTTCGACTGTATTCCTTGGTGCCTCATACTCTACTACTCCCGCAACCGAACTTTCATCAGGACTTGGTAAAGCCTTTCGATCCACTTTCCCATTTGTAGTAAGTGGTAGCTTGTCTAGCTGAACAAAAAAAGCAGGAATCATATACTCTGGTAACTCTTTTGCCAAAAACTTTCGAATTTCTTGAATCCTAATCTCATCCTTCGATGTTTCGGAAGTAAAGTATGCACATAAATATTGATGATTATTACTATCTTCTCTTGCGATAACAACAGCTTCTTTTACTTCCTTATGTTTTAGAAGTTGACTCTCTATCTCACCCAGTTCAATCCTGAAACCACGAATTTTCACTTGATGGTCAATTCTTCCTAAAAACTCAATATTTCCATCAGGTAACATTCTCACAAGGTCTCCTGTTCGATACATTCTCTCTCCTAGAATGAACGGATTTGGAACGAATTTCTGAACTGTTAATCTCTCGTTATTTAAATACCCTTTACTTAATCCGTCTCCAGAAATACATAGTTCTCCAGGCACACCAAGTGGAAGCAGGTTAGAATTTTTATCTACTACAAAAACCGAAGTATTTGCTAACGGTTTTCCTATTGGGATAACCTCAGTTACTTCATTAACAAAATAATAAGTAGCATATACCGTGCTTTCAGTTGGACCATAAACATGAATAATTTTATCTTTGCCCAATTTCTCAAGGGCTTTGTTCACATGTGAAACTGAAACTCTTTCACCACCGAATAATATTTTTCTTATTTTATCTAAACAATCTATTTCTAAATCTACAAGCGCATTAAACAAAGCTGTGGTAATAAACATAATACTTATCTGTTCTTCCTTTATTAACTCAGCTAGTTTAACAAGACTTAATACAGTGTCCTTCTCAACCATTATTAACTTTGCACCATTTAGAAGCGCACCATAAATATCAAATATAGACCCATCAAAAGCATAATTCGAAAGTTGTAGTATCGTATCATTCTCATTAATTTCAATATAATTTGTATTCTTAACTACTCTAATTGCACTATAATGCGGAATAACTACTCCTTTTGGTGTTCCTGTTGATCCTGAAGTATAAATGATATAAGCTGTATCACTTGAATGATTTATCAAATTCAAATTATCTGTACTTAGCCTTAAAAAATTCTCTTGATCTAAATTAATTAACTCCACATTCAAATTAAATTGACTTATACATCTATCTTGAGTCAATAAAACTTTTACATTACTATCTTGTAACATGTAGTCAATTCTCTCTTTAGGGGTCTCAGGATCAATTGGTAAATAAGCCGCTCCGGATTTTAAAATCCCCATAATTCCTATAATCATTTCTAAAGAACGGTCGACCATGATTCCTACAATTGTGTTTGATTGAACACCTTTTTCTCGCAGTAGTCTAGCTATTTGATTTGATTTTTCATTTAATTCCCTATAAGTTAGGTTATTACTTTTAAAGCTAACTGCCACACGGTCAGGTGTCTTCTCAACCTGTTCCTCAAACAATTGATGTATCAACCTATCTTTAGGATATTCAACGGTTGTTTCATTAAATTTATAAAGAAGGATGTTTCTTTCCTCTTCTGAAATTAAATCTATATCGATCAATTTCTTGGCATCATTTTCGATAACTTGCTTCGTTACATTTTGAATATGACACTCTAGATTATTGATTAGTCTTTCTTCATATACATTTTCATCATATACAATTGTTAGTTTCAATTTCTCTCCTATTCCTACAGTAAGGCTTAGGCTATAATTACTTCTCTCTTCGTCGGTTACAGATACAACTTCGAACCCTAATCCACTTTCCTTTTCTTCCAATCCTTTTTCATCAATAGCATAATTTTCAAATACTAATATATGATCAATAAGATTACTTTTTAAGTTGCTAAGAGCTTGAACTTCGGCTAAATTAATATAATTATAATCATTACCCTCTATTGCATCATGTTGAGTTGCTTTTAAAACTTCTTTAAATGATTTTTCACTTTGCAGCTTTATTCTAGTTGGTATTGTATTTATAAATAAACCTAACATATTCTCTATACCTTCTACAGCTGCATCTCTGCCTGAGACAACTGTTCCAAAAACAACATCCTCACTATTGTTATACTTCGCTAGAATAAGCCCCCAAATACTCTGCATCACTGTATTTAAGGTGACGTTATTTTTATTTGCCAGTTGTGTAATCTTATCAGTTAACTCTTTTGAAAACTCTATCACTTTTTCTCTTCTCTGATACTTTCCAGCACTAGAGTTATTAAATTTAGGAAGGGTAGCATTTAACTCATACCCCTCCAGATACTTACTCCAATACTTCAATCCTTCTTCATTATCCTGATTATTTAGCCAATTTATATAATCACTATAGGGTCTAGGATCTTCTAATTGATGCTCTTCACCTTTCATTTTATGTGAATAGATAGTAAATAACTCATCTAATATAATCCCAATACACCAACCATCAAGTAATATATGATGAAAGCTCCAAATTACTTTATATGAGTTATCATTTGTTTTGATCAAACAAATTCTCATAAGGGTTTCTTTTGTTAGGTCAAAGCCCTTCACCTTATCATCTACTATATATTTTTCCACATATAAATCTTTAGTGTTTAAATCTAAATCACTTACATCATTATAGCTAAACTTAATTTTTCTATCCCTTAATATTACATGTAATGGCTCGTCCAATTTATAATTAAATGATGCTCTTAACACTTCGTGCCGTTTCATAATCTCGTTGAAACTTTCCTCAAAAATAGTTTCATCTACATAACCTTTTATATCTAATATAATTTGTTCAAAATATGCATCTGAATTTTTATCTTCAATAGCATGAAACAGTATCCCCTTTTGCATATTTGACAATGGATAGATTTTCTCAACTTTATTAACTTTCATAAATTTATCCCCCTAAATAGTTTCCGTCGGAAAAGGCACAAAAATTATAAATATGATTTGTACAATTAAGTAGTCGCTATGATTGTGTTTTGCCTGCAGGCTTTAATTATCGATGAATTCATATTCACCTAGTAACTCATCAAGCTCTTCTAGTGACATTTTATTGTAACCATAATCGGAAGCTGTTTTTTCGGATTCCGTTTGATTAATACAATGATCGATTATCATTTCAAGGTTCTCTTTATACTTTTGGTTAAAATCAGCAACTAAAAATTCAGAATATTCCCCTTCGTTGAAGGTAGTGTTTATTATTAATGTATCCTCTACAATTATTGAATTAATTTCTATAGAAGCATCTCTTGCATTTTCGCCACCTATACTTTCGCCAGGTGATAGCCATGATGCAGAAATTTCTTCATTGGTCGCTTTTTTACTCATTTCTCCCAAATAATTAAATAATATAGGTGCCGTTTCATCATTTAACAAATCTTGATCCTTTTTTAGGTATTTTAAAACCCCATATCCTATTCCGTTATTAGGAATTTTTCTTAAAGTCTCTTTTACCAATTTTATACTCATAGAAATTTCTTTTTCTTTACCTAAATCAAAATATACAGGGTATATTGTAGTAAACCACCCAATAGTTCTACTAACATCTATATTTTCAATGACTTCTTCTCTTCCATGACCTTCCATGAGAATTTTCAGCCTGTTTTCTCCTGTTAAATCTCTTACTGTTACTAACAAAGCCGCTAAAAGGATATCATTTATTTGAGTATTATATGTTTTGTTTGTTTCTCCCAATAACTTTTGAGTGTTCTCCTTATTTAGTGAAATGGTTAAGGTCTTGCTATTTTTATAATCGGTCACATCTATTTCTTCATTTTTCGCTAAAAAATCTACTTTCATTTTAGATATGTCTGCCCAATATTTTTTTTCTTTTAGAAGTTTATTACCTACCGCATAATCCATTAACTTTTCTGAAAACTCCTTAAATGAATCCGTTTTAAAACCTATATCAAGTTTTTCATTGAGATATGCTTGTTTGTATAACATTTCGAAATCTTCGAATAATATTCGCCATGATACTCCATCTATTACAAGATGATGGATAGTAATAAGCAAATGATCACCCTCATTTGTTCTAAAAATGCCAAGTTTTAATATTTTACCGTCAGTAATCGAAATTTCTTTTTGTATATTTGTTGCTAGTTGACCCACTATCTCCTGTTGATTATCTTGATTCTTAATATCATGGACATATAAATCAAAGAAATCCCCATTCAAATCACGATTATATTGAATAATTTCACCATTTTCCTCTTTATAAATCATTCGTAAAGCATCGTGTTTTTCACAAATTTTACGAAAAACCTTTTCTACAATCTGTTCTTCAAATCCATTTTTTCTATACAGCATAAATGATTGATTATAGTGATTTAGCTCTTTATTATTTAATGCTTCGTTTAATACAAAATGTCTTTTCTGTATTGGCATTAAAGGAACATTTCCCTGAATTATTTCATAGTTTTTCTTTACTCTCGATTCATTTTTTACATACTTACTAAGATTTTTAATTTTCGGGTTTTCAAATAAATCTTTAATTTTGAGTTTAAGATTCACTTTCGATAGTTTAGAAACTATTTGTAACGCTTTTATAGAATCTCCACCAACCTCAAAAAAACTATCGTTAATTCCAATTTTTTTAATACCCAAGACATCCTGCCAAGCTGATACAAGATGTTCTTCCACTTCATTTCGAGGCGCTTCATAATCTGTTCCCTTAGAAAGGTCCCCCTCTTGTACAAGAGGCAATGCTTTTCTATCTATTTTTCCATTCGGTGTAAGAGGCATTTTATCTAATTGAATGAAAAATGAAGGAATCATATAATCTGGTAAATAATTTGACAAGTAGTCTCTTAATTCACTTTTAGTTAGCTCCTCTTTAGCTATTATGTATGCACATAAATAGGTAAAACCAGCATTATCTTTCCGATCAATTACTACCGCCTGATTTATATTTTGATTACCTAATAGTTTAGCTTCAATTTCTCCTATTTCTACCCTAAACCCTCGAACCTTTACTTGATTGTCTATTCTTCCTAAAAACTCAATATTTCCATCTGAAAGCCATCTTGCCAAATCTCCTGTTTTATACATTTTTTCACCAGGTATAAAGCCATTTGAAACAAACCTTTCATGAGTAAGATCTGGCTTGTTTAAGTATCCTTTTGCAAGACCTTTTCCACCAATGTACAATTCACCATACACCCCTATAGGTTGTGGTTCTAATAAAGAGTTTAAAACATAATATTTTGTGTTATTTAATGGCTTTCCTATAGGAGTATTTACCATTTGTGGTATATAATCGTACTCTTCTTCATAATAGCTAGAATCAATAGTTGCTTCTGTAACTCCATAGCTATTAATTACTCTCATATTCTCCCCATATCTTTTAACCAAATTTTTGTACTCATGTATAGGACAGCTATCAGAACCTAATATTAATAATCGTAATGTCGTGAGATCAAAATTATTTTCATATACATAATTCATAAAAGGTATAATAAGACTTGGAGTGGATTCAAAAATATTAATCTTATACTTCTTAATTGTCTTATATAATAAATCCAGTTCTAGCTTGATATGACTCGGTACTATATACATTGTCCCACCATTTAATAAACTTCTACATAAGTCCCCTGCAAATACATCAAACGACATACTAGCCATTTGTAATAAATTCACTTCATACTTTGACAATTCATAGTGATCTCTCCAAGTGTAATGGGCATTAACCAAATTTTTATGCTCTACTAACACACCTTTAGGGTTTCCAGTTGTTCCTGATGTATATATGATATACACTAAATCATCTGGTGAATTAATATGATTCAAATTATCTTCATCGATATCATATATATCTATATGATTTATATTTACTACTTCACCGTAGGAACCATTTTTATCCGTTAGATGTTCTTGGGTAATAATAATGTCCACATTACTATCCTCAAGCATAAATTCTATTCTCTCTGTAGGGTATTCTGGATCTATCGGCAGATATGCTCCTCCAGCTTTTAGAACCCCCAATATTCCTACAAGCATTTCTACTGATCTATCCACCATTATTGCAACTATACTATTTTGTACAACACCTTTTTCTCTCAAAGTTCTAGCTAGTTTATTTGCTTTTTTATTCAATTCTTCATAGGTCAACTGCTTTTCTTCGAACACTACAGCTATATGATTTGGTATTTTTTTAACCTGCTCTTCAAAAAGTTCGTGTATAGTACCTATTGGATATTCAACAGCAGTATCATTAAACTTGTTTAATATTATTTCTCTTTCTTCTTGTGAAAGCAAATTTATTTCACTTAATTTTTGTTCAGGATTATTAACAATTTCTTTTAAGATATTAACTACATGATTTCCAATTCTTTGTATTGTTTCTTTTTTAAATAATTTTGTGCAATACTCTAAAATAAATTCTATATGATTTGTATTTTCAATTGCCGATAAACTTAAATCAAACTTTGCCGCTTTAAAATCAATGTCATACGGTTCGATTTTTAAGCCTTTTATATTCAACTCTAGATTATCTAAATTTTGAATAGAAAACATCGTATCAAACAATGCGTTTCTACTAATATCCCTTTTTAAGGCTAGCTTTTCAACTAACTCATCAAATTGATAATCTTGATTTTCATAAGCATTTAAGGTATTTTCTTTTACTTTCTTCAAATAATCAATGAATCTGCTGTCTGCTTTAGGACGATTTCTCATCACAAGAGTATTAACAAACATACCAATAGTATTTTTTAAATCATCATGTTGTCTTCCTGCAGTTGGTGAGCCAACTATAATGTCTTCTTGTCCCGTATATTTCGAAAGTAGCGTTGTATATGCTGCTAAAAGTAGCATATACATAGTAACTCCATTTTCCCTTGCAAACATTTTAAGCTTGTTTGTTAGTTCAGAATCTATTTCAAAACTTAATCTATCTCCCTCGCTACTTTGTATTTGTGGTCTTGGAAAGTCAGTTGGCATATTCAGAACTGGTATCTCATCCTCAAATACTTTAAGCCAATATTCCTCCTGTTTCTTTATATTATCACCGTTACAAAACTTTTCTTTCCATTCCGAATAGTCTTTATATTGAATTTCTAATGGTGCTAATTTTTTTTCTCCAAATATATCTGTTAACTCTTTCATTAAAATGCTCATTGATACTCCGTCTGAAATAATATGATGCATATCAAGCATCATGATATGCACATCCTGACTAACTTGTACGATTTCTACCCTTAAAAGAGGAGCTACCTCTAGATTAAAGGGTCTTATGAATCGCGCCACTCGTTCTGATACGTTCTCTTTCCCTAATTCACTATATTCAATTTTAAAATCTATTTCTTTTTCTATCTTTTGAACTGGTTCTCCATCAATCATTACAAAAGAAGTTCTTAATGCTTCATGTCTATCAATTAATGCTTTAAAGGCTTTTTCAAAAGTGTCCAATTGAAAGCGCCCCTTCATTTGTATAACAACTGGTAGATTGTAAGTAATTCCACTATCCTCTATTTGATTTAAAATATATAGCCTTTTTTGAGCCGATGAAAGATTATAAAATTGCTTTTCCTCAGCTTTCTTTATTTTTGAGTAAGTACTCGTTTCTTTCCCTTTTATATATTCGCCAATGCCTTTGATAGTAGGAAAATTAAATATTTGTTTTAATGGTATTTCAACATCTAATTCTTTGTGTATCTTTGATACCAATGAAAAAGCTTTTAGTGAATGTCCTCCAGCTTCAAAGAAGTTATGATTTATTCCAATTTTCTCTATACCCAAAACGTCCTTCCACACTAAAGCCAACTTCTCTTCTACTAGATTTCGAGGTGCTTCATAATGATCTTCTATAAATTTATTGAAATCTGGTTCCGGTAATGCTTTCACATCCACTTTTCCATTAAGTGTAATCGGCAATTTTTCCACCTCTATGAAATGCAAAGGAATCATGTAACCAGGAAGCTCTTTGGCAAGCAACTCTCTCACTTTATCTATGTTCAGTTCTTCATTCAAATCATTAACTGTAATAAATGCGCAAAGATATCTGTTTCCATCTATCCCCTCTTTATCAATTACTTTAGCTTCTTTTATGTTCGATTGTCTTAATAAGTGATATTCAATTTCTTCCAGTTCAATTCTAAAACCGTGAATTTTTACCTGATTATCTATTCTACCTAAAAATTCAATATTTCCATCAGGTAGCCATCTTACTAAATCTCCAGTCCGATACACCCGTTCTCCTAAACTAAAAGCATTAGACTTGAATTTTTCTTCAGTTAATTCTTTTTTATTTTTGTATCCTCGCGCTACACCTTCTCCACCTATATATAATTCACCAGGTATTCCTATCGGCAGTAATTGAGCGTTATTATCCAAAACATATAATTTATAATTGCTTAGTGGTTTACCTATAGGTACACTCATTCCCATACAATCATTGAAACTGACCTTATAATATGTTGCGCAAACAGTTGTTTCTGTAGGACCATATGAATTATAAACATCGGCAATCTCAATAATATTTTTTATATATTCATACTTTAAAACATCTCCACCACTAATAAATTTCATATTTTTATTAAGTATTAAATGCTTATTTTTATCAATTTCATTGAGTAACAGTGGTGAACAGCTTACTAAAGTCACATTATATTTTTCAATATTTTTAACTAGCTCATCTATGTTCAGATCACCAATTTTTTTACCAATGATTAATTTCCCTGAATTAGCCAAAATAGGAAATATTTCTTCCGTAAAAGCATCAAATGAAAATGAAACTACTTGTAATATAGAATCTTCTTCATTTAAAGGAATTTGTTTTGAAAATGCATAAATATAGTTAATAACGTTACGATGTGTAGTCATAACCCCTTTAGGCTTTCCACTAGAACCTGACGTATATATTAAATAAGCTAAATCAGATGAATGATTTAAATTTTCTAGGTTGTCCTTATTTAAAGAACTAATTTCTTCATCATTAAATAAAATACTTGGAACTGTTCTTACTTTGAATTGTAAGTGCTCCTGATTAACAACTAATTTTGCTTCACTATCTTTTAGCATATATTCAATTCTTTCTTCAGGATACTCAGGGTCAATTGGTAAATATGCTGCTCCAGCTTTTAAAATCGCCAATATACCTATTATCATTTCTGGGGATTTATCCGCCATAATTCCTATTACAGTATCCGGCTTTGCACCATTTTTTCTAAGCAACCTTGCCAGTCGATTTGCTTTTTCATTTAGTTGTGTATACGTTAATTGTTCCTCTTCAAATATAACTGCAATATGATTTGGTGTTTTTAGAACCTGCTCTTCAAATACATGGTTTAAGGTCTTATTTTTAGGAAATTCAGCCATAGTATCATTAAATTTGTGTAATATGATTTCCGTTTCTTCTTCTGAAAGTAAATTTATTTCTCCTAATTTAAGCCCCGGATTATTGGTAATTTCCTTTATTACATTTACTAAATGACCTGCAAGTCTTTTGATTGTTTCTTTTTTAAATAATTTTGTGCAATATTGCAAATCAAATTTCAAATGATCTGTATATTCTATCGCCGTAAGACTTAAATCAAATTTCGCCACATTAAAATCAATATCGCAAACCTCAGTGGTTACTCCATTTATATTAAACTCAAAATTATTTTGAGTTTGTATATCAAACATCGTATCAAATAATGCGCTTCTACTTGTTTCTTTTCTTAAATTTAGTTTCTCTACTAATGTATCAAATTGATATTCTTGATTCTCATAAGCATTTAATGTGTTTTCTTTTACTTGTTTTAAATAATCAATGAATTTAGTATCTGCTTTTGGATAACTTCTCATTGCAAGGGTATTGACAAACATGCCAATTGTATTTTTTAAATCATCATGTGTTCTTCCCGCAATTGGTGAACCAACTATTATGTCCTCTTGCCTTGTATATTTAGAAAGAAGCGTTTTATATACTGCTAAAAGAAGCATATACATAGTAACTCCATTTTCCCTTGCAAGAAATTTAAGTTTATTTGTTAGTTCAGAATCTATTTCAAAACCAAGCCTATCTCCCTCACTACTTTGTATTTGTGGTCTTGGAAAATCAGTTGGCATATTCAGAACTGGAATGTCACCCTCAAATACCTTGAGCCAATATTCCTCCTGCTGCTTTATGTTATCTCCTTTATAGTATTCTTTTTGCCATTCCGAATAGTCTTTATACTGAACTTTTAATGGCGCTAATTCTTTTTCTCTAACTAAATCAGCTAACTCCTTCATTAAAATGCCCATTGATACTCCATCTGAAATAATATGATGCATATCAAGCATCATGATATGCTCATTCTGATTAACACGTAAAATCTCTACCCTTAGAAGCGGTGCTATCTCTAAATCAAAAGGTCTTATAAATCGTGCCACTCGTTCTGATACGCTATCTTCTCCTAATTCACTATATTCAATTTTAAAATCTATTTCTTTTTCTATCTTTTGAACTGCTTCTCCATCAATCATTACAAAGGATGTTCTTAATGCTTCATGTCTATCAATTAGTGCCTTAAAAGCATTCTCAAAAACTTGCATTTGAAAATCGCCCACGATTTTGATAACTAAAGGAATATTATATGTCGTACCTTTAGATTCCAAATTATTTAAAATAAGCATCCTTTTTTGTGCCATTGATAAGGTATAACAATTATTTTCTGATTGTTTCGCTTTTGGAATTTCATTCTTTTTTTCTATATCTTCATTTTTTAAAGCTATAATAATTTTTTCTTTATATAACTTTATTTTTCCCTTTAATTCAGCTGTTATTAGTTCACGAGGTCCAATAATTTTTATCTTCCCTTGATTCTGATATAAGAAAATGTTTGATTTTTTCAAATCATTTATAAACCCTTTAATATCCATAACTAGAATCATTCCCTTCGCGGTGCCCATTCAATTTCTCACACTATTAGTAAATAACTAAAACAACTATCAAATTTCATATACATCTTTGAAATTCAAACCATTGGGCCTAGTTTAACTGCACAATCTATTCCTTTTTCTCTGCTGAGAAGAAGTATAGATTGTACAGTTTTCCTAGGATAAATCCCCTTTTCTTATAATTAAATCTTAAATCTCAAAACAATCAACATTATAGAAAATCTGCCTTTTTACACCTATTACTAATATCTTTTACCTCCAAAAGAAATGAATTTCATTTTAAACCGTTATACCTCTTCCTCAACATAATCATAAGAACTATTTTGACGATCATGTTCAGTTGATAGGATATAATTTGCTAAACCCATTACACTTGGATTCTCAAAGAAATTGTGAATGCTTATATCTGTATTTAAAACTTTATTAATAGCAGCAACAGCACTCATTAACTTCAGTGAATTTCCTCCTATTTCAAAGAAGTTATGAGAAATTCCAATAGATTTGATGCCTAGGATTTCTTCCCAAATTGAAATAATAGTCTCTTCTACAAAATTACTTGGTGCTACGTACTCTGCCTCAGTTGTTACATTCCCATCAGGCTTTGGTAATGACTTTCGGTCTACTTTCCCATTTGTAGTTAGCGGTAGCTTATCAAGTTGAACAAAAAATGCAGGAATCATATACTCTGGAAGCTTTTTAGTTAGATACTTTCTAATTTCTTGAATTATTAATTCATCTTTCCATGTTTCAGAAGTAAAGTAAGCGCATATATATTTTTCACCATGAATATCATCTCTTACGATAACAATAGCTTCCTTTACTTTTTTATATTTAAGTAGCTGACTCTCTATCTCACCAAGTTCAATCCTGAAACCACGAACTTTCACTTGATGATCTATTCTACCTAAGAACTCAATATTTCCATCAGACAACATCCTAACGAGATCCCCTGTTCGATACATTTTTTCTTCTGGTATAAATGGATTTGAGACAAACTTTTCTGCTGTCAAATCTGGTCGGTTTAAATATCCATGAGCCAATCCTGCTCCACTCAAACAAAGTTCTCCAGCTACGCCGATTGGAAGTAGTCTCTGATTTCCATCTACTATAAATGCTGAAGTATTTGCTAATGGCTTCCCAATTGGTATTGTGTCGAATTCTTCATTGATTTCATTTATACAATAATACGTAGCAAAAACAGTACTTTCTGTCGGACCGTATACATGAATCAGCTGATCTTTCCCTAAATACTCCAATGCTCGTTTTGTATGTGATACTGAAATTCTTTCACCACCAAAAAGGATTTTTCTTATATTAGATAGACACTCTATTTCTAAATCAACCAACGTATTAAATAAGGCTGTAGTTATAAACATAACACTAATTTTTTCTTCTTTTATTAATTTTGTTAGCTTATTTAAATTCAATACTGTATCTATTGATACCATCACTAATTTTGCACCATTTAACAATGCACCGTAGATGTCAAATACGGATCCATCAAAAGAATAATTTGAAAGCTGTAAAATAATATCATCTGCATCAATCTTAATATAGTTTGTGTCACGAACAACCCTTACTGCATTAGAATGTGATGTAACCACACCTTTTGGTACTCCAGTAGAGCCCGATGTATATATGATATAAGCTATGTTCCCAGAATCATTGATAGGAGCTAAATTCTCTTTACTCAATTGAAAATTCTCACTCTTATCTAAACTAACCATCTCTACATCCAATGAGGAATCATTAATGAACTTCTCCTGCGTTAATAGAATTTGAATATCACTATCTTGTATCATAAATTTGATTCTATCCTGAGGAGATTTAGGATCTATCGGCAAATAAGCTGAACCTGATTTTAAGATACCCATTATTCCAATTATCATCTCAGGGGATCTCTCAACCATAATTCCCACAATTGTATTTGCAGTAATCCCTTTATCTCGTAACCATCTAGCAACTTGATTAGACCTTTCATTTAATTCTTGATACGTCATTTTAGTGCCTTCAAATTCAACGGCAATATGATTAGGCGTTTTCTCTACCTGTTCCTCAAACAGCTGATGTATAGTCTTATCCTTCGGATAATTCGTCTTTGTATCATTAAATTTATACAATAATACATCTCGCTCTTTCTCTGGGATTATGTCTATCTCATTTAATTTCTTATCCTCATTTATAACAACTTGTTCCGTTACTTTTTTAAGATGCATTTCTATATTGTCTATTATTTCCTGTGGATAAATCTTTTCGTTATAAGTTAATTTTAATACTAACTGTTCTCCAGGAATTGCTACAATGTTGAATCCATAATTGGTTTGCTCTTCTCCCCTTATATTTTGACACATAAAACCTGTATTACTTTCTGCATGATTAAAACTACTATCATCCAGTGAATAATTTTGAAATACCATTACATGATCAATTAAATTTCTTTTTAGATCATGTAAAGATTGAATTTCAGCTAAATTTATATAGTTATATTTATTATTTTCTATTGATTCATCCTGGACATTTCTTAAAACCTCTTTAAAACTACTATCTTTTTCCAGTTTAACTCGAGTCGGAATTGTATTAATGAATAATCCTACCATCGCTTCAATTCCTTCTACTTTTGCCTCTCTTCCTGATACGACTGTTCCAAATACAACATCTTCTATATTATTGTACCTCGCTAAAAGAATGCCCCAAATTGCCTGCAGTACGGTATTAAAAGTAACTTGATTTCTATTTGCGAGTTGAATAATATTACGAGTCATTTCTTTTGAAAATTCTATCATTTTTTCTTTTCTTTTATATTCATTAACTTTATTCAAGATTTTAGGAACCTGTGCTTGTTCTTCATATCCATCCAAATAGCTCTTCCAATGTGCTAATCCTTCTTCTTTATCCTGTTCTTCCAGCCATCTTATATAATCACTATATGGTGTTGGCTCCGCTAAATGGCTATCTTCACCTTTCATCTTTCTTCCATAAACATCAAATAACTCACCTAATATAATCCCAAGACACCATCCATCTAACAATATGTGATGATGACTCCATACCAATTTATATGAATCCTGATTCATTTGAATTAAGCTAATTCTCATTAATGTGTCTTCACTTAAATTAAAGCCTTTTTGTTTATCATTTTGTAAATAATTCTCTATAAACTTTGTTTTCTGCTCAATGCTTTCGTCTTGAATATCATAATATTTGAAACCTACTTTTCTATCTTGAAGTATGACGTGTCTTGGTTCCTCCACTAATTCATACTCAAATGCTGCTCTTAATATTTCGTGTCTCCTCATTATTGTATTAAATGATTTTTCTAAAATATCTACATCTACAGTCCCTTTTATATCCATTACAATTTGTTCAAAATACATACTAGAATTTTTATCTTCTAATGCGTGGAATAACATCCCTTTTTGCATGTTTGCTAACGGATATATTTTCTCAATAATAAAACCATTGTATTTTTCTTTTATTTCTTCAAGTTCTTCTAATGTAATATTTATATCTCCATAATCAAAAGGTGTTTGGTCTGGTTCTACTTTATTCGCACAGTGATTAATTATCATTTCAAGACTTTCTTTATATTTCTGATTTAAGTCCTTTATCATTTTTTCACTGTATTCTAATTTATTAAATGTTGTATGAATAACCAATTCACCATTTAAAACCATTGAATTCATTTCTATAGATGTATTCCTATTAATTTTCTTACCCACTGTTTCACCTATAGACCATTTCGATGCAGAGAATTCTCTCCTGTTAATATCTTGATCCAATTCACCTAAATAGTTAAATGAAATTGGTGCCTTTTCTTCATTCATAAATCCCTTATCTTTTGCTAAATGTTTTAATACCCCATAACCTATTCCTTTATTTGGTATTTTTCTCAAAGTTTCTTTAACTGTCTTTATGTTGGTCGAAAGTTCATTTTCATTCCCTATATCTAAAAGCACTGGATACATCGTCGTGAACCAGCCAACAGTCCTATTGATTTCGAAATTCTCTATTACGTCCTCTCTTCCATGCCCTTCCATATTTACTTTTAGCTTGTATTTCCCCGTCAATTCTCTGGTTCCAACTGCTAAAGCTGTTAATAAAATATCATTTATTTCTGTGTTATATGCCCTATTTGTATTTCTAAGTAAAGATGTAGTGAGTTCTTTATCTAATGTAATACTTACTGTACTACTATTTTCAAAGTTGTTTTTTGTGATTTCTTTCTTTTTAGGGATAAACTGTACATTCTCTTTTGATATACTTGTCCAATATTCCCTTTCTTTCATTAATTCCCTACTCACGCTATAAGCTTTTAACTTTGATGCAAATTCTTTATAGGAATCTGTTTTGAATCCTATTTCTAGCTTTTCACCCTTTTCTAGTTGTGAATATAAAGTCTCCAAATCTTCGAGTAGGATTCTCCATGATACTCCATCCACTACAAGGTGATGAATCGCAATCAGAAGATGATCTCCTTCATCAGATTTAAATATACAAAGCTTTACAAGTTTACCTTCTTTAATATCCATCTCTTTTTGAATATTTGTAGCAATTTCATATACCTTCTCTTCCTTATTCTCAACACCCTTAACATCATGAATATATAAATCAAATAGGTTCTTGTCATAACCTCTATTATATTGAATTATTTCTCCCTCTTTTTCTTTATATATCATGCGTAAAGCATCATGATGTTCCATAATTTTATTAAATACTTCTTCTATCTGTTTTTCATCAAATCCATTTTCTCTAAATAGCATGAACGATTGATTAAAATGATGTATCTCTTCTTGGTTTTTCTCAAAATACCAACTTTGTATCGGCGTTAATTCTACTTCCCCATTTACTATTTCATGAACCTTTTGTTCTTTCTTTTCTCGTTTTATATATTTTCCAAGATTTTTAATTTTTGGATTTGCAAATAAATCTTTCATTTCTAGTTTAAGACCAATTCTAGATAATCTAGATATAATTTGGATTGCCTTAATGGAATCTCCTCCAGATACAAAGAAATTATGATTAATCCCTATATCCTCTATCCCAATAATACTTCTCCAAATTTCAACGAGCTTTTCTTCCACTTCATTTCTCGGTTCCTCATACTCTACCCCAGTATTAATACTTCCATCTGGTTCAGGAAGTGCTTTTCTGTCTACTTTCCCGTTCGTTGTCAACGGAAGTTTATCTAATTTCACAAAATATCCAGGAATCATATAATCCGGAAGTTTCTGTTCTAAATATTCTCGAATTTCCCTTGCATGTAATTCTTTTTGTGAAACGATATACGCACATAAATATTGATTACTTTCCTTATCTTCTCTAGCTATAACAATCGTTTCTTCGATATCTTGATGAGTTGACAGTTGACTTTCTATTTCTCCAAGTTCAATTCGATAACCACGTATTTTCACCTGATGATCTATCCGTCCTAAAAATTCTATATTCCCATCAGGTAACCACCTTGCAAGATCTCCAGTTCGATACATAGATTTACCGTTATTAAATGGATTTTCAATAAACCTTTCAGCTGTTAATTCTAGATTATTCAAATATCCTCTTGCTATCCCCTCACCTGATACACACAGTTCCCCAGCTACTCCAATTGGCTGAAGATTATTTCCCTTGTCTAATATATATATATTAGTGTTTAAAATTGGTTTTCCAATCGGAATTACCTTATCACCGCTTATTTGATCAAACTCAATTCTATAACTTGTGGAATCTACACAACACTCTGTAGGCCCATAAACATTTGTGATATTAGGTTTAAAATCAGCAAACTTTCCAAATAAACCTTTTATTAAATAAGGCGTTAATGCCTCTCCTCCTACAATAAATTCTTTAATTTCTAATTCTTGTTCTATTTTATTTACATAGCTAAGCATTGTTAAATGTGCCGGAGTAGCATCGGATACATGTATTTTATTTGTTGCATAATACTCAATTAAACTCATTGCATTCCAACTTACTTCCTTTGGCACAACAAATAAGGTATGTCCTAAAAGTAATGTGGCAAATATTTGTTTCACCGATGCATCAAATATAAATGGTGCTAGCAACGCGACATTAACATTAGTATTGAACCTTTTATAAATTACATCATTTAACCCATTGACTAAGTTATTTACACTATTTTGTTCTATCATTACCCCTTTAGGATTCCCTGTAGAACCTGATGTATATATTACATAAGCTAAATTTCGAGGACTATTTATTTTACTGATATTCGTTCTATTTTCTTTATATTTTAATTTATCTAATTGTATAATTTGTCCATGAAAAGATATATCGCTATGAACCTCATTCGTTACGCATAGTATCTCTATATGGCTATTACGTAACATATATTCTTTTCTTGTCCTAGGATAAGTTGGATCAATCGGTAAATAAGCTCCTCCAGCTTTTAAAATCCCCATTATACCTACTATCATTTCAATAGAGCGTTCCACCATTATTCCCGTTACTACGTCAGGACCAACTCCTTTTTCGCGAAGTATATGCGCAAGGCTATTTGCCCTTTCGTTTAGCTCTTTATATGTTATACTTTGATTTTCAAAAACAAGTGCCACATTATTAGGTGTCTTCTCTACCTGTTCTTCAAAAAGCTCTGGAAGTGTTTTTTCTTTAGCATATTTTCCTTTTGTATTATTAAATTCGTTTAATAACTTACTTTTTTCTTTCTCTGTTAATATATCTATTTCACTTAATTTCTGTTCTGGATTTTCTACTACTTCTCTTAAGACGTTTATAAAATGCTCTAAAAACCTCTCTATTGTTTCCTTTTTATAGAGAGCCGTACAGTATTCAATTTCTAATCCTAATCCATCCTCTAACTCACTTACATGTATAGTAATATCAAACTTAACTATTTTCCTCTGATCTTCTAACATGCTAACCTTTAGTCCATCCAAATTTAATAGCATATTATCAGTGTGTTGAAATACCAGCATCGTATCAAATAGTGGATTTCTTGAAATGTCTCTTCTCACATTTACCTTTTCTACCAATTCTTCAAATTGATAATCCTGATTTTCATATGCTTTCAATGTATTTTCTTTTACTTCTTTTAAGTACTCTCTAAAAGATCTATTGCCCTTTGGATAATTTCTCATCGCAAGGGTATTCACAAACATTCCCATTACATTATTTAAATCTACATGTTTTCTTCCTGCAATTGGTGATCCGACTACTATATCCTCTTGCCCTGAATATTTAGAAAGCAAAGTCGTGTATCCTGCTAACATCAGCATATACATAGTAACTTCATTTTCTGTAGCCAACTTGTTTAACTGATTATAAGTTTCACTATTGATTTTTAAATTGATTCTATCTCCAGCAAAACTTCTTCTTTTTGGCCTTTTATAGTCCGTTGGCATATTTAGTACTGGTACTTCTTCATTGAACACATTCATCCAATACTTTTCTTGCTTTGTGATTTCTTCTTGAGTAAACAAGCCTCTTTGCCACGCAGAATAATCTTTATATTGAATGCTTAATGGAGATAATTTTTGACCATTATATAATTCAGCTAATTCCTGCATGAAAATCCCCATTGATACACCATCTGAAATGATATGATGCATATCTAATACCATCACGTGCTCATCATCTGTAACATGTATGATTTCAACCCGTAAAAGAGGAGCCTTCTCCAAATCAAACGGTTTAACAAATCCATTGATTATATCATCTAGCTTATTGGTACCCATTTCTCTATACGTCACTTGGAAATTTATGTCTTTTTTGATCTTTTGAACTGGTTCACCATCTACCATTACAAAAGAAGTTCTTAAAGCTTCATGTCTTTCGATTAATTTATGGAAAGCCTGTTCAAGCTGATGAACATCCAAATCACCTTTTATTTTCATAGCGAAAGGCATATTATAAGATACTCCGCTACCCTCTATTTTGTTTAAAATGTAGAGTCTTCTTTGGGCAGATGAAAGCGGATAATAATCTTGTTCTTCTACTTTTTTGATGGATGCATATACACTTTCTTTTGTAGAGTTAATAAATTCTCCAATCCCTTTTATAGTAGGTGCTTGGAATATTTGTCCTAAAGGTATCTCCACCATAAGTTCCTTATGGATTCTAGAAACCATCGTAGTCGCTTTCAGTGAATGGCCTCCAATTTCAAAAAAGTTGTGTTGAATTCCTATGTTTTCTATATCTAAAATATCTTGCCAAATGGATACAAGCTTTTCTTCGACTGTATTCCTTGGTGCCTCATACTCTACTACTCCCGCAACCGAACTTTCATCAGGACTTGGTAAAGCCTTTCGATCCACTTTCCCATTTGTAGTAAGTGGTAGCTTGTCTAGCTGAACAAAAAAAGCAGGAATCATATACTCTGGTAACTCTTTTGCCAAAAACTTTCGAATTTCTTGAACCCTAATCTCATCCTTCGATGTTTCGGAAGTAAAGTATGCACATAAATATTGATGATTATTACTATCTTCTCTTGCGATAACAACAGCTTCTTTTACTTCCTTATGTTTTAGAAGTTGACTCTCTATCTCACCCAGTTCAATCCTGAAACCACGAATTTTCACTTGATGGTCAATTCTTCCTAAAAACTCAATATTTCCATCAGGTAACATTCTCACAAGGTCTCCTGTTCGATACATCCTTTCCCCTGGAATGAATGGATTTGGAACAAACTTCTCCGCTGTGAGCTCTGGTCTATTTAAATAACCACGGGCCAAACCTTCTCCGCTGATACAAAGCTCGCCTGGCACTCCCAATGGACAAAGCCCATTAGATTCGTTTAAAATAAAAACTTTTGTATTACATATTGGTTTTCCTATCGGTATATTGTCATAAGAATTTTCTATAATAAAGCTTGTTGTTACTACTGAATTCTCTGTAGGACCATAGTTATTAACAATCTGGTAACTTTTATTTTCAAAATAATTTAGTTTATCTCCACCTGTTAATAATCTTCTTAAAGATGTATTTTCAAGCATTAAAAATTGTTCACATACTTGTGTAGGTAAAAAGCTTATTGAAATCTCTTTTTCAATAAAATATTTGTTTAATTTCGTAATATCTAATTTTAAATTATCATTTATAATATGAATCTCTGAACCCGCTATGATATAAGGAAATACTTCCCAAGCAAATGCATCAAAACTTATACTTGCATAACTAGCATTTTTATCAGTTTCACTTATTTCATTGAAGGAATTATGCCAATTACATAAGTTCACCAATGAATGATGCTCCACCATAACTCCTTTTGGCTTTCCAGTAGAACCAGATGTATAAATGACATAGACTAAATCTTTACTGCTGCTATCAATACGTAAGTTCTCGGTTCCGTATTTAAACAAATGCTCATTATGAATATTAATAATGCTAATATCATCAACTTCTGTACAATCAACTAAATTAATTAATTTATCCTGGGTCAATAATATTTCAGTTTGACTATCTTGAAGCATATATTTAATTCTATCTATAGGATATGTAGGATCAATTGGTAAATACGCACCACCAGCTTTTAAAATCCCCATAATTCCCACAATCACATCAACCGAACGTTCTAATAATATTCCTACTATTTTATCAGAACCAACACCATTTTCTCTTAACGCTCTTGCCAATTGATTAGATTTTTCATTTAACTCCCTATATGTCAATTGCTTATCTTCAAAAACAACTGCAATGCTATCTGGCGTTCGTTCTACTTGTTCTTCAAATAACTTGTGTATTAACTGGTTTTTAGAGAAATCTACATTTGTATCGTTATGTTCATACAATAAAAAGCGCTTTTCTTCTTGTGGGATCATATCTATTTTATTTACACTTATCGAAAGATTTCCTGATATTTCCCTCAGAATATTAATATAATTTTCTGTCATTCTTAATATTGTGTCTCTTTCGAATAATCCAGTACTATATTCGACATTTAACACGATCTCATCGTCATAATCTAAGATATTAAAAGTGATATCGAATTTTGCATTATCTAATTCAAATATAATTGGACTAAGATTTAAAGCACCTTGCTTCTTAGTAAATAATTTAGCGTCTTCCAATACAAACATGGTATCAAATAAAGGGTTTCTATTAGAGTCTCTTTCATAGTCTATACTGCGAATTAGTTCGTCAAACTGATACTCTGAGTTTTCAAATGCTGTAATTGTATTTTCTTTTACCTGTTCCAAAATTTCTTTAAAACTTTTTGTAGCATCTATATTGTTTCTTAAAGCAATAGTGTTAACGAACACACCAAAAATATTTTGTAAATCTTGATGTAACCTACCTGATGCAGCTGTTCCGACAACAATATCAGTTTTTCCAGTATATTTGTGAAGTAATATATGATAAGCGCTAAGCATAAGCATATATAAAGTTGACCCTGTATCCTTAGCTACCCTTCTTATCTGTTCAGATAACTCTTTTTCTATATGAAAGTACGCATTTTCTCCTGCAAAGGTATCAATATTTTCTTTTCTATAATCATAAGGTAATTCTAATTTAGGTGGCAGATGACTGTATAAATTCAGCCAATATTGCTCTTGTTTTTTTATAGCATTAGATTGATTATACGTATTATTCCATTCTACATAATCCTTGTATTGTATATTTATCTTAGGTAGATCAAGATTGTTATATAAATTGAGTATTTCATTCATAAATATTCCTTGTGATACCCCATCTGCTATTATGTGATGGAAGTTAACAACCAATATATGCTTCTCTACTCCGATTTTAATTAGTTTAGCTCTCATTAATGATGGTTTACTTAAATCAAAAGGCTTTGTTGATTCCTTACACATTTTACTAGTTAAATCTCTTACATCTTCATCATCTGTTACGACTATATCTAAACATTGGTATTCCAAATCAAAATCAACTTTATCATAAACCCTTTGAACTAATTCATTATCTAATACTTCAAATCCTGTTCTCAGGATTTCATGTCTATCTATAAATTTTCTAAATGCATTTTCAAGTCTATTACATTCGATTTCACCTTCGACAAGTAACGCCATAGGAATATGATATGCTCCTCTATTATTTTCCATCATAGAAAGCATGTACATTCGTTTTTGAGAAGGCGATGTAGCATAATAATCCTTTTTTGATACCCTTTCAATCATATTTCCCTTATGATTGTCTTGGCTATTTTTCAAATATTGATCTAATACTTTTATAGTGTCATTTTTAAATATTTCTCCTATAGGCACCTCTATATTCATTCTCTTTTTAATTTCAGTAACAATCGATATCGCTTTTAATGAATCTCCGCCTATTTCATAGTAATTAGTATCTATTCCTATGTTTTCTATTCCAAATACATCTTTCCATATATCTAATATTTGGGCTTGAATTTCATTTTCTGCTTCTTCACATTTAGTTGCTGCAACTTCATCTAGTTCATGATCTTTTATTAATTCCCCCAAAATACTCTTATTTACTTTCCCATTTACAGTCAATGGTATTTCATCTATTTTGAAAAATCTTGATGGAATCATATAATTTGGGAGCTGATTTTGCAAATATTGTTTTAGTTCATTTGGGTTTATGTCTTCATCTGAAACTACAAAAGCATACAGGCTTTTCATTTTATTATCGTTTGTATAGTCAATTACTACTGTTTTATTTACACCTTCATATTTGATTATACAATTTTCAATTTCCCCTAATTCTACCCTATAGCCCCTTATCTTAACTTGACTGTCTTTTCTTCCTAAAAATTCGACATATCCGTCCTCTTTTAACACACCATAATCACCAGTTTTGTAAATATACCCTAATTCTTCGTGCGAAATAAATGACATCTTAGTTTTTTCAATATCATTTATATACCCACTTGCTACTCCCACTCCACCAATGTACAATTCTCCCTCTACATCTACGGGACACAATTGCTTATTTTGATTTAATACATAAATTTTCTGGTTAGCCAACGGCATTCCATAAGGTATACTTTTCCAATCACCCTTAATTTCCTTAATAGGGTAATATATGGACCATATTGACCCCTCAGTTGCTCCACCTAAGCTAATAACTTCCGCATTTTTGAAAGTTTTCTTTATCTTCTGAGGAAGTTCCAGCGGTATCCAGTCCCCACTAAGCAATACAAGCCTTAGACTATCATCCTGCTCACTATCATTATATAAGTCCACTGTCAGTTCCATAATTGCTGGAACTGAGTTCCAAATTGTGATTCCTTCTTTCTTTACAACTTTTTTTAGGTTATATACATCCCTTTGATCATCTATAATTACAAGGGCCGCTCCACAGCTCAATGCACCAAAAACATCATAAACTGACAAATCAAAGCACAGTGAAGAAATCCCCATAATTTTATCATTTTCTGTCACACAGAATTTTTCGTTAATATCTATAATTGTATTTGTTGCTGCACCATGAGTTATTTGAACTCCTTTAGGTTTTCCTGTACTACCAGAAGTAAAAATAACATATGCCATATCTGTTTCATCTACTTTTATATTGACTTCATCACCAGAATATTCCCTAATATTTTCATCTTTATAGGTAGAAGGTGTTATAAAGAACTTACAATTACTTTTCTTTTTTATATATTCTTTTCTTTCTTCAGGATAATCAGGATCAAGCGGTATATATGCTGCTCCAGCCTTTAAAACAGCAAACAAATTTATAATGGTATCTATACATCGCTTACCTATCACACCAATGTAATCACCTTTTCTAACTCCCTTATCCATTAAGTATCTTGCAATTTGATTCGATTTTTCATTTAGTTCTTTATAAGTTATCGAATCATCATGATGAATTACAGCTACCTTATCTGGTACTAGTTTTGCTCGATTCACAAACATTTCATGTAAAGTACACTTATCAAACTTTTTGTTTGTATCATTATAGGTTTCAATAACTTTTATGCTATTCTCACTAAGGTTAATACCTGACACTTGATCATTAAATATAACCTGATTTAATACATTTATATATTGTTCAAACATTGATTTAATAACATTGATCTCAAATAATTGTTCAACGTAATCCCATGTAATATATAAACCTCCATTTAATTCATAAACTTGGTTATCTATATAAACTTGGGATGTTCTTGTACTAAAAAATTTAATCTTTTCAAAATCTATCAAATGATCAAATGAATCATCTGAGTCCTCACTTAATACACTTGTAAATACAATAGGCATTATAGCTTGATTAACCATTCTATGTTTTTTCCCAATAGCTCTTATAAAATCCACACCATCATAATGTCTATGTTCAAGGGCTTCTAACAATGTATCCTGTACCTTCGCAGCAAATTCCCAAAATGACTCAATACTATCTTTCGCATTAATATCTAATAACATTAGAGTTGTGAAATCCCCAATGATTTTTTTTACGTCTTGATGAAACGGTATCCGATTAAAAACAGTTAAATTTACTGCAAATTGACTCTGATTACTCCAATATGCTAAGACATAAGCATATGCAGCACATAAAACCGATGTAGGGGTAAGATTTTTTTCTCTTGCTTTTTGTTTTAATTTATTCCATGTTTCACGTTCTAAAAATTCCGAACATTTATTGAATGTAGGTTTCTCAATTTCTAATGGGTTGCATTTTAAAGGCAATGCTGGTGCACTTGGGAAATTATCCAATTTATTTAACCAGTACTTCTCATCTTTTTTATATCGATTAGATTGCCTAAATTCATTGGTTGCTAAAACATAGTCTCTAAAATTATACTCCAGCTCAGGCAGCTGCAGACTTGGCTGATTGTAAAACATTTTAAATTCCTTGATTAATATTTTCATACTACTGTCATCACAAATTAGCGGATCTATATTTAAACAAAAATATTTTTGATTATTGGGTAATATAAATGCTTTTATCTCAAATAATGGCCAAGTACTTGGATCTATGATTTTAGCTATCATTTTTTGTCTTTGTTCCAATATACGTATCATTATATCTTCTTGATTTAAATTCCTTACATCTACTGTGTCTACAGAATAAAGAAGTTCTCCTTCTAAGATTCTTTGTGTTCCATTTTCAAAAACTATTGTTCTTAGTATTGGATGTCTATTAATTAATTTTTGTAATGCACTATTAAACCTATCTATATTAATATCTATTTCAAATTCAACCGTTAAATTTGTAGCTGCTCCACCAATTTCAAAAGCCGGATCTCTACCTATTAAATAGGCTAATTGTATACCTGTAAGTGGGAAAGGTTCATGTAAATTCTTTAAATCTGTAGTTTTTGTAAATTGTCGGTTCTCTATAATTTCTCCCTTGTTTGTTTCGATGTAAGCACTTATTTTCTTTATTGTAGATAATCTAAACAGTTCCTTTAATGGTAAATCAACACTTAACCTGTCATTCATTTTAGATAAAAGCTCCATTGCGTTTATCGAATGCCCACCAAGAACTGCAAAACTGTCATTAATACCAACTTTATTTATATTCAAAGTTTCCTGCCACATTAAAACGAGCTGTTTTTCAATCTCATTTCTTGGTTCCTCATATTCAACCTCGGTATTAAAACTTTGATCTGGTTCAGGTAAAGACTTTTTATCTATTTTTCCATTTGCTGTTAACGGCATTTTATCTAACTTAAGAAAATAAGTAGGAATCATATAATCAGGTAACTTTTCACCTAAAAATTTTCTTAATTCTTCAACAGTAACTTCTCCTACTAATGTTAGATATGCACAAATATAATTGCTCTTGTCCTTTTCTTCTCTTGCTACAACTACAGTTTCTTTTACATTTGGATGCTTTAATAACTGACTCTCTATCTCTCCAAGTTCAATCCTAAATCCCCGAACCTTTACTTGATGGTCAATTCTTCCTATAAATTCAATATTCCCATCAGGTAACCACCTAGCCAAATCTCCTGTGTGGTATAAACGCTCTCCTTCTGCAAATGGGTTTTTAACGAATTTCTCTAATGTTAGCTGCTCATTATTTAAGTACCCTTTAGTTAATCCATCACCAGAAATACAAAGTTCTCCAGGTTCACCAATAGGAAGTAAATTTTTCTTTTCATCTACTATGTAAACTGAAGTATTTGCTAACGGTTTACCTATAGGTAGAGTGTCAACATCCTCATCTATTTCATTTATAAAGTAATATGTGGCAAAAACAGTACTTTCCGTTGGTCCGTATACATGAATGAGTTTATCTTTCCCCAGAAATTCTAATGCTTTTCTTGCATGGGAGACTGAAATTCTTTCTCCACCAAATAATATTTTTCTCATATTGATTAAACAATCTATTTTCATATCTACAAGCGCATTAAATAAAGCAGTTGTAATAAACATCACGTTTATGTTTTCTTGCTTAATTATATTTCCAAGCTTATTTATATCCGTGACTGTATCTTTTTCTATCACTACTAATTTCGCCCCATTTAACAGAGCACCATATATATCAAAAACTGATCCATCAAAAGAATAATTCGAAAGCTGCAGAATGGTATCATTATTTTTTATTTCTATGTAATTTGTATTTCGAACGACTCTGATAGCACTATAATGCGAAATGATAACTCCCTTTGGTATTCCAGTAGAACCCGATGTATAAATAATATAAGCTGTATCATCAGGACGATTTACATGTTTCAGATTATCTGTACTTAAGTCACTTGAATCTAGCTCGTCCAAATTGATTATTTCTAAATCATATTCGATTTTCTTAACGAATTTCTCTTGAGTCAATAAAATCATGGTATGACTATCCCGTAACATATAGTCAATTCTTGCTTTTGGAGTATCAGGATCAATTGGGAGGTAAGCTGCTCCAGATTTTAAAATACCCATTATTCCAATTATCATTTCAAGTGATCTATCAATCATTAATCCTATAATAGCATCTGTATTAACACCCTTATTCCTTAACATCCTTGCTAATTGATTGGATTTCTCGTTAAGTTCCCTGTATGTGAGTTGTTTATCTTTAAACACAACTGCAATATTTTCA
Source organism: Bacillus cereus group sp. MYBK14-1 (assembly GCF_051916885.1). Classification (NCBI taxonomy): domain Bacteria; kingdom Bacillati; phylum Bacillota; class Bacilli; order Caryophanales; family Bacillaceae; genus Bacillus; species Bacillus cereus group sp. MYBK14-1. The sequence goes on along the minus strand of NZ_JBQAHM010000008.1, from coordinate 177,344 downwards.
GGTGTTCTCTCCACTTGTTCTTCAAGTAGCTGGTTTATGGTCTTATTTCTTGGATATTCGGTTTTTGTAGAATTGAATTTATTTAATATCATATCTTGCTCTGCTACTGTAATCTCATCGTAAGTTCTTATACCACCCTTGTTTATTTCACCAGAATTCTTAATAGACATGTTGGATTTCCCCTTTTTTAGTAATTATCCATTACCAAAATTATTTATTATTTTATTACTGTTAAAAATATAGAGAATGAATTAAATAAAAAATTCATCGTTCATAACAAGGTATACAATCCCCCTCTATTTAGAAGTTACTAAAAGGAATTCTATAAAAAAATTTAACTTACTACGAGAAAAATTTCCTTATTTTCATGCAAAAAACATATGATAAAAATTTATCTAAAAAATTAAAATAATCAGAAATTTATACAGTAATTTAATTAAAGACAAATATTAAACCTCATATCACAAGTTACAGATAACGCTACTACAGCAAATAATTAAGAAAATGAATAAGTAAAGATAACTATTGGTACATATCTGAGGAATCTAATTTAACGTATTCCCCGAAAGAATTCTCCTTCCTCAAGCGTGTGAAGGGCGTAACCCAACGATAGGTGGGAGATGAATTTCGGTTTGGCATAGCCAAAAACCTTTAATAAACTAGCTATATGAAGTTCTTTGATAACTTGATATAGAAGGTTGCAGGAAGAAAATAGAGTGCGAAAACCAAGCCATTCGGTTCCTGCGTAAAATATCAACCGTACCAAAAGAGCATCCATGCGTTGAACATCTAGGGGTGGAACACCCCAAAGTAACGCTCAGGGAGACGAAAAGTTACTTTCGTCGTGGAACTGAGAAGCTCCCACTTCAAGCTTTACTAAGTGGCGAGTAGTTCACAACCTCAGTTAACGTATCATTTATTATTGTTGTAATTTTTTTCACATTGTTATTTATAAAGAAATGATTTCCTTCCAAATTATAAATCTTAAAATTTCCACAAGTATGCTTTTTCCAACCAATTATGCCTTTTAGACTAATTAAATCTTCTGTTCCGTTTAATACAGTAATATCGCATGTGATTTTGTCCGTTTTTTCTTTATATTCATATGTTTCAACTATTTTAAAATCATGTTTTAGTAAAGGAATGAAAAATTCGAACAATTCTTCGTTACGAATTAATTCTTCTGGTGTTCCCCCTAATTCTATAACTCTATTTTTAAACTCGTTATTTGGTAAATTATAAGTTATCTCCTTCTTTTCCCTTTCACTCGGTGCCTTGTATCCAGAAAAAAAAATATGCTTGGGTTTCTTGAATCCCATTCCTATTATTTTATAGTATAATTCATACGCTAATAGGCTCCCCATACTATGTCCATAAATTGCATAATCTTCCTCACATATTTTATCCCGAATATTATCAAAGATGTCATCTACCGCTTCTTCTAAGCTATTATAAAATGGTTCATTGAATCTTTTCCCTCTTCCTTTTAACAGTACTGGACATAGATTTATAGATGGGGTTAGATAATCACCCCACTTATAATATAACGCTTCGGATCCTCCTGCATAAGGCAAACAAAATAACATCATTAAAATGCACCTCTATCTGATAAAAGTTTGTAAAAATCATTAATAATAATATCTTGGTTAATCACTGTTATATTACTAGAAATTTCTTCATTTAATGAACATACAGCCATTTTGTATTCTAACTCTATATCAAAAATCGCCATTGAATAAGAATTACTCTTTTCTCTATTATCGAAAAGTATATGAACAGCTTTGTGACTATCTATATTAATAGAAAATGATTTTAGTGACATTGATAATCCGCTTCCATAGCATTTAATATAACTCTCTTTCAATGTCCATACCTCATAAAACTTCCTCAATTGATGATTAACATCACCTTTTTGTATATAAGCATATTCACTATCACAGAAAAAACTTTTTGCTATTTCTTCATATTCAATATGTTTTATTTGTTCAATATCAATTCCAATAGGGTTATTACTAATTGCACATACTACAAATTCTCCCGAATGTGAAATGTTAAAGTAATAATTCGGATACCCCTTTAAATAAGGTTTTCCATAATTATTTTTCCCCCATACTATTCTTTCATTACCGATTTTAAGTTTTTTATTTGTTAGAGTCCTTACTAGTAATTCACCAATCAAGGTTCTAATTTTATCTTTTTTATTAATAAATTTTTTTATTCTATATCTTTTCTCTTCATCTATCCACGAACAAATTTTTTCTAATTTTCGATCATTCATATCTTTAATTTTAGTAACAAAAATTTCCATAAAACCCCTCACAAATCCTAGTTAAATTAATTGATCAACTACAATTATTCGAGCGTTATGCTAGCTGATTTTTCTACTTTCATTAATCGTGGAATGCTAATCATGTAAAAAACTCCTACAAATATTAAACATCCGCCAACTATCCAAAAAAGAGTTTCAACTGCAAGAATACCTGGATAAAATCCAGCAATAAAAAGTAAGGTTAGTGACTGTGAGAGCATCATTAAAGGATTAATACACCCGTGTACTCTTCCCATCATTTTTGGATTTACTATTTTCGGAATCCAACCTCCAATAGCTACATTAATCATCGGAAGTGCTAGGGCAACTATGCCCGTACAAATAACATACAGCCAAACTGTATTGACTAATGAGCTCAAAATAGTCGCTCCTCCTCCAATAAACAAAGCTAAAATTAGTAAATGATAAAGCTTTATTTTTTGAGAAAGTATAGATGCTATAACACTACCAAGTAAAATCCCGATACCAAAGACTATACTTAATATAATTGAAACTTCTTCATAGTTTCTTGGGGCTAGTTTGTATTTTAAAATAAATACCTGCATCACTGAGAGCCCTCCATTTAAAATTCCGAAAACTATAAATCCGGAGATAAGTGTAAGTAACAAGTTGTGGTTCAAAATATAACGTATTCCCTTCACAAAATCCTTCATTACAATTGAAATGTTCAAATCCTTGATATTATGTTTTCCGTTTGGCATACGAATTTCTTCTGACATTCTACAAGATTTTATAAGAAGAGCACTAATAAAAAAACTAATTGCATCAATTAAGATTGCACCATAAATACCGATTACCCAATAACAATAAATCCCGATACCACTACCAAAAAGCATAAACAAACTTGTAACCATCTGATTCAAACCAACTGCAGTAGCATAATCATCTCTTGTTAAAACACCCTGTACAAGGGATGATTGCGCGGGTGTAAAAAAGCTCTTTACCATACTTCTTAAAAATAACAGCGCAAATGCTACTGGCATCCAGTTTAGAAAAAGAGACCACAATAATAAAAGCGATAATATAGAACAGATCCAATCACAATTTTGAGCTATTTTTTGTCGATCAATCCTATCAGTAACTACACCAACAAGAAAAAATACTACTAATGTGGGCAAAGACAACATCAACTCCGTAATAGTAGCATATGCAGGTTGGTGCGAAAAACGATTTAAAAAATAAAACATAAGTGCAGTTAAACCAATTGTACTACCCATTTGTGAAGTAAAAGATGCAAAAAATAGCCTCGAGTAATTCCCATTTTGAAATATAACTAAAATTTTCTTCATAAGGACTCCCCATTTAATTTGACTTAATTCTAATTATTCAGAATTTAACACCTTTGCTATGTTTGAAACGTAGAATATCTAAATCCCTAACGTTCATCGCAGTTCCTTTGGTTAGAGCCTAACACACTGCTTTAAGATATAATTTTCCATTAGGATTTCTATCGCGGATTACACGTCCAAATGTACACTATCACTCATTAAATTGTATAGTTTTTCATTCTGATATTCATAATCCAAACATAACTATCCAAAAGCATCCTCCTTTTGATATGCAGTTTATTTTCTCTAACTTTCCACGCTACATTCTAATACTACCTTATATTGTAATCAAAATAATAAACGAATTATTTTCTCAAGTTGTCAAAATCACTAATAAATCATATTTATTAGTGATTTTGACAACTTGATTTCTCCTCTAAAAAACGTAATATTACTGTAAATTGTTTTCCAAAAAATATTTATGTATATCCACAATTATTACAAAAAGGAATGAACACCAATGTTATCCTATCCCTTATAACTGTTTTAACTTAAGTATGAAATTCATTTTTGAAGCGAAAATGATATGGGGTATGTCTATGAGGTTTAGTCTTCCAAAAAAAATTGTAATGAGTAAATTCTTACCAAGAAAACGTTATTCGTATTTATGATACATATATAAACCATATTTTTAATCAGTCATTCTAGGACAATTGAAGTGGCAAGTTTAAGCCACTTCAATTGTCCTAGAAATGTTGCATCTTTATCTAACATCAAATTAACACTATAAGCAAAAAGCTACTTATAATTCAGATGTTTTTCCTTAAAAATTTTTTGATTTATCTTTTGCAGGTAAAATGTAGTTTTCCCCTTTTTCATATATAGAAAGTATTCTTTTCAAGAAAGTAACTTTCGGTACTAACCAATAAGCAATTATCGCTGAAACAATCCCTAAAATAGCACCTGTTATAACATCGAAAGGATAATGAACTCCTACCCAGATACGAGAAATGGCTACACAGAATGCAAGTGTAATCCATAACCAACCAATCTTTTTATGAACAAGCCAAAATGAAAAACAAATTGAAAAGAATAAAATTGTATGGTCACTTGGAAATGAATTATCAACAGCATGCTCTACCAATTTATTAACATTAGGTAACTCTGCAAATGGTTGATAATTTGAATGAAACTTCCCTGCTATTTTCCCGATAACCTCAGCAATCACAAAAGCAATCATCGCTTGAACAATCATCATTCGATTTTGGTTAGATCGAGTAAACCAATACACTACAATAATTAAAGCTAAGAAATATACCATATATTCTGCCACGAACGTCATAGTAGAATTGAGAAATGGGTACTGTTTACCTAAATCGTTAACGGCTCGAAAAGCATCAATATTGAACTGAGAAAAAGACATTTTCAAACTCCTCCTTACCATATATATAAATCAAACGCTAATTAAAATTTTTTAATCTACTTTTTGTTACTACCTAATAGTTTTAGATGGTCCCATTTTATTGTTCTTAATGAATATCTACCTTTTTAAAATATGAAATCAATAATACTAATCCAATAATAGATGTTCCGAATATACCTATATAGGAGTACTCGGGAGGATAAGTGGGCTGAAGCGTATTTCTTGAGATATCACCTGCTGCTGCCCATGGAAACAATCCTCTATGTTCTGAATTTGCTGTCATTAAATTAATCATGGTTATTACAACTGTAAATACAATGGTCGGTACGTAATTCTTAAGTACAATTGTTAAAAGTATGATTGGTGTTGATAAAATAAAAAGCAATAATCCACCTATCAAAAACTGTACAAAAGATTCCCTTATTAAGGATGAACTTAGTCCATCAAATTGAAATATTATCCCTAATAATAATGTTAATCCCCATGCTACAAAAGTTAACATTATAATCCACGAAAATAGAAGTAGGAATTTACTTATAAGAAAATTCATACGTGATACAGGTATAGTTAATAAATTCTTTAATGTATCTTCTGTATATTCCCGAATAAATAGGTAGGCGGTTACTACCCCATATAGTGGTACTCCTATTATTAGAACAGTATATAAATTTACTTCACCAAACAATTGACTAAATACAATAGTAGGAGTAGGATGTTTAGTTTTTAGGCTTACAAATGATGCTACTACTACCATAAAAGGTACTACCGATGCACCGAGAATACTAATTAAGAACATATGGGATCGTTTTAGCTTTAATAATTCTGTATATAACAGATTAACCAATTGTTCCACCTCCAACTAATTTTGTGAAGTAATCTTCTAATCTGTCTTCACTCATCAAGATTTTCAAAACCTGAATATCATTTTGTACAAATATTTTATTAATATCTCCTTGTTGCCCAAGTTTAGAATACACGCGAATAATCCCCTCATTATGAACCTCATAATCAAAAATACCAAAGTTTTTCTCTAAGATTTTTGTAGCTTTATTGTCATTCGATACTTGAAACTCAATATATTTGCGATTCTTTTTTCTAAGGCTGTTAAATTCGATTTCCTCTAAGAGCTTACCTTCATGAATGATCCCCATATGATCTACTAACTGTTCTATTTCTGATAAAATGTGGCTGGATATTAATAAAGTAATTTTTCTTTCTTTAGCCAAATTTTGTATCAATCTTCTAATTTCCTTAATTCCTATTGGATCCAAACCATTAGTAGGCTCATCTAATATTAATAATTCTGGGTAATGAAGAAGAGCTCTAGCAATCCCTAATCTTTGCTTCATCCCTAAAGAATATTTACCCACAAGCTTTTTAGTTTCATGTTGCAATCCCACGATTTCTAACGCTTCATCAATTGCATTTTTTTTGTGTATCCCAATAATTTTCGCATTAATTAGTAGATTTTCCCGTGCTGTAAGATTCTCATAAAATCCAGGGACTTCAACAATAGACCCAATTCTTTTAAGGATTTCTTTTTGATTTTTTAATAAATCTTCTCCAAATATTTCAATCTTTCCATGGGTGGGCTTTATCAATCCTAATAACATTCTAATTGTAGTCGTCTTCCCTGCACCATTTCGACCTAAAAAGCCGTAAATTTCTCCTTGATTTACGGTTATATTAAGATTATCCACTGATTTCTGATTGCCATAAATCTTTGTTAAATTTGTAGTCTTTATTATTGCGCTCATGTAAGAACACCAACTTTCTTGTATGCTTATGTTTTTAGTATAGAAAGCAAATTTTAAACCGGGCTTAACTATTTCTTAACTATTTCTTAATTATGAAATTAACTATTCATCATTAACTCCATCTTGCTCCCTTGTACAATAAATATAATCCCACTCTCCTTTGACTTTGATATAAGTCTCATCTAGATGCCAAGTATAGTGTGTAAATTTGTTTTTCTTTTTCCAAATCTGATTAACATCAGGGTATGTTACAATTACTTGACCTTTATGTTATAAATCTTCAAACACTACTTTTTCTCTTTCTTGCTGTTTAGTACCAACGAAAGTAATGGCTAGCTTTACAAAACCTTTTTTCTTTCTCAGTAAACTTAGTCTCAACAGTTACTTCTTTACCCTCAATTAATAATTGAGGGTAATTAGTATACAATTGATAAAAAGAAAATAGAAAAAAGAAGGCGTGAAATTCAAAATTTAATGGATAAACTATTTGAATATTAATTCTTCAAACGAGAAGAGCCCTCCAAATAGGACGGCCCTTCTTTATTTCACATACAAATAGGCTTGCTTACAGTAGTTTTTTTGTATAGGACTTTTTCTTAACACATATACTATTTTTGAACCTGTTTACCAATACGCGTCCTGTTGGTATCTTGAATTCCTCCTAAAAGGGCGGCAGTTACGACTGCATGTCCTTTTTATTTATATTGGTGGCTTTTATCTACCAATATAGATACAGACTAACAAATGCAATATTACATATTATTCTCTTTCCAGATGATGTTAGAATTTCTTATGTTGTTTATTCCATAGTAGAGTTATGGTTTCTTATCTAATTCATCAATATGTGAGTGAGCTTTTTACCAACAAGAAAAGACACTCGAAAGATGTCTTTTTTTCAGAGTGTGGGAAATCTTAAAGGGTTCCCCACACTCTGAAAAATTGACCTATAATCCTAAAATTTCTACAATCTGAAGAGCTTTAGCATTCTCAATATAATAGTGCATCTCTAAACCTCTTCTATCTGCACGGAGTACGATTCCTTTTAATTTTGCTAAATGTTGTGAAACAGTGGACTGTGGAAGTCCTAATATTTCCGTTAACTGTGTAACATTACACATTTTATGATGCATTAATTCACTTATGATTTTTAATCGAACCGGATGCGACATTACCTTTAATACATCTACATCTTCTTCACGGATTTTAGCTAGATCACTATTAGATATTAATGTTAACATTTCGCATTCTCCTTTATCATTAATTTCTATTCTCCTATTATCCCTATAAGTAACACTTATAGATAATTACTATTTGTCCTGTTGAGAAAATATATTCTTTTTTAATACAAAAAGGACATCTATCCTGAAAACATTTTTTCTGCTTCAATGAATGGATGTCCTCTAATTTTTAGCTAGAATATTTTTTGTTAATTTTATTAATGTTTATGAAATTATTCTTTTACATAACTTTGAATAAGGCTTAATAAGCTTCATTAAGCAATTGTCTCCTTCTTTAAAGACAATTTTAAATTCGATATTTAACTTTTTATATTGTAACACGTATAAGAAATCTCTGTTCATCTCACCTTTTACAGATTTTCCGAACGAGAAAGCCCACTACGGTGTGATAGCCCCCACTTTAGGGGTGGGATGAGAGTGAGGTCAAATACGATGTACAAATAAAAAAAACGAAGGTACGTTCCGTACATCAAGAATTTGAAATGGTATCATTTTCATAATAGACAAGTAAAAGTCTCTAAAATAATCTTGTTCTCTGAAAACAGAATACATAGGAGGTTGGAGTAACAAATTCTTCTACTCCGTAAAATGTATTGAGTCGTCAAGCACAAGACGCTAAAACACATTTGAGAACTCACAATCTGACTCGTTTGGTAATAAAATGAGTGCCGTATCTGCTATATGCACTGGATACGGAGTGGTGATGGCACACCGCAATCTTGCACGTCAGCGATACTAGAAATAGAATTCGCCTTTAGTAGCAAGAATCCCACTGACGTTAGTCAGCTTGTGGCTTTATCCGCGGGAGTGTCAAAACATATATTATTTCTCAACATAACTAAATAGAATTAAAATACTAATAATGGTAATATAGATGTGCCTTCAGTTGTTAACTGTCATTCCTTTTTGAAAAGCCCTGTCTTTCATAACAGGGCTTTTACATTTTCTCAACTACAAATAGCTTCATAAATAAAACAATAATAAATCTAAAACTCCAATAAGCTTTAAAATTTCACATACTATTTTACATTTCAAAGTCCTTTTCTAACGAATTCAAAATTTGTCAGGCATACAGCTAACAATCAATGTTGTTTTTTATTCGTATATTAAATTCTTTGTAAATCCTCAATTTCATTTCACATCAGTATAAAGGTGAAATGAAATTGGAATAAAGAAAAAAACCTTGCATTCCTACAAAATTGCAAGGTTTTCCGCTAAGTTCCAGTGCAGCCTTTCTATTAACCACCAGTGTTTCCATGTGAGTATTGCGTCACTTCTTGTGTTACTATTGAAGTTTCTTTTTGAATATTTGCACTCGCTAAACTAAAAACGAAAACGGTAGAGATTCCTGCCAATAAATATATTAATTTTTTCATTTTAACCCCACCCTTTCTTTATTCACACTATTTGCCTTTGAACTTAAGTAAAAGTATCTAGATGCTTTCATATGATTATCTTCATCATAATATTTTATGGCTAATTTTTCATTATATTCTTGAATATATTCATATAAATTTTCCTTTGTATAATAATCATTCCCAGATACTATAAGTTTTTCTAACTCTTCTCCTGAAATATCTAGATGTATGCCTTTTAAGATTTGGAAATGATGCTGATATTCTATATTTTTTAAATCATTACTAATTTCCAATCCTGTTTCAAATACATTTAATGCTTTATCTTTTTCCCCCACTTTTGCAAGTTCACAAGCCAAAATTAAAAGTGCTCTATAATTGTTAGGAGACTCGGCAATTACTTCAGATATATGACGGATTGCTAATTCTGATAAATTTTGATTGCTGTATAGAAACCCTAAATTATGACGACCGATAAGACTAGCATGCTTATCTTCATTTTTCTTAAATATATCCAAAGCAGAAACTAAACGCTCTTCAGCTAATTCATATTCTTTTAAATGAATACAAAGTAATCCATAAAGATTATTACAGTATCCTATATTTAATTCATAATCGTTATGCTTACTAAAGATCTCTTTAGCCTTATCTACTTGTTGTAGAGCTAAAACATATTGTTGGTTATGACAGTAAAATGTAGCTATTTTATAATAGAATTCTGCATGTTCTAATTCATCTGGAATATGCTGCAGTTTCACTTCAGCTTCTTCATAGTGTTTTTTCGCCAACTTATAATCTCCAGTTATCGCCAAATACATAGCCTTAAAAAAATGATAGTAATAGGACAATAAATTATCCGTTGACTGTTCAAGTCCTTCAATTTTATCAAAGCTACCTTTGCCAATATTTAAATGGCCTATTAAATATTCAAACCTAAATTCTAATAAGGCATAATATAAAGCTAAATCTGGATTCTTATCTATGTTTTGCATATATAAATCAATTTCAGCTTTTAATTCACGAGATTTCTCAATATTTCTTTTACGAATTTCATGATACCAACTATTTAACTTCTGTGTAACTTTATCGTTTTCTTGTAGTTGAATATTCATTTTGTCTCCCCCTTTATCCTTAGTATAGATAAGTTTTATTCTCATGTTACCATATTTCATATATTAAGAATATTGAGAAACATTTTACAAGATCAGTTTTGCTAGCATATGGTGCTATAACGTTTCGATATAAGATTATACGTTGATACTTTCAAATTTAATTCAACCTTATTATTTTCTATTTAAGCTTTATTCCATTTTACTAATAAACATTCTTTCACTCTTTTATCCATAATCTTTATAGACTTAAAACACTAACAATCTGACATGCTTTGGAATTCACAATATGATAGTACATCTTTAATCCTTTTCTTTCTGAACTCAGAATCTTTCCACGCATTTTAGATAAATGTTGAGAAACAGTAGATTGAGGTACATTTAATAACTCTGTTAACTGTGTTACATTACAAATTTTGTGACGTTCTAATTCTTTCCATCCCTTGTCCGAAGCCGATTCATCTCCCACCTACTCACTTCGCGTTCCTTGAGGAAGAAGTCTTCTTGGCCAAAATGAAAAAATTGAGTAATTACCCGTTATCCTTTATTTTATATATACTGTTCTTTAGCTTAGGCTTCTTGTGTAAACGTACTTTAGTCCCATTAATATCTAAATCAATCTTTTCTTCCTCTAAATCCCCCATTTTCTGCTTATGTTCCTTTTCTATTCTTTCTTTTTCTTCTTTTCTCTTAGTCGCTTTAGGACCAATTACGAATAGAATTAAGAAAATACTAACCATTACAATAAACGTAGTCACTAGTACTCCTCCTTCCTTACCAAAACCTCATACAACAAAAAGCTTTTTAACTTATTAGATTTAAATTAGAAACCTAAAGGAGAAAAAGTACTAGTATATTTAGAAGGAATAATATAGATGTTACCTTCGCTATTCCTCTTTCTCCTTATATAAACCAAAATTATAAATGCCGCATTAAGGCCGGTACTAACAATGTCGTTACAAATATAAAAATTGAACTATATCTTAAACTTGAACTCCATTTTCCATATTTGGGATGTTCAAATTTCTTATAAAGCATACCTAATGCTAAAGATACTAAAAACATTAATACAGCTGTTCCTAAAATTATAGAAGTAATTAAACCCACCATATTACTCATAAAGGTTTGAAAATCCAAAGAACGTGTAGTCAACATTAGTACTGGTAAAATCCTTATTAACAGTATAAAAATAAATGAACCTACTCCAAAATATATAGATTTTTTTTTCCACTTTATATGTTTAAACCATAAAGAAGCACCAAAAACTAATAATGATATTAAAATTACTACAGAAAGGATAAGGAAAATAACATCAAAGAATGCAGGCACACTCGCATGAACTGCCCCATCTATTTTGTCTCCCCCATCTTTTATTACATCGCTGCCGCCATTAAACAAAGAACCAAACCAGTCTGTAATCCAATCAGTCATCCACGAAATATCGAATGGTAAATCTTCGTTTTTTGTTTGCGCAGGAGCAGCTGAGTTATATACCTCCAAATGATTCTCCCCCTTAATTGAAATTAAGTCCTTTACTTTAAGTATATAAACTTAACGAACCAAAACTAAGAAAATATCAAATCCTATCTTATTTTATTAGATAGAAGTTCTCCTTCCTCAAATGTGTGCAGGACGATAATCCGACGGTAACAGTAAGAAGGATTTTCCTTTCTGCGCATAAACAGAAAAAAGAGCACCCTATCACTAACAATAGGAGTGCTCGTATTTATTTTCTTCTATTCCTTTTCTGGCCAAATTTTCACGTTTGGTTCTAATAACCACTTATGTTCTTCCTCCATGATACGATCATTCCATGGGTTATTCTCAAGATGTCGAATCATCCAACAAAAATACATGGCATATCCTGGTGCTGTTGCTTGTGGGTGGTCTAGCTCACCCGGAATTGTAATGAAGCTATTATGTACAACGCGATAAGCATCCTCACCAACCATTGCACATCCAAATCCCTGCGGTTTATTAAAGCGATAATAATATACCTCTGGCTGATCATGATGATGCGGTGGATAACTAGACCATCGACCTGGATAAGAAATAACTTCTCCTACAACCATGTTAGAATATGCTGCATTGTTATAGTCAAAAATTGTACGAATAACACGCTGCGCTGTTCCCTCCCATACACCTTCTCCAGCTACGACACTTTGACACTCATTTGGAGTATACAACTTGGACGCAAATTCTTGGCCATTATCTGTTTTTTGGACAAGCACTTCACTATCTGAAAGAGCAGTAATTGTAACCTTCACATTTTTAGCCACATGTAAACACCAAGGGTTTTCTTCAAAAACAGACTGCCTTTGAATAACTTGTTCCATTCCATCCCACTCTAAACGTATTGCCCCTTCTAGTAAAAGTACTGCCGTTTCATTCTTATTATCAAATAGCAACTCTTCTTTTCCATTAGACATCTTATATATGCCTATATCCATTAACATATCACTGCATTGACCGTTCATTTCTGTTAATACATTATACCCCTCATTTAATTCACCTAATTTTCCTAACATGGCTTTCTCCTCCTTTTAATTAATGGCTTCTCTAGCATTCTCCACTTTTGTCAGCTAACTAAATTCCGAGTTTCCTCTAACTATTAATCAAGATGATTATGCTTTGTTTTCACTTCCGAATATTCGTATATGATTTTTAACGTTTTCGTATGCAGCCTCAATTACATCTTGATGATACGTAAAGTAATCTGAATACGGAGTATTTAGGGCAGCAGTGTTAACCGCAGTAATTACATTCTGAAATGTCGCTGTTGCTACATTAATTTTACAAACACCATGTTGAATACATTGCTTAAAATCCTCTGGGCTAATGCCAGAACCACCATGTAATACGAGAGGAATACGAACTACCTCATTAATTTCTTGCAAGCGGTCTAATCGTAAATCAGGGTCTCCATTGTACATCCCGTGCGCATTTCCAACCGCAACAGCTAACGCATCAACGTCTGTTTCTTCTGCAAATCGTTTTGCTTCTGTAGTGCTTGTCAGCAACATCTCAATATCTTCTGATCCGTCCTCACTACCACCAACTCTACCAATCTCAGCCTCTACCGTCGCACCGTACTGTCTCGCAAGTTCTACAATTTCTTTTGTCTTTTGTATATTTTCCTCTAACAGATAGTGAGAGCCATCAAACATAACCGAACTAAAACCAATTTCTAATGTCTCTTTAATTTTTTCAAACGCCATACCGTGATCAAAGTGAACTGCTACTGGAACAGTTGCTTTTTTCGCTGCAGCTACCATCAAAGGACCAATCATATGAATGGGCGAATGATTCAAACGAACTTCCGCAATTTGTAGAATGAGCGGGGAACGTAACTCTTCAGCTGCTTGAATAGCTCCCATTACCATTTCCATATTAGCGACACTAAAAGCGCCAACCCCATAATTCTCTTGATTTGCTTTAATTAAAATATCTTTCATTTGAACTAATGGCATTACATACTCCCCTATTTCAATATTATTTATTAAATGTAAAACCAACCGTCACGTCTTTTTACTCCTTCTGTAAGAAGACATGTTGATTACCATACCATTTACTTAGGGATAATCTTAAAATGCTTAAATTACAAACCTGCTTTTTCTTGTATAAATTTTCGAGCTTTTAATGCGTATTCAAAAGGATTCGCTAAAGCTGGGTCTTGCTCTGCTTCTACCACAAACCATCCTTTATACTCAGAGTTCGCAAGGATAGTAAACACTTCATCAAATACAATTACGCCATCTCCAGGAACTGTAAATGCACCATTCTTCACCGCCTGTAAGAAGCTTAAATCGTTACCCTTTACAGCATCTACTACTTCCTGGCGAATATCTTTTAAATGTACATGTTTAATACGAGGTAAATATTTTTTCAAAATATAAAGCGGCTCTTCTCCTGAAAAAACAAGATGACCTGTATCAAAAAGTAGGGATACAAGCTCTGGATTCGTCATATCCATTAACTTTTCAATTTCTGCCGTTGTTTGAACACCCGTACCCATATGGTGATGGTATACAATATGTAGCCCCTTTTCCTGAGCTAATTTACCGAGTTGATGTAACCCATCCGCTAGCTTTCCCCACTCTTCTTCTGTAAAAACGGGTTTATTTCGAAATAGTGGTACATCCATTAAACCTTGAATACTATGTCCTTGCTCTGAAACAACGATGACTTTTGCACCCATATCATGCAAGAAATCTCTATGCTTAATAAATGCTTGTACCGTCTCTTCAAGCGGCTTCGTTGTCAAGAAGGCACTAAACCATGCACTAGCAATCTCTAGGTTTCGTAATTCCAAAGATTTTTTCAATACAGCTGTATTCCTCGGGTATTTATTACCTACTTCACTTCCATTAAATCCAGCTAGTGCCATTTCACTAATACATTGTTCAAACGTATTTTCTGCTCCTAGCTCCGGCATATCATCATTTGTCCAAGCAATTGGTGCAATTCCAAGCTTAATCGTATTTTCTTTGAACATCCCCTTGTCTCTCCTCTTCGCAAAATGTTATAGAATCTTGCCAACTTCTCTTATCTGATTGTTAAAAAGAGAGCTTCCTAGACAATATGCATGTAGATAAAAGCTCTCTTTGTGTCCTAATCTAATATGATCTTGCCTTTTGCAAGTTACTTATTTTACTCTCATACGAAGCTTGTACACTTGGACTATTAGATACTTCTGCAACACCTACATGCCACCATGAATCGTATCCATTGGTCATTGTTTTTGGTAATACTTTAATATCAATTAATGTAGAAACTGTTTGTTTTTTTGCATCCTTAAGCGCTTCCTGTAATTGTTCTATAGATGTAACATGATACGTTTTTACACCATATCCAGCCGCGCTAGCTGCAAAATCAATTTTCATAATAGACCCGTTTAATTTACGTGTTTCTTGGTTTCGGTAGCGAAATTCTGTTCCAAAGCTGCCCATACCGTTGCCCATTTGTAAGTTATTAATGCAGCCAAATCCGGAGTTATCAAACAATAAGACGTTAATTTTTTTATTTTCTTGAAGACTTGTGACAAGCTCAGAATGAAGCATTTGATAACTGCCATCCCCTACCATTGCATATACTTCCTTCGATGGTTCAGCTAGTTTTGCACCAAGTGCACCTGCAACCTCATAGCCCATGCAAGAGTACCCATACTCCATGTGATAGGTATTAGGTTTTCTTGCTGCCCACATTCTTTGTAAATCACCTGGAAGACTTCCTGCTGCACCAACAATAATTGCATCTTCATCAAGTAATGTATTGATTTGTCCAATGACCGCAGTCTGTGTTAATTCTGTACCAAGTGCGTCTACATATTCATTTAAATCCTCATCAAAATGACCTTCAACTTCTGGTTTAAAATCTTGGCTTGTAAAGCGAATGTTATGCAAACGTGCTAATTCTGTTTCCCAAGCCTCTTTTGCATCAGCGATTTCTACTGTGTAACTAGATTGATACTCAATTACTTGCAGTTCATCTATTAAAGCAAGAAGCGCTTCTTTCGCATCCGCTATAACCTTCAATGCATCAAGTTTGTTCGCATGGAATTCCGAAATGTTGATGTTTAAAAACTCAACCTCTTTATTCTGGAACAATTGCTTAGATGCCGTTGTAAAATCAGTAAATCTTGTCCCAATCCCAATAACAAGATCTGCTTCCTTTGCAATTGTATTAGCTGCTAAATTTCCAGTTACCCCAATGCCGCCAAGATTATATGGATGATTGCTTTCAATCGTACTTTTCCCAGCTTGCGTTTCTCCAAATGGAATACGGAATGTTTCAGCAAACTGTTTGAGTTCCTCTGCCGCTTCTGCGTATCTTACACCACCACCGCAAATCATAATTGGCTTTTTCTTTTTCTTAATCATTTCTACCGCATCCACTAAACTGGCTTTTGTAGGTAGACGACGTTCAATACGATGAACACGCTTTTGGAAGAAGTAACTTGGAAAATCCCAAGCTTCCCCTTGGACGTCTTGTGGTAAACAAATTGTTACAGCACCTGTATCTGCCGGATTCGTTAAAACACGTATGGCTTGAATCATAGCTGTCATCAATTGCTCAGGACGATTCACCCGGTCCCAATACTTACTTACCGCACGGAAAGCATCATTCGTAGAAATAGATAAATCATGCGTTTGTTCAATTTGTTGAAGAACAGGATCAGGTTGTCTCGTTGCAAATACATCACCTGGAAGCAGTAAAACGGGAATATTATTTGCAGAAGCTGTTGCTGCAGAGGTAATCATATTTGCTGATCCAGGACCAACTGAAGAAGTACATGCCATAATTTGTTTTCTATGTTTTTGTTTTGCAAAAGCCATTGCAGCATTTGCCATTCCTTGCTCATTTCTCCCTTGATATACTTCTAATTCCCCTGCGTCTTCTTCTAAAGCTTGACCTAGGCCTACTACATTTCCATGACCAAAAATCGTAAAGATTCCCTTAACAAACTTTTGTTGCTTTCCATCAAACTCTACATATTGCTGATTTAAAAACTTTACCAAAGCTTGTGCCGTCGTCATTCTAACAGTTTGCATATAATTTGCTCCTTTCTATCTCTAACAGTCATTCTGCATATGAAAAAGGAGTATTAGGAATTTGAAAGACTCCTAATACTTCCTTCTTATGTTTTACCACTTGCATTACTTTCGCTTACAAACAACTAGAAAGAGTCTACTTCTCTCTTCATGATTACTTTTCCCAACGAGATGTAAGCATTTTCTTTCTTGTATAAAACTCAACGCCGTCAGTACCATTCGCATGAAGATCACCATAGAAAGAATCTTTCCAGCCAGAGAACGGGAAGAATGCCATTGGCGCCGGAACCCCAACATTCACACCTAACATACCTGATTCAATTGTTTCACGAAATTGACGTACACTTGCCCCGCTATCGGTATAAATGCAAGCTCCATTTGCAAAACGAGACTCATTGGCAATTTCAATCGCTTCATCCAATGATTTCACACGAACAATAGATAAAACAGGAGCAAAAATCTCATCTTGCCAGATTTTCATTTCTTTTGTAACATGATCAAAAATTGTTGGCCCAACGAAGTAACCAGCTCCTTTTACAGCTGTATCTTCGCGTCCATCACGAACTAATGTAGCACCCTGCTCTACACCTGAATCGATGTAACCAATTGTACGCTCTTTATGTTTATCACGAATAACTGGGCCTAAAAATACATCTTCATCAAGACCATTGCCAATGACAATTTTATTCGCTTCTTCTACTAATCTATCAACTAATTGATCTGCAATTTCTTCTTCTACTGTAACAACAGAAGCAGCCATACAACGCTCACCAGCTGAACCAAATGCAGCACTAATAATTTGCTTTGTTGCTAGTTCAAGATTCGCATCATTTAATACAATGGAATGGTTTTTCGCACCCGCTAATGCTTGCACGCGTTTTAGGTTTTCTGTTCCTTTTTTGTATACATATTCTGCGACAGGCTGAGAACCTACAAATGAAATTGCCTTCACTAATTTATGTTCCAGAAGACCATTTACTACATCGTGTGCGCCATTTACAATATTTAATACACCTTTAGGTAAACCAGCTTCTTCAGCTAATTCAGCTAATCTTGCTGCTAGAAGTGGTGTACGCTCTGAAGGTTTTAATACAAATGTATTACCACAAGCAATTGCAAGTGGGAACATCCAGCATGGAACCATCATCGGGAAATTAAATGGTGTAATGCCGCCTATAACACCAATTGGGTAACGATACATACCAGACTCAATACCTGTTGCAATATCAGGTAGCTGTTTTCCCATCATTAATGTCGGAGCACCTGCAGCAAACTCCACGCACTCAATACCACGAAGAACTTCACCGTAAGCTTCGTTATAGCTTTTTCCGTTTTCAATCGTAATAAGTTTCGCTAACTCTTCCCAGTTATCTACTAATAATTGTTGATATTTAAATAGAATACGAGCACGTTTTGGCACAGCTGTTTTGGACCAAGATTTGAATGCTTCATTTGCTGCTAATACAGCTTGTTCAACATCTACTTTTGTTGAAAGTGGTACTTGAGCGATTACTTCTCCTGTTGCAGGATTATATACAGCTTCCATCTTAGTTGAAATGGATTCTACCCATTCGCCGCCAATGTAGTTTTTTACAATTTGTGCTGTTTGTACTGTCATATTCATTCTCTCCCTTTTATGTAATGTAGAAGCGTCCAATAGGATACGCCCTTACTTGCTTATTGATTCATGACGTTTCTATACCAATTCCTCAGCCGTTTCCATGAATGCAGAAATCTCTGCTCTTGTTGGCATTGCATCAGAACAGCTATGTTTAGAAATAACAATCGAAGCAGAAGCTCCACCTAATCGCATCGCTTGAGGAATCTCAAGCCCTTGCATTAGGCCATAAATAAATGCAGAAGCATACGAGTCGCCAGCGCCAAACGTCTTTAATACTTTTGTTTTAAAGATACCGCCGCGGTGAGATTGCCCGTCTCTTGTATAAGCGATTGAACCATCCCCGCCGTGTTTAATTACAACGATTTTCGCATGATGAGAAAACCATCTTTCAGCCGTAACTTGGTCATTAGATTGTTCGTAGTTTAATAGTTTTTCCATCATATCGAATTCTTCACGCGTTCCAATAATGACATCAGATTTTTCAGCCGCTAGGTTGTAATACACAGCCGTTTCAGCTTCTGACTGCCATGTATAAGGGCGGTAATCTACATCAAAAAATACAACTACATCATGCTTACGCGCATATTCTAATGCTAAAAATACCGCCTCGCGAGAAGGACTTTTCGCTAAAGCTGTTCCTGAAATTAAGAGTGCTTTTGATTGTTTAATATAGTCCTCAGATACCTCTGTTGGATCAAGGTTTAAATCTGCGACATTGTCGCGGTACATTAAAATACTGCAATCCTCAGGGCTTTTAATTTCTGTAAATGCTAGACCTGTCACTGCACCTGTACGGTCGATACATATCTGATCTGTATTAATCTTATTGTCCTGTAGATACCCTGTAATAAAGCGGCCCATTTGATCGTCGGACACTTTACCGATAAATCCTGTCTGTAAGCCAAGACGTGCCGCACCAATCGCAATATTCGCAGGAGATCCTCCCACATATTTAGTAAACGTTCTTGTTTCTTCCATAGGACGTTGTGTTTCATTGGCATTTAAATCAACGCATAGACGTCCAACTGCAATTAGGTCTAATGGACAATCTTCTTTAAAAATAAGTGGATTCATTATTACTACCTCCCATGCTTTATCGTTTTCCGACAAAAGACTCCTTCCTCAAAATGTGAAGGTGTAAAACACCAATTTTAGGTGGGAGATGAATGTCGGTTGGCATAAGCCAACATGTTTGCTATTATATACTTGTACAGATTGCTCTTTGAAAACTGAAGATATGAGGTTGGTTGCAGAAAAACGTTGCAACCGTAAAATCTTCAACGTTCTTTCGCCCCACGTTTGCTGAAGTTGCGAAAACCAAGCTAAAGTAGGAAACGTGGTGAGTCAACGTACAAGATACTTATGTTTTCACCGTAGGGACTACGGGCAGAGCCTGCTAAGATAACTGTTGGATACATCGGTGTTCGCAGGAATCTCCCACTTCAAACAGTCCGTAAGGACGTTAAGTGGTGAGTAGTTCAACTATCTAGAAGTAAGCACCCTCTTTATTGATTTAATGCAGGCTGTTTATGTTTAATTTGTACGGGTTTTCCTGTTAGTAAGGATTCCTTCGCAGCCTTCGCAATTCGCTCTGCTTGTAATCCATCATTACCACTGCAAATAACGGCTTGTCCTTCTATAATTGACTTTGTAAATTGTGTTACTTCCTCAATGTAAGCCTGCGTATAGCGCTCTAAGAAGAAATAAAGTGGCTTATCTTTTACAACACCTTCTGTTTTTGAGACTTGTACTGTTGTCGGGCAACAATTATCCGCAGCAACCGCGCCTTTTTCACCAAATACTTCCACACGCTGGTCATATCCATAAACAGCTTGGCGGCTATTATCAATTACCCCTAAAGCTCCATTCGCAAATTTCAATGTGACAATTGCCGTATCAACATCATTTACTTCCTGAATGGATGGATCAATTAATGTTGTTCCATATGCAAATACTTCAACAACTTCACTATTCATTACATAACGAGCCATATCAAAATCATGAATCATCATATCCATAAACAATCCGCCTGAAGAGCGAACATACTCTATACTTGGTGGTTGTGGATCGCGTGACGTAATTTTTAAAATATGCGGTTGTCCTACTTCTCCTTGTTGAATAAGATCATAGACTTTCCTGAAGTTAGGATCGAAACGACGATTAAAACCTACTTGAAGAGATACCCCTTGTTCTTTTACTACTTCTAATGCATCTAATGTTTCTTCTACTGAGAAACTAACAGGTTTTTCGCAGAAAATATGTTTTTTCGCAAGAGCCGCTTCTTTTATAATTTGCGCATGTGTATTTGTTGGTGAACAAATAAAGACAGCATCAATTTCTGGATCTGCTAATAAATCCTGATAGTTTGTAGTCAGAGTGGAAATCCCTTTATCCTCGGCCCACTTTTCCAGATGACTAATCACAACATCTGAAACCGCTTTAATTTTCACTTGTGGCATCAGCTGCAAATTATCAACATGTAGTTTCCCAATTCGTCCAGCCCCAATAATTCCAATCGTTAATACATTCATATGATTTCTCCCTCTTTATTTAAATTTAAGAAAAAAATGAAAGTCTATAAGGTTTAGCGTAATTATTTAAGTTAAGCGCTTTCCCTATTTTTCTTCATTATACACACTTGATTCTAAATTGAAAACATTTTTATTTTTTTGAATACTTACCTTTTCATCCGAATTTTAAGTTCCTTCAATAAACGTATTACATAAAAATAAAGAATAATAATTAGAAATAAATAATCTAAAAAGCTATAAATATATTCTTTTAAAATACTGATATAACAAACAAAACCAAGCCTTTTAAATAGTAACCCCCATCTATAAGGTATTTCTTTCTTTTCATACTCACTATTATTTTATTGTCCAATAAGTAAATAGAATGCCTCTATAAAAGAAAGTTGTAAATTGTCAAAAAATTAAATTGACGACCTCACAATGTAAGCGTATACTTTTTTTATCAAAAAGAATTAAGCGCTTAACCAAAAATAACTTATTGGTGGTGGGAGAATGAACGCTATTAGTTCAAACAAAACATTTATGGACAGGATTGGGATCCCTTCTAATTTAACTTGGGGATACATAGGGATTATTGTTTTTATGATTGGGGATGGTTTAGAACAGGGATGGTTATCCCCTTATCTCGTTGAAAAAGGACTAACGCTAGAACACGCTGCTTTCTTGTTTACTATTTACGGAATTACTGTATCTGCTTCTTCTTGGTTTTCAGGGGTATTTGTACAAATGTGGGGACCAAGAAAAGTCATGACGTTTGGTTTAGTATCATTCATTTTAGGTTCAATCGGATTCATCGGTATAGGAATTCAACATATGAATTATCCCGTAATATTAATTTGCTATGCCCTACGAGGGTTTGGTTATCCCTTATTTGCTTATTCTTTTCTAGTTTGGGTATCTTACAGTACTCCTCAGCAAATGCTTTCAAGAGCAGTTGGCTGGTTCTGGTTCGTATTCCAGCTAGGGCTTAGTGTTATCGGAGCCTTTTATTCTAGCTATATGGTTCCTAAAATCGGAGAAATCGCTACATTATGGAGCGCTTTAATTTTTGTTGTCATCGGGGGATTATTCTCAATTGTTGTAAATAAGGACAAGTTTAAAGCACAAACCGTAAGCGCTAACAAATCAAGCGAATTACTAAAAGGCATTACCATCGCATTTGAAAATCCTAAAGTTGGCATAGGTGGTATTGTTAAAATTATAAACTCGGCCGCTCAGTTTGGATTTGTTGTTTTCCTACCTACCTATATGATGAAATATAATTTTACGATGACGGAATGGCTTCAAATTTGGGGTACTCTATTCTTTGTAAATATGGTGTTTAATATTATTTTTGGTATTGTTGGAGACAAGTTTGGCTGGGTAAATACGATTAAATGGTTCGGAGGAGTCGGTTGCGGAATTGTAACTCTTGCACTCTATTATGTGCCACAAATGGTAGGGCATAATTATTGGGCTATATTATTTGTTGCCTGTTGCTACGGAGCGACACTTGCCGGTTATGTACCTCTTACAGCATTAGTTCCATCTTTATCTCCTGAAAATAAAGGAGCGGCAATGTCTGTCTTAAATTTAGGTTCAGGATTATCAGCATTTGTTGGGCCTTTAGTAGTAACTGCCTTCATCGGGCCTTTAGGTGTTGGCGGCGTGATGTGGATCTTTGCTGGTTTGTATTTCTTTGGTGCATTTTTAACTCATTTCCTTACTATTCCAAAGGAAAATGAGATGGAACAGGATTTAAATACGAAAAGCGGTGAGCAATTCTCTGTATAAATCCTATATATATAAAAGAAGGTCATCCTAACTATACTTAGTTACGATGACCTTCTTTTTTTACATTCAAATAGGCTTATAAAAAATCTATCATGTAATATCCTTTACTGAGGATCGCTCTACTAACTGAGGAATAATTGTAATTTTTTGCTTAGCATGTTCCTTCATTTCCATCGTTTTTAGCAGTTGTTCAAACGTACAGGCTGCCATTTGTTTAATTGGCTGTTCAATTGTTGTTAACCCTGGATCTGCAATCTCAGCATAGATTGTATTATCAAATCCGATAATTGATAAATCTTCTGGAATTGAAAGCCCTTGTTTTCTTGCTTCATTCATAAGGCATATAGCAATCAAATCTGTACAAGCAAAAACCGCTGTGGGTCTGTTAGGTAAATTAAGTAACTCTTTACTTGCACGTTTGCTATCTTCCACTGTCGAATAGCAACTAATGATAGCATCATCATCTAGTGAAATCTCTGAATCTGTAAGAGCTTGTTTGAAACCAGTCAATCTCCCTAAGCTACTTTTTCTATCCTTCTCCATCATAATCGTTAAAGATGTATGGCCTTTCTGCGTCAGATAATTCCCAGCTAAATAACCGCCCCTCATATCATCAGTTGTCACAACATGAGTCGTGATAGAAGGATGATCTACAGTGAATAGTACTAGCGGCAAATCTCGATTTACGATTTTTTTTACAAGTTTATAATCATTTAACTCCGTTGCAATAATAATGCCATCTACCTGTTTTTTAAATAATAAATCAATGTATTCGTGCTCACGTTTTGTTTGATGATCTGTACTACATAAAATGAGTGTATACCCTGATTCTCGTGCACTATTTTCAAACGCTCTTGCTACTTCAGCAAAAAAAGGGTTTGAGATATCTGGGACAAGTACCCCAATCGCATATGTTTTTTTACCTGTTAACGCTGCCGCTACACTACTTGGCTGGTAATCTAGTTCATCCATTACCTGATTTACTTTGTTTATTGTTTTTTCACTAATACGCCCAGTTTGATTAATTACCTTGGATACAGTTGCTATTGATACACCTGCTTTTTCCGCAACATCATAAATTGTTGGTTTCACTTTAATTGTCCCTTCTTAATCATCTTTTTCTATATTTTATCATAAATATATTTTGCTTCTTGGTACACAAATGGAATTCTTTTAAAATTTGTAAGTATTTCTATCTTATAGCGTAATACTTCATATTTACGAATTAATCTACCTTTATGAAACACCTGTAGAAAAAATTTGACCAATTTACTTAATAGACATTTAATATCCACATGCAAGGCTCATTACAACCAGAGCATGCAGGAATACTTATGGTTCTTTCTCCTATTTACACCACCTCACGGTAATCTTTACTTCTTTATTGTAATTCCTAATATTAAGATGTAAAATAACATTGTCTTATATGCGCTTAAGATAGATCGGAATAAGAAAAGGAACCCTTCTGGGTTCCTTTTTCTATGCAAAATAAAAAATCATCCCATTTAGATGCTCTCTGCACTTATTCTTTCTATATAACACTAATTCCTATCGCCCTAAGGATACCTCATACAATACATACTAACCCTACTCATATATAAAACTCTAGTAACCCAAAATGTCCAAGTATCATACATAGAATTAAGCCTATAGGATATACAAAGACTTCTTTCCAATTTATCCATTCATATAGGGGAGATAGTTATACGATGATTAAAACTCCTAATACAATTAAAACAACACACTTTCTTCAAATTCAATCCTTTTTGCTTATCCTTTTATTGTCTCGATAATTGAAACCATTCATTTCCCCTAGAGCTGAGCAGTTAGTTCATTCTAACTGCTCTTTTTATTTTTTATCGTCACCCTTCCATTGTACCTCCATATGTTGTATAGAAATATCTCCTTCTAAATTGTCATTGATGCCTCTTTCAAGTCCTAATGCACATCTTAAAAAGAGCACTTTTAAAAAGTGCTCTTTTTACTTTGCATGTCACTCATCCTACAATGAATTAAGATTTTAACCTACGAATAATTTATGTAATTATTTCCAATACTAAGAGTAGATTGGTAACAGCCAATCTGTATCCATAATGAATCTCTAATTTTCTTGAAATCTCCCTGGGCAAGGCGGCTATTTTTAATAGCCGTCTTTCTTGTATAAATTATAAATATTTGCACATACTATTAGGGGAATGGTTGAATCATTGTCATTGAAAATGTTCAGCACTTCCGCTCCTTAAGAGAACAGTCTACGCAACTGTTCTCTTTCCTATTTCCTTTTTTCACGCATATAATCTGACAAGCATTATTAACTCTAACTCCCCTACAATCAATCGCATTGCAACATTCTCAATATTTCCTCAACAAATTCACAATATTTTTCATGGACAACAGCACACTTTCTCAACAGTTTTAATATCTTAATATTAAATACTGAAAGGAGATGTTGAAAAATGACTTGGTTCATTATTTTAGGGTTTATGCTTATTTTAATAATAAGCGGTTTTCATGCACATAGTATTCATATCATTTTCAAAATAGGTTCAGATACAAAAGCTGTGCCAAGTTGGTCTTTCGTTAATAAAATAAATTTCCAAACATTAAAAGAATTAATAAAAGGACTAAATAAGGATAAACTTAAAATCCTTACAATAGGAGAACTTGTTATTCCTTTAAGTTTCTTTAATAGATTATTTAGCAAAACATTAATTTTTCTATTCCTATTCTTTTACTCTCAATACTTAAACTAATGTAATATAAGATGAGTTAAAGAATAACAATTACTGAGCGTAGCAAGCCAACAATCGATCGCCTATGATGAACTGGACCTGAAGAATTAAACAAAAAATTAAGCGGCTGTTTGAATGTGAGTCCAGTATTATACTGGACTCATTCTTTTTAAATGAACTTTGATTTTTTTGCGATTGTAATGAACATTATACTTATCTAATACTATCTTAATAAGTTCCATACCTTCGAATTTTGTAAGATAAGTTACTTTTTCTTTGTCTTGTTCCGTAATTCCATCTCTTTTTGAACGAAGTCCTTTAACTTCTTTAAATAATCGACTTCCATACGTAAACATTCATTTTCATCTTTTAATGCCTCTATCATCCCTTCAATAGCTGCATTATCTAACTTTAATCTTGTATTTTTATTTCCCATAACTGGATCCCTTTCTTCTTTTATATAGGAAATCCATGTCTTTTAAAATCATATATTTCCCTTCATCTACGAACTATTTCAATGAATTCCTTAACAAAAATTATTCATTTATTTCCTTTGTTTTTAATCCATTTCTAAACATTTCAGATATCCCCTTTGCCCCCCCCTATTTTCATTCCATATTTCTCTCCTAAATGAATCGTAGTACATATTATCACCAACACATTTATAGGTTTTAATAGTATTCTTAACAAAATCTTCTTACATTTAAATAGACATACCACTTTATTCTGTCAACTCCATCTATATTGATAAATATAAAAGAACAAATTTATTTGACATTTCAATGACTTATAACAGGAAAATATATACATTAAATGAAACCTGATATATCTTTAATTTGTAAGTTGTAGTTAGTTGGCCAACTTTCCATACAATTTAATAATTTAAAATATGGGGGATCTAAAATGAATCAAGTATTTAGAAAAAGTAAGAAAAAAATGATGTATCTAGTTGGTTCACTTCTAATTTCTCTATCAATGTTTTCAACTACTAGTTTTGCAGCTACAGAAGGTGCTGTAAAAAGTGTTACAAATAGTAGTTATACCGGGATTGCAGCTGATATAAATCTACCAAAATCAGTTGTTGTTAAAGATGGATATGTGAATTGGTATTTAGGTATTGGAGCATCTAAAGTTGAGGGTGGTATTTCAAAAACACCAAGTGGATATAAAGTATTTCTTAATTCAGGATATAATGAATCAGGTCAAAACAGTAAGTATTGGAACACACAATATGATACATCAATTAAAGATGGTGATCGGGTAAACCTTAAAATAATTAATAACGGAAATGGTACGGTTACTATGTATGTAAATGGAAGCCCTAGATTTGCAAATCAGCCTGTATATGGCTCATTTTCTCAATACGAACCAGTAAAAATGGTTCAGGGTGTTGAAGATGCTGGACGTAATTCTTTTAGCCAGGCTAGCTTTTCAAATGTACTTCTAAGAGCAGATACATCTGGATCTACCTACAAAAGTTGGAACGGTTTAATTTCTTCCTCATTTTCAAGACACGGTACTTATGGTAACAATTTCACAGTTTATTCCCAAGTACCATTAAGCGCAAGTCTACGCTAAAGGTGTTATGTGCATAATAATGTTTTTGTGAAAAAAGTAGTTGCACTTGCAGCTACTTTTTTTATATAGGGTACATTGTAATAGATATTTGCGCCAACATAAATACTATCTTTCAACTTTTTCAAAAATAAGCTGTTTATTTAAATGTTATGTACAAAAAAACTAGAAATATTTAATTCTACGTTTTTTATAGATTAATTACTTCATTCATTTACTATCTCTCAAATTCATCAATTTCGGCTTTACGCTTTAAAAATATTTCCATATCTTTATTCACTCTTTCCATTAAACCAAGAGCTTGCCTATCATTTAAAGATAATTCTTTATAACCTCATATATATTCTATTGTTGTCACTTTACTTTGTTTATGATCTGCAAAATACCATTCTAAAGGCTGTAAAGGGTTAGATACTTCAAACAATTCAGCTGGATACCATGAAGGCAGATTTTCATTTTCAGCTAAGATTTCATCTCAGTATAGGAGCAAAGTCTATGAATGTTGTCATGAATTGATTAGTAGACTTTTAGCCCGCTATAAACTCAGCGTTTTTTCCAGTGGAACACCCAGATCATATAACACATTACATAAATCAATGTTATCAATATTTCTCGCAGCTGGAATATCAATCTTATGGCTTGCTATTCTATTAGCTCAGTCCGTAAATGCATTTGCAAGATTTATTCTCATATTGAAACCTGTAGGAAATCCTAGTATTTTCACATCCAATGCTTGTAAATTTTTCACAATAATTGGAGCGTTTTTTATTATAATACTTAGCTTTCAATTTTTATATCCTTACACCATATTTCTAATTCCATAGGGGGCATAATTATATTACAGGTATATAATTTCAAGCCCTCTTTTTCTACTTCACCAATTTCAATATCATGAAGAAAATATGGTAACTGTTCATATGTAAATGTTTTTATTGGTTTTTCTTTTACATATCCCATGCTATGTTTGAAATCTATTCTATAGCAACCGCTAAATTGAAAATCTACGTCGCCATTTTCATTCTTATAAGTTAGGTATACCTCATCACCAAAATAGTCGCATACTAATTTAGTAACCCATGCATCAAAATAGTGTAACTTTTCAAATTCTGCTTGTATTCTCCTTACGTTCATTTTCGACCTCAATTCTTACTTTTTATATGGAATAAGAGCATCTGTACTTTTAATATCCACTTTACTCCCATTCTCATCATATAAATCTACATGATCATATTTTGTTACTTTATCTGGTAGATCTATTCTCATCTTTTTCTCCTTCACCCAGCCATTTCAGTTGCTATTCCTGGTGCAAAAAATTCTAATCAGGTTAAAGAAAACTCTTCACATTTAATTCGTCCATTATTATTAGATAATAAAATTAAATTCATTAAACAACTTTGATCAAGTAATTATTCTTCTTTGAACTACCCTCACTTTCACTTCGTTTAGAAGTGAGGGATTCCTAAGTAAAGAGTCCTATCGAACTCTAATTGATTAGGCTAACCCCGCAGTCCTTGCGGTTAGAAGTCTTATTGCTTCATTCTTTATATTGATACTTGCGTTAATATCCCTATCATGGTGCATACGACAAGAAGGACAGTCCCATTTACGTAGGTTTAGATTTTTAACGTCTTTATTTTGATATCCACAACAAGAACATAATTGGCTGGAAGCAAATGTTTTCGATACGACAATGACTTGTTTGCCATACCATTTTGCTTTATATTCCAACATGGTTCGAAACTGTGACCAAGATACTTCACTAATTGCTTTTGCTAACTTATGATTCTTTAACATATTCGATACTTGCAAATCCTCTATACCGATAACATCGTGGCTTTTGATGATTTCAGTTGAGATTTTGTCTAAGTAATCTTTTCTAGCATTTGATATGTATTCATGAATTCTAGCTACTTTTACTCGTTGTTTATTCCAGCGAGAAGATCCTTTCATTCTTCTAGAAAGAACACGCTGTGCTTTCGCCAACTTATCTTCTAATGATCGGAAAAACTTCGGATTTTCATAGGGTGTTCCATCTGACAAAATGGCGAAATATTTTAGTCCTACATCTATCCCAATGTAAGAATGTGTTTTCGGAAGTTCTTGCACTTCTGTTTCAACTAATAGTGACACAAAATATCTACCAGAAGGGTTTCGTCTAACAGTCGCATTTACAATACGTCCCTCTACTTCACGACTTTTGGCAAATCGAACAAGGCCTAGTTTGGGCAACTTTATTTTGTTCCCTACAACGGCAATATTTTCATTTGTTTGTTTTGTGGTATAAGATTGTACGTTGTTCTTCTTAGATTTAAAGCGCGGTGCGCTGTTTTGTTTTTTGAAAAAGCGCGTATAAGCATCCACAAGGTTGCGAACAGACGACTGAATCGCAATACTATCCACTTCTTTGAGCCAAACAAACTCTTTCTTCATGGCAGGAAGTTTGGCAGAGCATGTACCATATGTTAAACCTTTTCCAGTTTCTTTATATGCGTGATCCCATAGGGATAGGAAATGATTGAATACAAAGCGAGAACAACCTATCGTTTTATTAATTAGATTTGCTTGTGCTTGATTTGGATAGATACGAAACTTAAAGGCTTTATTAATTATCATTTGATTCACCTCCATTTCGGTATATGATTATTATATACCAAACGTACATTCGATGGATAGTGACGTAACACTTTATGTATGTCGAACAATTAAGATGGCTTCCTGCCATCCCTTGTCCGAAGCCAATTCATCTCCTACCTAATCACTTCGCGTTCCTTGAGGAAGGAGTCTTCTTGGCTAAAATGATAAAAAATTATGCTGATTTTTCTACCAAATCCATACTACTACTTCTTCTCCACTAGAATATATCTTTAGCACTTCCAACCTATTTCTTTTATCTTTTCCCAACAATATCTACAGTTTATAAGGTATTTGAACCCTTTTATTAAACTACCTTATAATACGTTCTACATTATATAAAAATATCTATTATATTAGTTGAATACATGCTAGGGCAACATCCAAACCGAATAAACAATTAATTCAGAAATATTTTTAGAAACTTCATTATCTCACAATTACTTTTTTAAAATAAATCAAAAAATTTTTCTTTACTTTAAATTCCATAGTTCATATAATCTTCTATGGAATTACATTTTTTTCTAAATTGCTCCTCATTTCTAAGTGTTCGAAAGGGCAATTACAAATCATTATACCCTTATGTTTAACCAAGTAAAATAAAAATCCAGTTTTTCACAAGGAGAAGTGACTGCATGCAAGATATTTTAAAACTATTTCCGAGCGTTGACGGAAATGAAGAAAAACAACAACTTTTATTAGAATCTATGCAGAAAATAATTAAAAATCTTGACCGATTAAAAAATGAAGAGCGAGCTACTTTAGGTAAATGTGAGGAAAAATTCGAAGGATACTACAATGGCTTAATTCACCAAAGTCATATTCCACTAGCTGGAATCACTATGTCTGAGGTTATAGAAGAGCTAAACCAATTTATGAATGGTCATCCTTATCCAAATAAATATTACTTGTCTAACGCTGTACCACTACCAAGTATACCTTCACTATTAGGTGTAATAACCATGGCCCTTTTAAATGGTAATGGTGTTTGGGACGTATATGGTCCAGGGGCAGCTGAAGCAGAAGTAAAAGTTGTATCCATGCTTTCAAAACTGATTGGTTATAATCCGCATAATAGCGGTGGCTATACAACATGGGGTGGACAAGGATGCGTGTTTTCGAGCTTGCGCTTAGCAATTTCTAAACAATTCCCATCAGCAAAAGAACATGGCGCTCCACAAAATGTATATTGCTTTGCTTCTGAAAATGCACATTATAGTTTATTAAAGTCAGCTGAAGCAACTGGCATCGGGTCAAATCACTTAATAAAAGTAAAAACTGATCCTTATACAAATTCTATGGATATAGAAGATTTAGAGAATAAAATGATACAGGTTATTAAAAATGGCGGTATCCCTCTCTATATTCTAGCTACTATGGGGTCCACAGATACATTTACCATTGATGATATAAAAAAAATTAAAGAGAGCGCTGAAACAATACAGAAAAAATATAAATTAAAGCCTATTTATATCCATGCTGATTCTGCAATGGGCGGATTCTATAGCTTCTTTAACAATTATAATTTTGCAGAAAATCCACTCTCATTTGAACCTACTGTAAAAAATGCCTTACAATACGTACAAGATAAAATGCAATATATGTCTCTTGCAGATAGTGTATGTTTTGATTTTCATAAATTAGGACAAACACCTTATGCTTCAAGTATTTTAATCGTAAAAAATCATACTGATTTACAACTGATGGACATTGAACAAGATGATACACCTTATCTTGGTAATAGATCATATGGTAGTTATCATACAGGCTATACCTTAGAATGCTCACGAGCTGGTAGTGCTATTCCGATGTATATCAATCTAGTAGCCTTTGGAATTGAAGGATATCAAAAATTATTAGCAAATTATATTCGTGTAAATCTATTATTTAGAGAGAAGTTGCGTGAAGCTCTACCTCAAGTCGCAATCACAAATGATTTTACATATGGACCAATTACAACTTTCCGTTTCTATATGAATGGAGATGGCCAAGAAAATTGGAAAAAAGAACGAATAGGTCTTGCAACAAAAGAAGAAATTGAGGATACAAACCGATTAAATATAGAACTATTTAATTACCTAGGAAAAAATCGCGATCAAGTATTTTTTGGTGATACAACGCGTTCTTGTGTAGTAGATGCAATAAACAGTTGTGATAGAAATTCAATTTCCACATTAAAATTCTTTTCTATCTCTCCATATACAACTATTGAATGTATAGATGATATTGTAAGATTTCTTTATGAACATATTTCGATTGCTACTAAACAGATTTATTCATATGTTTAATAATCATTTTGGTAAGCGCTTTAATAATTAAACTTAACTAAATTAAATAATACTTTTAATTACTATATCAGGAAAAGAGGAAAAACATATGAATATAGAGCTACTAGATACACACCACGTGAAAGATGCAGCACACTTACTTGCACATTCCTTTGTGAATAACGAACCTCTTGTAAGCAGTTTACAAATTCCTTTTGCTCCTTTTCACAAAATGTGCGAAGAAATGATGAAACAAGCTGTATCTCAAGCTATGTCATTTGTAGCAATAGAAAATTTTCAAATTGTTGGAGTTCTTTTAACAAAAAAAGTAACTCAGCCACTAATAGATACAGAGAAAGCGATTGAACTATGCCCGCAAATGGAACCTATTTTTCAACTTTTAGATACATTAGAGACAGAATCTATTGAGTTTTCTCATTTAGATAAAGAAAAATTGGTCTATCTAGATATGGGCGCTTGTCATCCAGATTGGATGGGAAGTGGTATAGTCACTACCCTTCTTTCACATGCCATTCAAGAAATAAGTAAAAGAGATTATGATTTTATTGCTGCTTGTACAAATAAAATTTCTCAAAAAATCCTAA
Organism: Bacillus cereus group sp. MYBK14-1; assembly: GCF_051916885.1. Classification (NCBI taxonomy): domain Bacteria; kingdom Bacillati; phylum Bacillota; class Bacilli; order Caryophanales; family Bacillaceae; genus Bacillus; species Bacillus cereus group sp. MYBK14-1. Next base: position 144,579 of record NZ_JBQAHM010000008.1, on the reverse strand, counting down.
AAAAACTGTGTACGACCTATGAAATGAATGAAATAGTGTATAGTAATTTTCTTTATAAGGAAGCATACCCATTTGCTAATACAACAACTTCCTTGGCAGCTCAATTACTATATATACCTCAATCTCAATTCGTCATTAAAGCCATATAAATTTGTGAAGAAGACTAGCTGTACTTTTGTGCAGCTGCTTTTTTATATAGAGTAAATAAGTAATAGATATTCCGGTTAACATAAGTGAAACTTTTCACATTTTGACTTCTTCGAATTCAATAGCCACTTTCTAAGCCTAACCTATCGAGATCACTCTTATATTTGCTTTAACATGTTTTAATTTCATACGCTCCACTATTTCATCTATAAAAGCAACTTACTTAGACACTTCTCCCTATTCTAATGTCTAACTTTTTACTTTTTAATTAACGAGTGATACATATCTTCCTACTCTTAAACACTTTAAGACATTTTGCCTGATAACCTCTTAATATTCTCTATAATTTTAACGGTTAAAAATCTCTTTAATTTCGTTTTTCTATTCATTCATATCCCATTCCATATGAAGATTTCTTAAGGAAAAAGAGTGTAATCTAATAATTTCTCCTTTCTTCTCATTATTTTTAAGGAGTTTTAAGCAGATTCCTACTACATTCCTACTAGATAACATACTCACTAACTATATAAAGACTCTACTAAATCATTAAAGGATTCTCCTTTCCCCTATTGAATTATTGTAGAGGAAAGGAGAGGAATACATGGAAATTCTAGGATTAGATCCTCGGGCATTAGCGACTTTAGGTGCACTTGAATACACCAATCGTCGCAATAAATTAATCGAAGACTCAGAGAATAACATATACGAGTGTAAAGAAATAAAAGAGATACTTCAATCACTCCCTAAAGAGAAGCAGATTGAGATTCTTGAGAATCAAGCTCATTTTGAAGCTGTGGCAAAGATGATTGAACAAAACAATTTAATTCTTTTAGAACAGATGAAAGCTCTACAGCTAATTCAGAAATAACAAACTATAAATTTCCATAGTACTTTTGCACCTAGTTATTGTAGACACTGGATTAGTATATCATTACAGAAAATAAAAATAACCGCCATCTCTGGCGGTTTATAACACTAATTATGCAAGCTTAGTAAAATCTATTGCCTACCATGAGAGGCATATTTATTTACTCTATTGGATTTTATGTAGCAAAGGGCACCAATTATAAAATCACTCATAAAAGAATGTAACCCATCCATCCAATTGACCATTATTAAGTTTATAAGGAGATCGTGCATCAACCCAATCCTTACTTACAAGTCCTCGAATAGAATCATACGTTTTTGCCCAACCCACAGTTTGATTGTATCGAGGATTAAAAGCTACATACCCCTGTGCCCCAGGTTTTATAGTAAAAGTATATGTTGACGACACAGTAGCAGAATCGGTCCATGTGAACCCAGCATTAGTCTTTATTTTTTTTGTTAAATCTATACCAAAACCTGCATTCCAACTTTGAGATTTAGTAAGAGAATATTGTTGTGCTATGCTACAGCTTACAGATGCCGATGGACACATAATCGTCGCACTCACTCTCTCCCACCCTGCGTGAAACTCATATTGGCCAGTACGCTCAAACTCATACCAGCGATAATTAACCTCCATAGGTGAAATATCATTTAATTTATTAATGGATTGATTTTGATTTTTCATTTCTTCTGTCATTTTTACAGTAGCATTAGATTTTGCTTGATCATTTAAATACTCTTGAAAGTTAACTTTTTCTAATTTTCCATTTGTAACTTTATAAACATCCCCTATATATTTCCCACTATATGGATCAAAGTTAATGTTTTCATTGTTCATGTAATTTGTAGTTATATCAATTCTATCCCCTGGATAAGATAATTTATCAGCTGAAGCTATATGAGATACTCCAAAAAGTACACATAAAATACTTAACATAAATATCATACTATATTTATACATGCATGCTCCCCCTAATTTTAAAAATGATATCAAACATTACATCAAGTCACTTTTGATACATCTAATAGTTATAGGCAGATCAAAAATATAGAGCTAAAATATAGAATTCTTACTAACATAGATTTCCTGATAGACTCTTAACCTCCTTTAAATATAAATATTCGATCGAAAATATGCCAACACCTTTAAAACACTTTACTTTTTACATTTGTGTTTCATCAAAAAAGACTTAAAACCATAACTAAGGTTTAAGTTTATGCAATATGTTGAATATAAAAATCGGCATTCTTTTGATCAAAATATTTTTAACTTGTGTTTTGTGTCATTTTGTTGGTTTGTCATGTATTCACCCGACTACGAAACGATTATGTAATTAGTATAGCTATAAGATTAAATCTATTTGAACCAGGGGAAAAAAATTAAGTATCTACTAATCTTCTTTTAGGGAGAGCTTTTGATACCGAGGGGGAAAGAAATGAATCAGAACTAGATCAATGGTTAAATGGTATAAAACTTGCTCCATCCCAAAAGCGTGAAGAATTAAAACGTTTTTCATTTTTAAACAACTTTATTTTTTTTTCAAATGACTTTATTATCAATTCAACAACTTTATTGTCATTAAACATAAAATATATGAGATAGCTTGAAATTTACATTTGTTTTATAGTTAAAATATTTATCCATTTTAAATGAACCACTCTTTCCAATCTCTAATGCTTTTTCAAAATTCATCTTAATCCATAATAAGTTGTTTAATATGGAATTGCTATCTTCTTCTATCTTCAGATAGTCCTCACCATGTTTAAGTATACGATCATCGTTTCGGTGATTCGTTGAAACTAAAATACACCCTGTCGCCATTGCATCAGCTGCAGCAGTAGTTGGAAATCCATCAATAGCAAAGTTATCTTTTGTACTACAACAGATAAATATATGAGATTGTTCATATAAGTGTTTTAGTCTTTCGAAATCTAATATGCCCCAAAAAGTATAATTCTTGTTTGTTAATAGATGTAAGCTACCTTCCCAGTTTCCTACAATATGTAAATGAAATTGATCATCAAGTTTATTAAATGCTTGCGCTAATAAAGGAAATCCTTTTCTTTCTGCATTGTGAGCCGCAAATATGATCTGTATTGGCTTAGAAATAACCTTTTGATTATAATGATAAAAATCTGTATTAATCACTCCTGGGACATAAATACTATTGGGAATAGTATTTAATACCTCATTTGCATTAGAGAATACTGTTTTACAATGTTTAGATACTATATTTAAAAATTCAACAGAAGTATAAGGATCCAATCCCCCACCTGGATATAATGTAGTATGAATGTTAATATGATTTTTCTTTAAAAAAGTAGCTATATTATGTTGGGGATTTGTTCCTGGCATTTGTGTCCCGTCAGGAAGATAACAAGTGCCTAATAAACTCAACACGAAATTTAAAAAAACACAATATATATCGGTAATTCCTTCTTCTTTCGCTATCTTATTAAATAATTGAAAATCATGTACTTTTGTTGGAAAATCATCCGTATATACCTCAGTAGCAAAGTAAAGAGTATCAGGTCGTTCTTTATAGATTTGGTAATTCTCCCAATAACGAAATCCACTTAACTTCCAAGGGAATTTGGTATCAATTACCGCAAGACGTCTTTGAGATTTATTCTTCATTTTTAACCACTCACTTCCATCTTCTCTCTTGCAACCGCAAATAAAATTGTTTCTTGAGCATTAATAGTATAGTGGCCTAAATAAAATTGATATCCCAAATTTAAATCGTTAATAAATTTCATAACATTAACAAAATCACTGATTTGATGATAAATCGCAATAGCAAGCGTAGGGCGAAATGTAGTTATAGAATGGATAGCACCTTTTAATGCATTCATTTCAGCACCTTCAATATCCATTTTAATGAAATCCAATTTATGAAGTTTTTGTTCTATCACCAAATTATCTATAGTGATGGTACTAACTTTATCTGTAACACCTGATTCTTCAGAAAATGATACAAAACTTGCAGCACCTTGATCTTTATAATATAGCGAAGTATTTGAATCATTCCAAAGAGGGTGTTTAACAATTGTAATATGATTTTGAAGTGTTTCATTTAAATTGATGTTTTTCGACATAATTTCTAAATTGCTTGGTATAAATTCAATTGTATAAACATGGCCAGTTTCTCCTACTTCATGGGCGAAATAAAGAGCAGTATCCCCAAAACATCCACCTGCGTCAATAACAATGTCTCCTTCTTTTACTTTTATTGCGGGTGAAACTTTATTGTATTCATACTGCTTATCTAAAAAAGTTGCACTAATTCCCATCGAAACATAAAATAACCGCAAATTATACTTTAAAGGAGTTAAATCAAACAATTGTAGCGTCCAATTATGATAATTAGTTTGAAGTGTTTCTGTAGAATGAATGAGGTTTTGAATAGATTTTCTTTGATTCCAATAATTAATAGTATTTAAAGGTAACTTTACTTTATGATTCCCTAATAATCGAAATGACAAGAGTTTAATTAATAACTCTTTGGAAAAGGGATCATTCAATTTGAAATATAGTTCTTCAAGTCCTTGTAGGTGCTTCAGAATTTCTTCTTTTTCATTTTGGATATTTACAACAATTGAATCAATGGAGGGACGAACATGCATAAGTTCAAATAATCCAATATCGATATTATAGTAATAATGGTTCTTTAAGCAATTAAGAAGTTCCATTATAAGTGTATCTAAAAATCCAGAAGTAGAATGCATATTATCGTTAATGTTAATTTGGATTGCACGTTCTGCTAAAAACAATAATTGATTTGCTTTGTTGGATAAATCAATATTGTTAGTCATTTTCATAACATAGGATAAATAATTTGCTGCTAAATATAGTCGACCACTAGAGTAGTAAATCTCACCTAACTTTAATAGTGTCTCAGGATCATTTATATTTGCAATCAAAAGTTTTTTCAACTCATCCTCCAGTAAATTTGTTTCATTTTCCATTTTTAAAGTTACCACCCTTCTTTTAACATAAATTACATTAGATTTTTTTCTAGATACGTATATTTGTATGTGTTGAATTTACTTCTTATGGCTGTTGTTATTTTAGACATTGTTATAAGGTATTATCTGCAACTAAAAAATAGAAGCTTAGATTATATATCGCAACACTAGAAGGTGAAACTTAACTCTATACAAATCAAAATAAATTCAAGTAACAAACAATTTTTTATAATTGTTTGTTACTTGAATCATATAAGGTGATTCAATCGAGAAATTCATAAAAAAACGCCCTCCTTTCCTATTTAGCTTATCTAGAAAGAATAACGTTTTTTTACTTTGGGACATTGGAAATGTTTAAGGGGATAGCAATGTGTTACAACAACCCTCTTTACTACAAAAAGATAACTATAAGATAGCCCCATAAATAATACAGTAATCACCATAATATCCCCTCATACATGTCTTTTTTTATTTTTTTGAGAAATGCTGCAACAAAATCTTTTAAACACTCAGGAATTAATGCTTTTTAAAAATTCATTTTCTAATTCTACTATCTTTTTTTTACGAGCTTTTATTTTTCTCACAGGCACCCCAGCATACATATACCAATCATCTAAACTTTCTTTTACCATACTCATCGCACCAACAGCCGCTCCTTCTCCTATTACTACATTTGGAAAGATAATAGAATGCGCACCAACAATAGCATGCTTTTTTAAAATAACTTTTCCAGCTTTCACATTTTTATATTGATCTGGAACAGTCGGTCCCATTAATGTATTTCCGCTAAAATCATCAATTGCTGCATATACAATTGTTTTTGATGAAATATTTGCAAAATCATGCATTTCAATCCCCATTTCTCCTCCAAATAACGCTGTATATGCCGCTATATGCGAATAACTTCCAATTGTAATTTTGCCACTTAAAATGCAAAAGTCATCGATTCTTACATTATTCCCAACAGATATAGCACCTGGATTATATATGCTGGTTTTTTTACTTATTAATACATTTTCCCCGACGGATAGAAAGCCAATTTCGCTCAGCTCTTCTTGACTATAAAAACTATTCATCTGTGGAAACCCCCTTCTGCATTAAACACATTATAATTTTCTCTACGATTTCTTTTGTCATTCCTTCCCATAAAGGTAGACTAATGATTCGTTTTTCTATTTTATTTGTATTTGTTAAATCTGTAGACTTATATTTTTTAAAGAAATCTTGTTGATGACAAGATGGTGAAAAATATGATCTAGCTTCTATCTTTTGCTTTTTCAACTCTTCTATTATCTGCATATTGTTAATTTTTTCTGAACAGAGGATAGGCATAAATTGATGAATAACTGCTTTTGTCTTTTGAACTTGCCAGCCTTTTTTTATTAATCCCGTACTTTGTAATAACTGTTTATACCATTCAGAGATACGAGTTCGTTCTTGCATTTTTTGATTCCATTTATTTATCGTTGTAATCCCAATAGCTGCTGCATATTCAGTCATTTTACAGTTAAACCCCATCATCGTACATTCACGATTATGATCAAATCCAAAATTACCCATTCTTTTAATTTGATTTATCTCTTCCTCATTATGGCTATATATCATACCACCTTCACCAATTCCGAAAGGCTTTGTTGCATGAAAGCTATATACAATCATACCACTAAAATTCTGACCGTAATGTACACCCTCATGCATTAATCCAAACCCTGGTGCCGCATCTACAACAACCGGAACGCCCTTTTTCTCTAATTCTTCATAGTCTTTCAAGTCCATCCATGATCCGAATGTTGCATATGGAACAACAACTGCAACCTCTTCTTTTAATTCATCAATCTTATCCAAAAGTACCGTTTTATCCATACACCAATCATCTAATGAAATATCAATAAAATAAGGCTCCAAGCCACACCAAATAGCTGCCAATGGAGTAGCAGGGAATGTAAAACTAGGCATAAGCGCATACTTTCCTTTTTTTCTTTTCTTACATTGAATTGCCGCCATTAACCCTAACGTTGCGTTTGCTACTGTTGTAACTGCTCCCCTGTTCTGAAAAAATTCCGACATAATTGTTTCTTCAAAACGTTGATTTATAGGTCCATAATTTGTATATATGTGGGAGATATCAATTCGCTCTAATTCATCTAAGTACTCGTTTGCAGGTACAATTGACGCACGTAAAAAAGGAATATTCTCCATATGCATCTATTCCTTTCTATCATTTTCGGACAATATAGAGCATATCCGTTTCTGATAATCCGAATTTCCTAGCAATTTCTATTCCTTGTTTCTGAGCTAAGTTATATAATTCCACCTTAAAGCCCGCATCTGTTAATCGTTGAATAAATCCCGATCGATTATAAATCCTAACATGATCTTCTTGACCAAAGGCTATTTTTCTCAATAATGGCGTTACAATAGATTTATCCTCTATAGTAAAATCTACATTCATTACGATTGGCACTTGAATAATTCCCCACCCATTTGGCTTTAGTACCCTATATAATTCTCGCATTGCTTTTTCATCGTCAGGCACGTGTTCTAATACATGACTACATAAAATAACATCAAAGGTATTATTTTCGTATGCAATTCTCGTAATATCAATTTCCTCCATTAAAGAATCCTTTGGTTCTAAATCCCCACATATATAAGTAATGTTTTTAAACTGGTTAAGCCATCCTCTTACCTTCACTTCAGGTGCAATATGAAGCATAGTATAATTCCTACTTAACAAATCCGTTTCTGTTTCAATGTACGCACGATACAACCTGTCACGATCCATCGAATAGCAAACTGGACAGATACCTGTATCTTTATTCCACATCTCAAATTCATATTTTAGAAAATCATAATGTGCTGGCCAAGGAGAAAAACTTTTAAATTCTTGATTGCAATATTGGCAATAACAAATATTTTTCTCAAATATTTGAGTAACTAGTTTAATTAACCCACTTTTTATCTTTTCATTATAAATTTGATCTAGTTCTCCACTTCTTACTGCATCCTTAAGTATAAATCCCGCATTCTCCAAACAATAAGATAAGCTCTCTTTATAATCTTGTTCAGTATTTAAAAAACCACTATTATGTGCATCTGTAATTAATTCAATCCATTCTTCAATTGTCATTAATATAAAGTACATTTGTTTTTGATTTTGTCCACTATGTTGTCTAAAGTAGCTAAGAGGTTCCTCTATATAAACTACTTTTCCTTTCCTCATCATATCTAACCAAGTTGCAATGTCATTAATAGAAGAATACGCTTTCCCCTTAAAATAACCAAATTTTCCTCCAAAAAAATTGCGATTAAACAAAACCGTTGTCGGTTCTCCAACTACGTTTTTCAAGTTTTTCAACATATAATTCCCTAGTGTTTCCCCTTCAAAAATTGTAGTTTCTGCGGCAATTTTCATATTCAATGTAGAGGGGGGTAATACCTCTCCATTCTCATCAATCAGTTCACGGTACGACGTCACAAATGCAATGTTTTCTAATTCAAAAAAGTATTTCATCATTCTCTCAATCTTTTCAAGATGAAATAAATCATCATCTAATAAAAAATTTATATATTCACCAGTAGCAAGCTCTATACATTGATTAAAATTTTCAGCCACCAATGGATTTTCATTTTTAACATATGTTATACATTCATGTTCTTTTAAGTATGGCTGGATCATTGTTTTTACTTCATCATTTGTACTATCGTCAGAAATTATAATTTCAATATTTTCATAGGTTTGATTCAAAGCACTTTTGAGGGCTAATTCTAAGTAATGAGGTCTATTGTAGGCAGGAATTAGTATACTGACTTTTGGGAGGTGCGAGTTGATATTCATACGCTGTTTTTTCTTTTCAATATTTATTTTCTTTAGCTTGATTTGTTGATAGTAATCCAATGAATATAATATGGATGATGGAACAATTCTTCTTGCATAGTCTAGAAAATTTGTAATAGCTCTGTCTAACTCCTCTTCGGAGGATAAGAAACCATATTTTTCTCCAGCTATAATAATACTATGAGAAAAATCTTCTAACCCATCCATCATTTTATTAGATTCATTTAACTGCTGATTTGAATGTAATCGAAAGTAACTGAGTGTCTCCGCTATATATACCGCTTTCCCTTTACTCAGTAAAGATAACCATGAAGCTACATCTACGTTGCAAAGATACCGCCTTTTATCAAATACACCATACGGTTCTGTTAAATCACTTTTACGAAATAAAACCGTTGTCGGTTCTCCTATATAATTCTTTTGATTCATAATCACCATTTTTCCTAATTGTGACCCATCTATAATCGTATCTGTATAAAATAAACGCATCGTTGAATAAACATCTGGCAATAGGTTTCCTTCTGCATCCATTACTTGGCGATGGGATGTTACAAGCTTAATTTCATTATCTAGGTCATTTAAAAAGTATTTCATCATTTTTTCAATTTTATTTACATGAAATAAATCATCATCCATTAAGAAGTTTATATACTCACCTTTCGCTTTATGAAATAACATACGTGAGTTCTCAAATTGTCCCAGAGTTGACTTATTTTTTATATAAATAATATTTGAATGATCATACAAGTACTTTTGTAACACTTTCTCTGTTTCTTCGTTTGTACTATCATCCCCTATTATAATTTCCATATTAGGATACGTTTGTTCTAATACACTACATAAAGCTTTTTCAAAGTAGTGTGGACGATTATACGTAGGAATTAATACACTTACTAAAGGCGTTTGATTTATTTCCTTTTCATTTGTACCATTTTCCATTCTATTCCTCCGCCTTTTTATTTATTTTCACTTTTGAAATAGACATGCTACTACAAATCTATTTATTAGACGAACTAGATCTGAAAGGTGTTGCGAAAAACAAATAAATAGCTTTAAAAACAGCATCTATGTTGACATAGTGTAGAATAAACCTGGATAACTTTTTTCGTCCCATTCTATTTATTTGTAAAATGCGGCATTCTTTTTTCAATAAATGCCTTTACCCCCTCCTTCACATCCTCTGTTTGAAATACTTTTCCAAAGTAACGCGCTTCAATCTCGAGCCCTTCTTGTAAAGGTACTGCTGCCCCTTCGCGAATTGCCAACTTCATATAGGTGAGAGCTGGAAGAGAAAATTTACTTATATCCCTTGCAATCTCTTTTGCTTTATTTAACGCCTCTCCTCGAGGGGTAATGTAGTTAACCAAGCCTATTTCTTTTGCTTCTTTAGCTGTAATCGATTTCCCTGTGAACATCATCTCTTTTGCTTTCCCTTCTCCAATTAATCTAGGTAAGCGTTGGGTTCCTCCAGCCCCAGGAAATAAACCTAACGTAATTTCCGGTAATCCAATTAAAGATTGTTCTTCTATTATCCTCAGGTCACAAGCAAGTGCTAATTCACATCCACCACCTAGTGCTAACCCATTAACAGCAGCTATAGTCGGTTTGGACAGATTCTCTAGTTGATTAAGAGGTTGTTGCAATTCTAATGATTTCATCTCGGCATATTTTTCACCTTTGCCCATCCAATCTGGAAATTCTTTTATATTCCCTCCTGCTACAAAGGCCTTTTCTCCACTTCCAGTTATAATTATGACTGAAATATCATTATCAATTTCTATTTCCTCTAATAAATCTACTAATTGTTGAACTACTTCTAAACTTAAAGTGTTGACTGGTGGATTTTGAATTGTAACGACTGCAATACTTCCTTTTTTATTACAAGTTACTACTCGTTCATTCTTCATAAAAAATCCCCTTTTAAACTACCTAATTTTTCACAACACCAAGCATCTTTATTTCACTCACCATCAGCCTAAATTTCCAAATATGGTTCCGCTTTTAGAAATTCATCAATTTATTGTATGAACTGTAGAAGCATAAAATGAGCAATCCTTTCTTGGCACCATTTTATAATCACAACATATTTTTAAATGGTTCTTTTACTATATTAATTAGCTTCATGTTTCTTTGGTTTCCGTTACACAGTTTCTGAAGCTGGGATGACTATTAGAAAAAATGAGATAAGAAGACTGTTACATGAGGTACATTAAATGCGAACAATTTAAGAAAGGCACTATTTTAGTAACCACTTGTATTTAAGTCTTTCTTAACTAATTTGTTGTAATTACAATTGAATTACCCCCACTTTCACTTCGTTTAGAAGTGGGGGAATTCCTAAGTTAAGAGTTCTATCGAACTCTAAATAAAAAAGCTTATCCTTCAACACGTAATGATAAGCTTTTTTATTATTCTTTTCATTTTTTGTTTTCGGAAGTATTTCTTTAAGTTGATAGCAATGCGGTGCTATCCCATCACTATAAAGCTAAAACTTTATAGTGCCCCCAAAGCGGAAGGAACGGATTGCATTTATATAAATAGCTTTTGGAAAATTGATAATTTTGTTTAGGGATACTTTAAGTTTTTAGCTTGAAGGGCATATAGTACTACCTCATACAGAGTAATTAGGATATTAAACTTAAACGTGTTATTTTTAGCATTCTAAATAATCGGGTTCAATGTATTTTTCTGTTTCAGGAGAGCTTTTAATTTCTATAGGATATTTCTTAAAAGCTACAACAGTAATCCTATCTTCTTGAACTAAACTTCTGGATTCATTTATAGAAGAGAAACCTGTTCGCGTTAAAAAATTGTATAAAGAGGATTTTGTCATCCAAAAACTAGTAACGTTATCTAATGATGCCCATTTTGCTTTTAAACGTTCTTCTATTGATGAATTAGCAGAGTGTTCTAGCATTGTGTGTCCCTTATATTCATAATTTTTATAAAGTACTGATACATTAGGAGTAGAAGTGATATGAGTATCAATTATTACAAACCTTTTGCATACTTCATACACTTTTTCTAAAAAGGGGAATACATCTGAGCAGTCTAAATGATATAAAATACCCGAGCATAAAACAATATCAAATTGACCATATTTGTCAGCACTTAAATTTCTTACATCATCTTGATAAAAGGTTAAGTTTTCCAACCTTAATAAATCTTTAGCGAATATAGCTTTTTGTATGTTTGATTCTCTTCCTTCTATCCCTACAACAGTTGCGCCTTGCATAGCAAACTCAATAGCGTAATGCCCCTCTAAACAAGCTAAATCTAAGATTCGAAGATTTTTAAAATCACATTGTGTGATATCTTGAATCATTGTCACAATTTTTTTTAACGCAGGATTTGGTTGTCGAATATCTCTTGTATATAGAGTATCCGTTAATTTAATATCATAAGCGGTCCATTCACCATATTTACGAATAATGTTTTCTTTTTCGAGAACAAAATCTTTCATGATACAATTCGCCACCTTTAACATAATATTATGTGTAATATATACCTTTATAAGATCAATATATGTGTGTATAACTTGTATTTAGACGAAGGTAAACATTTTAAGTCTAATTCTAGAGTATTCCTGCTAATTGAACTACCCCCACTTTCACTTCGTTTAGAAGTGAGGGATTCCTAAGTAAAGAGTTCTATCGAACTCTAATTGATTAGGCTAACCCCGCAGTCCTTGCGGTTAGAAGTCTTATTGCTTCATTCTTTATATTGATACTTGCGTTAATATCCCTATCATGGTGCATACGACAAGAAGGACAGTCCCATTTACGTAGGTTTAGATTTTTAACGTCTTTATTTTGATATCCACAACAAGAACATAATTGGCTGGAAGCAAATGTTTTCGATACGACAATGACTTGTTTGCCATACCATTTTGCTTTATATTCCAACATGGTTCGAAACTGTGACCAAGATACTTCACTAATTGCTTTTGCTAACTTATGATTCTTTAACATATTCGATACTTGCAAATCCTCTATACCGATAACATCGTGGCTTTTGATGATTTCAGTCGAGATTTTGTCTAAGTAATCTTTTCTAGCATTTGATATGTATTCATGAATTCTAGCTACTTTTACTCGTTGTTTATTCCAGCGAGAAGATCCTTTCATTCTTCTAGAAAGAACACGCTGTGCTTTCGCCAACTTATCTTCTAATAATCGGAAAAACTTCGGATTTTCATAGGGTGTTCCATCTGACAAAATGGCGAAATCTTTTAGTCCTACATCTATCCCAATGTAAGAATGTGTTTTCGGAAGTTCTTGTACTTCTGTTTCAACTAATAGTGACACAAAATATCTACCAGAAGGGTTTCGTCTAACAGTCGCATTTACAATACGTCCCTCTACTTCACGACTTTTGGCAAATCGAACAAGGCCTAGTTTGGGCAACTTTATTTTGTTCCCTACAACGGCAATATTTTCATTTGTTTGTTTTGTGGTATAAGATTGTACGTTATTCTTCTTGGATTTGAAACGCGGGGCACTATTTTGTTTTTTGAAAAATCGTGTATACGCATCCGCAAGGTTGCGAACAGACGACTGAATCGCAATACTATCCACTTCTTTGAGCCAAACAAACTCTTTCTTCATGGCAGGAAGTTTAGCAGAACATGTACCATATGTTAAACCTTTTCCAGTCTCTTTGTATGCGTGATCCCATAGAGATAGGAAATGATTGAATACAAAGCGAGAACAACCTATCGTTTTGTTAATTAGAATTGCTTGTGCTTGATTTGGATAGATACGAAACTTATAGGCTTTATTAATTATCATTTGATTCACCTCCATTTCGGTATATGGCTATTATATACCGAACGTACATTCGATATATAATGGAGTAAAACTTTCTGTAAGTCGCACAATTACGATAGCTTCCTGCCATCCCTTGTTCGAAGCCAATTCATCTCCCACCTACTCACTGGACTGTGACCCTTCACGCTCCTTGAGGAAGCAGTCTTCTTTGCTAAAATGATAAAAAATATGTTATATAACTATAAAAACTCTACCAAATTATTAAAGGAATCTCCTTCCGCCTATCGAATTATTGTAGAAGAAAGGAGAGGAATACATGGAAATTCTAGGATTAGATCCTCGCGCATTAGCGACTTTAGGTGCACTTGAATACACCAATCGTCGCAATAAATTAATCGAAGACTCGGAGAATAACATATACGAGTGTAAAGAAATTAAAGAAATACTTCAATCACTCCCTAAAGAGAAGCAGATTGAGGTTCTTGAGAATCAAGCTCACTTTGAAGCTGTGGCAAAGATGATTGAACAAAACAATTTAATTCTTTTAGAACAGATGAAAGCTCTACAGCTAATTCAGAAATAAGAAACTTATGATTAATTAATTCTACATATGCTTCTATATATAATGTCTCTTTATCTATACTACCAGCCTCTGTTTTTACAGGGGCTTTTGTTATGCGTTGATTCATATTTTGAATTTGAATGGTTTCTTTCACATGTATGAATAGATCTTCTAATAAACCTGGTGTAGACCCTAATTCCTGCTTTTCAATTTCCTCTGTGACGGCACTGATAAATTCCCATAGTACTTTTGCACCTAGTAGTTCTGCTAAACGTTTTTCACGCATTTCAAATGTTTTCATGTTCATATTAAACACTTCCCTTCTCCGTATTTTTTACCGTTAATTAAATTGTTTAGATTATGATGTAGCTGCTATGTAAGGTAATTGAATTCTCACTCACCCCACTTGTAAACTATAGTTTACAAGTGGGCCCAAAAATAGATTCAACGCTTTTTCCCAAAACCTTTGCTATTTTTATAGCTAACTTAACGTTTGGTTGTTTTTTATTATTCTCTATCTCAGAAATATAAGTGCGCGATAAACCAACTTGTTCCGCTAATTTTTCTTGTGATATTAGTTTTTCTTTCCGTAATTCAGCTATCCTATTCACTGCTCTACTCCTCTCCGCTTATGTATTCATATGATTACAAAATAATTGTAAATCATAGTTTACTAAATCGTCAACAATGTTTTACATATTTTTTCTCTATTTTAGTTTCTTTTTGTAAATTATTGTTTACAATTGTAATAGGAGGATTACATATGAAGAAAACTCTTGGTGAAATTATTAAAAATTATCGTTTAACAAATAAACTATCCTTGCGCGATTTTGCTCAAAAATGCGATGTTAGTCATACTTATATAGACAAACTTGAAAAAGGCGTAGATTCCAGAACAGGAAAACCTGTAGAACCAACACTATTAGTAATTGAAAAAATAGCAAACGCCATGAATATAAGTACTAGATCCTTATTAGAAGAAATAGGATTCATTGCAAAAGATAGTACCGAAGTACATAATACAGAATTAGAGAAATGGTTTACATCAATTAAAAGTGCCTCTCCCCAAAAGCGAGAGGAATTAAGGAAGTTTTGGGAATTTATAATACAGAAAGAAGATTAATGTATCAAAAAGACCGCCACCTTAACAAGGTGGCGGTCGCTGGTTCGAACCCAAACAAGATTATACCGTTCCCTCCTTGATATTCAAGAGGAGTTCTTATGTATAACAATGGAACAGCTCTTTCAGGGAAGAAAATTCCATTTACCTTAAGCTTCTTTTCGATATTTAGCTAATACTTGTTCTAAACGTTTACGTTCACCTTAGGCGCATTCTTTTCTAAATCTATTTCCATTGCCTTGAGAACAAGTTGTGCATTCACATCTTCAATCCCCGCATTATTCCCTTCATATCAAAAGCCTTTAAGCTAATTTTGCTCGCTTTAGGTTAGAGCTATCTTGTTAGTTTATTAGGCATAGATCCTTTTTTCTTATCCTATATTTCTGACCTTTTAATCTGTCTATTTCCACGAATCACATATTATGAATATATTTATAAATCAACCTTACAAATAAAAAAGAATAAGAAGATCTATGCGAATAAACGCTTTAGAATCTTCCTATTCCTCCATACACACCCTTAAAAATAGTTGGCTTATTGCTTTGTATTAAATAATCCCTTTTTTCAATAAACTTACATAACTATTATCTCCAATGATGACATGATCTAGAAGAGGGATACCAATAATAATTCCACATTCTTTTAACCTTTTAGTCACTTCAACATCTTCTTGTGATTCCATACTATGGCCTGAAGATAGCAATAGGTAAGACTTTGAGGTTATCTCCACCTTTTCCCCTGCTCTACACCGTGCGTGCAACTTTCATCGCACACGGCATGCCATCGTTTGCCTTCTATTTCATTTTCCTCAATCTACTTAGTTTAATTTAAATCCCTAATTTACTTGATTATTTCATTTCCAATTAACAATCTTAATTTATTCAGCTTTATAAGTTGTTCCTCATTCTAGGGATCTTCTTAAAGTTTTCGTTCAAGGTATATCACGCTCCAATCTTGGCTCGTGACCTTTTTAGTCATACGAGAATCCTTGAGATGATTGAGTTGAAATAGTTTAGGCGAAACGACTTGAGGCTATTGTTCCATTTCCATTACAGAAACTTCATCACTCCTGCCTCTACTCTCACTATCATAAAAGGAAGTTATAGATATATTCCTTTCCTCCCTACCACTTCATAGAGTGTGTACTCTCCATGTTGATAGCTTTCCACGTTCCCTTAACTCTATCTATTTCTTAACTTAGGTGCTAGCTCTTGCCTGACGTCCTCTCCATCGCCTGTAACGATGCATGGAGCTTTCGAAACCACCATACTTACTCGCCCACGGAACGCACTTGAAGTTTTCATCAAGTCTACTCATTTCTAAGTAGTTCCACTTACAGACATTTCATTCGCTAGTTCGTCAGTGTTTTACCACATTCTCACCATATTAAGTTTTTCACGACTCCCGACCTATCAGTTGTACCAACCACCTCTGGTCAGCTTTCGGTTACTCATGAGTACTACGACAACTTTTAGCCGACTTCACCGAGCTCCACACCCTATTCTTATACACATTCGAATAATGCATGTCGGAGTATTAGAGTAGGCATTTCAAGGCGTTACCCTATCATTCTACCTATCGAGTTAAGAGTTCACGACTCCCTTACTTGCCATAAATGACGTTCAGACAGCGTGCTTAACCTTTTCAGTTAGGAACGTGTCGCACGGTGGTTGTGAAAACATACTATTGAAGATGCATTGTTTAATATTGCTGTGCGGAAGGTCTCGCGCGGATGGACAAGCGATGAATCAACAGTCCCTTCGAACACAATGCTGCATCCAATAATTTCATTCTTTGTATTTAAGTTAAATACACCAAAAATTTCATTCGGTCTTGATTCTATATCGAATATAATCTGTGCAAAGCGTACAGCATCCGCTGGACAAGTGATTTTCTTTTTCTCAATATCATAAATACGATTACTGTCTTTTACCAACTTTACAGATTGAACCATAATTTTCTTACCCATGTCCTTCTCCTTTCGAAATAAAAAAGACGAGACTGCTACTCTCATCTTTTTTCACCTTCTTTTGTATTTTGAAATCCAAAATTCTTATTTCCCCACTACAATTCTTAATAATTTAAGATAATCTATCACATCCTTGTTAGTTGATTACTTATCCTATTCCCACAACGCAAAAAAACCTTCCAGGAATACATTCGTATTACAAATTAGCGTATATGCGTTATACACTTCCTTGTAATGAATCGTAAACCCGAAAGGTTTGTGGTTATTTAGGAATGATTAAAAAGGAAAAATTTTCTTGAACTTATTATATAATAAGTTCATTTCTATTTCAATCAAAATAAACTAAATATTCATTCTTTTGCGAAGGAGATTTGATTTCTATATTAAAAGACACCCATATTCAATTGAGTGTCTTTACAAAGTTATTTAACTTGTTTTTGTAGAATTCCCTCTAATTCTCGCACAGTCTCGGAAAATTCATCAATTCTTATCGTGCACATTTCGATAGTTTTTTCAGTATCGATAACTTCCCACACAGGATGAATAACTTCTCCCTCCTGTTTCGGATACAGCAATATACACCTTTGAACTTCCTTATAAGCGGTTACATACGCATACATTTGATAAATGTCGCTCTGTACATAACTACTTCTTCCATTATTTGTTGCACTTTTCCACTTCGTATCCATGATTATCACATTATTAATCACAAAATCTGGTTTTAATAGAATGTTCTGGCGTCCACTCTTCTTATTACGTAATAGCCTCTTTTCTGCATGTTGACTGATTATTTTATTATTACCAATAGTCTCTTGTAGTGCTACTTCAATATATTTTTCAAACAACATATTCATTTGAAATAAGAAAGAGAACGATGATGCTCCTCGTCCTTTACTATAAATCGTTGCCCGCTCAACAATTAGCTTAGCAAATAAAGCAGCTTGACGAAAACGTTCATTCTGTCGGTTAAATGTAATACTCTTTAATTCCTTCTCTGTAAAATACACTACATCCACAGGTTCTAAGTAGCCTAAACAGCGCTCAAGATAAAGTTTTAAAGTATGTATTTTTGTATGCTTTTTTACAATGAGCAATGCACATTTAAATAGCTGATTTAAAGAGTTATTTTCCGTATATTCATCAAATGCACAATATGCTTTTGTTTTTTGAAATACATTCTTATAAATGTGTTTACTAAGCTCGAGTTTGCCACGCAGTGTATTTAAATTTTCTTCATGACGTTCGTATGTTTTAAAAGTCCCTTTTCTGAGTTCATTTAGCAAACGAGTAAGAAATGTAGCAAGAAATGCCGTAAGCAGTTCTCCTCTATCCTCACCATTTAATACTTCCTCATAAAATGAAACTGGCAAAAAACCTGTAATCGAAAGCATTCCTAGTAATGCCTTTCGATCGTCAATAGGTGTAAGTTTTATTTTTGGAATAATTTCATACCGCACGTCCGAACATTGTATCACGCCAACATAATTAATAAAGCGCATTCGTTTGTACTTCTGATCAATCACTTGGTCATTTGGATATTTCTCTTCAATATACCGTATAAGCTCATCAAATTGTTCTGCTGTAACGTCGTTTTCTGTAATCCAGTCATATGCCTCACGCACTATAATTGTCTTATTCATAAATCGCTATTAGCTCTTGCGCTGTTAATTTTCGTTTTACTCGGTACAGTGCAGGAATATAAATAGATGGCTTTTGTTTAAACAGTTCATTTACATTAACTTCTTCTTTATAAACAATATATTGATCTTCTTTTGAACTCCCTATTCCCCCCAAAACAAGACCAATCTTTTCCCAATCATCATAAAAATACTCTTGTAAAAGTGGAATGATTTTCGTTTGAAAAATAGCTATAACTTCATTATCTGTTTTCGCGTTTATAAAATACGCATGCCCAATCATATGATCGCGATCATACAGTACTTCAATCCGCTTATTAATAACAGAAAGCATTTCAGCAAGATCAATTTCATCACCAATCGATTCAAGAAGATCCGTATTTGGCATAATTTCTTCAAACACAAAGCGACGGCGTAACGCTGTATCAAGCAGTGCAATTGAACGGTCGGCCGTATTCATCGTCCCTATTACATATAAATTGGGTGGTAACGTAAACTTCTCTTTTGAATACGGTAGTTCAACAATCAATTCATTACTTTGTGTTAAACGCTTATCCTCTTCCAGTAACGTTAACAGCTCACCAAAAATCTTAGAAATATTGCCTCGGTTCATTTCATCAATAATTACAACATGTTTTTTTGCATTCGAATAATCAAAGGAACCGTTTTCCAGCAATGCCTTTTGAATAATTGCCTTTTTCTCTTCTCCTTCAACTTCAATTTTTTCTTCGCCTTCTACTGTATCTTCCATTTTTTCTAATATCCAATTTAGTACAGACCAATATCTCGTCTGATTACACCCTCCAATCGCCTCACGAACAAACATAGTATTATTCTTCCAATCAATATCATGCTCCTGAATATAGCGATAAAGGCTTAGTAAACGATTCTTTGAAACTATTGAACTAGTTTTTACATCTTCACTAGTTACAACGATATTGTTTTGCTCTGAAATGTATGAAATGAAATTTGTCGTTCCTGTTTTTGATTCGAATTGAATATTATTCTTCAAGCCATTTTCAACCAGGTAATCATAAAGTTGTTCAAAACGAACTTCATTAGAAAAGTCCTGACTAGTGTTTTGAATTCCTTCATACATCGCTTCAAGAGCGGCTTTTTTCAAAATACCATCTGTTGGCACAAAGTTCCCTTTTCCATCAGATTTTAATCCTTCTATAAAATCTTCATATCCATAGGACTGATGGAATGTCACGAGATGAATGTTCCCATCTTTAGTTAAACGTGAAAACTCTTGTTGTAATGCTTCTCGTCCATCTACTTTCAGTTCCTCATATGTTCTTTTATCGATCAATTCAAGAGCACGTTCAACGATTTGATATGTTTTCCCTGTTCCAGGTGGACCAAAAAAGACATAGTTTCTTGGATCTGTATCTAATACTTCGATAGATTCTTGGGGCGTATTACTTGTTTCCTTTCCCTCCATAAATACTAAGTTAATGACATTTTTATTTTTCACTTCATTTAATGTACTACGATATCCTCCATAACCTATGAACTCTCTCTCTTCAATATTAATCCACTCAACAGGAAGTAGATGTCCGTACTCTTCAGAGAATTCATAACCATCAATAGTATCTTTGGTAATTTTCCCAACAGCACTAACTCGTAACACTGATCTTGTCTTCCCATCAACCTTACGAGTAAATGATGTTTTTAAAGCAACAAGGTCTCCTTCTTTCATTTTTAAAAATTGCTTTAATGCTTTTTGTCCTGCTGATGTTTCTTCCTTCTCATCTATGATATCTTCAATATTCTCTTCTTCTAAAAGAGAGGATAAATCCTCTTGTAAAAATCCTATTGCTATGCAGTTGTTTTTCAATAAATAATCTTGGATAGAACGATCTTTTCCATAGGTATGTCCAGCTAGCCAATAGTTTGTATTCTTATCAAGAGATTTATCTCGCTCAGAAAATGTATCCCAGATAAATCTTGAAATCTTTTCATTAGACCAATCTAAAAAAACATTTTGTTTCTTAATAGAATGCAACACTGCATGATTCAAAGCAATTGCATTCTGAGGAGTAAGCAATTCATCTTTTATATGTAATTCCTTTCCTAACTCAATCAAAATTGGTGGTGAATAAATATTAAAAAATCTCTCTGGAACATAAATATTTAAAATTTTTAGCAGTACCATATTATAAATTGGCAAATTCAATGTAACAATTTCAGAAATACGGTCTTCCTTTGCACGCCGAATTGCCTCACAAATCCCCTCTTTTAGAGCTCTAAATTCTTCCTGCAACTGTTCACCTTTTAATACCAATTTTTGTTTACCGTATCCTTTACAGTACTCACCAGTTTTAGCACGATAAATTCCGAATTTAGCAGCATTTGCTCCACCAATCCCGCCTAGGATATTTTTCTGTTCAAGCCAGTAATTAAAACAATCTTTAGTTTTAGTACTTGCATATTCTTCTATATTTAGATTTCTTAAGGATTCTAATGGAAAACGTTTTATGAATTCTTGGCGTCCTGATTCTTTTTCAGCAAGCAATGAAATATCGGGTTCATAATGAGTAGCCTTTTGGATCACTATTTGAATCTTCATATTGGAAATTACCTCCATTTAATTTTATAGATTAATTATAGAATATGAGGAGAAAAGAAGGAAGTAATTGGGGGAAGTTTAATAAATTTTGTGGATTAGGTTTGTAGGTTGAAAAGTAATTATTCCCCATAGCTTAGCATCTTGACAGGGTGGAGGTTGCCGGTTCGAATCCAGTCGGGGAACATTAATACAGAATGATTCAATTTTACTAATACAGGGCTACCAAAAACATGTTGAGGGGAAAAATTCGTAGTATTTCCTTATGAATTACTATAAAGAAAAAGAAATGATCAAAGAGAAAAGCATCAAGTTACAAGTTGTTGCTTTGAAATAAAGCTTGATCAAGATATCCACAAATGTTAAGTAACAATAAAGTTATTTAATTTTCTGTATCATCTTCTAATTTTCCTTCTAATTCTTTATCTGACATAAGTCTAATTTGCTTTAATTCTTCAAATCCTCCTTCTTTAAAAGGATCTTCATTAGCAATACCCCAAAAATATGGTTTTAATATCTCATGATTATATATATTGTAATTTCTCCATATATTCTCTGAAATCTTCAACCTTAAATTTAGAATGTCTCCCATTATATGTATTGTTAATTCTATTATATATAAAACCTTTAGGAACTATAAAAAAAGATCCATCAAACCAACGTGTAATATTAAACAACGCTAATTCATTATCTTCTCTATATGGCCATTATTGTTTACAATTAAACCTTCGGAAATAGCTTCAGTGAAATGATCAAACTCTTCCTTTTTAATCCATTCTCTTAATTTTTCAATTGCAGCAGGATATATAGGATTTACGTTATCAAATTCCAAGCGGAAATAGCTGAACTTAGGATCTTCATTTGGCAATTCCCATATCAATCTTTTGACCTTAAAAACATGTGACATATTAAAGCCGAAACTAAGAATAACCATATCATCTTCTATATCATCAAATTTTTTAATATCTATTAAGTCCATTCCTCCCCCTTCATGAATAAAAGTGTGATTAAAATTTAATATGGAAAACTTCTTTAGAATATCTATTACTTGTTCACTATTTCTCCAAACAACAGTACTAGGATTTTGTTGTCGAACTACAGTTTTCTCTATAAATCTTCATAGACTTTTACTTGCAGCACTTGAACTCTAGAAATCTCCTCCCATTCTATTAACCTATTTAAAACTTCTTTTATTGTGGGTCTTTTCTCTGGATTTTTAGCTGTTGAATTCGTTAATAATTTATACAATTCAACCAAGTTTTGTTTAGGATATATATTTTGTAGTTTATCATTTTCAAGATAATTAAATTGACCATCAAATGCATATTCCTCACCAGTAAGTATAATCCAAATCATTTTTGCGAATGAATAAACGTCTGCTGGTCTAGAATTATTTACTAATAAAGGCGTTCTCATTTCAAGAGCCATTGTTTTTCGATTTCCCAAGGCTTCCTTTACTTTAGTTAAATCTTCTTTTTCAGGAAAATCAATTAAACCAAAGTCTCCAAAACAATATTCACCTTGATAATATAATATATTTTCTGACTTAATATCACGGTGAGATATATTTTTTCTATGAAGTTCACTCAACGTACTCGCTAAATTTTTAAACATCCCTATTATTTCATAAATATCTTTACAAGACTTCACCTTTTCTTCCAAAGGAACTGCTTTAGACATAAAAAAAATACTTTCCCATTTCTTCACACGGTAATTCATAAGATAATACTGGAATTATCCCTTTTTGTCCCTCTTGATATAATTCATGTATTTTAATAGCTTCTGTCTTAAACCTTTCTAATTTTAATCTTGTAAAATTACCAGTAGCTTCTTTAACTTTTGAAACTTTAATTGCAAACTCATTATTAGACTTGTCTCACATCAGATAAACCCAACCATTTCCACCTTCCCCTAATTATTTTATTCTCTGATAATCTCATTAATTTAACTTCCTTCCATCCGAATTTCACAACATCTTTATCTATCAAACTTAATTAATCCCTAAAACTTCATGTGAAAAATGATAGTTTAAAACTCCGTAGATTTCACAATTCTTAGAGGCTTTGTTCGAAAATAATTAAATACTCTTTCATATAGTATTTATTATCTATAATTGAACTCATACTCACTTATTTATTTTTTTGCTTTATACCTTTTATAACCTTTTACTAGCCCAAACCCTACTACTTCAAGAGCAATTAGGGCAACTGCTACAGTTAATATCCCTACGGCCATTCCACCACCAACGACAGATCCAGCTGTAGCTAAAACGCCCGTCATAGTTGCTGCATTTGCTCCAATAACACTTGCTCCAACACCAGCAACTCCTATCTCGGGTGCTGATGCACCTGCAATCACTTCTTCTTTTTCAATTTTCATACGAGCAACTCTTTCAATTTCATCCCAATCTATAAATTATATATTTAACGAGTATATTTATTTATGATGAAAAAATAAGGGCTTAATCACCCCAATATAGACTGCTTTATTTACCTTGAAAACGAAAAATTCTTTTATAAATCTTCTGCAATTATAGAAATATTAAAAGCGATTCATTCTTGGGATTTTATATTTAACATCAATTACAAGGTAAGTTATATTTAAGCCACTAAAAATAATTTAGGAGGTATGTATATTGAAAAAAATGATAAACAAGTATTAGGATATTTGAGGGAATATTTAGTTGTATATTTATTAATTAAGTCAAATAAACGAATAATTAATAATTAATAATTACATAATAAATGATTTGGGTATTGATATTCTTACTCAAAAAGCAGACCCAAATCCATCAGGTGAATATTTAAGTGTACAAATAAAATCTACAAGAAACTACAATATGATGAAAAAAATACTAATGCCGTTCACTTTTCTATAGAAAAAAAATATATAAAGTATTTTTTGGAACAACACGTACTGGTTATTTTGGTTGTAGTATTTTCACATGAATCGTTAAGAGAAAATGAGGTTTATTACATACATGTGCAGAAATGGGTATATGAAAATGAAGACTACTATAATAAAAGTAAAAAAACCTTACAATTAAAATATCTTTAGAAAACAGCTTTAGAAATGGTATTAAAGGTAATCTCCTTCATTTGTCCTCCCAAAATAATCAGCCTTATGATTATTTTAACAATTACCAAAGAGTAAGTATGCAATATAAAAAAAGCAAGCAGAAGATTATCTTAAAGATAATCCATCACCTTTCCATGGTGCAGTTAATGATTTCGCCATTAATAATGGGGAAAATAAAGAAATGCAATTGAGTTTTTGGCAAGAGGTATGTTCATTAACTTTTAAACAGGACCAAATTAGTTTAGAACAAATTGAAAAGATTATTTTTATAAATCAGGGAGGCAAAAAGTGTATTTAGAAAGCATTAATCTTCTTCATGAACTCTATCATTAAAAAGCTAATATGATGTCTCAACTTGAGTTATCTAATTACTTTTTTAATAAGTGATGGCTAGAACTTACTTATTTTTGTAAATTCTTAGAGGATTACCATTCCAAGAAGAACGCTAGACTATATTTGTTTTTTATTATATTGAAATTGGAAATTTCCCCAGCTATTACGGATACCAAATCATTTTGCGATCGCAAGTCGCAAGATATGGATTCTCAGTCTATTGAGGATGCTTTTAATAATTATGTTGCATTTTGTTTTTTCTCTCATATCAAAAAACAAAACTAAAAAATTAGAGAGATAGTATATTAACATAAATAGTATAATGAAAAGGAGCCATAACTGGCTCCTTTAGACTATTAACAAAACTTTACTTTAAACTTCAATTTAGAGTAGGATTTTTCAGTAATAATACTTATTCTACTTGTGATTTTACAAATTCCTTCATACTTGTAATTAAATCTCTTCTTAATTGAACATGAGAGAAATCTCTTTTCAATGTATCCATATCATGTAAGACCATTCCATCAGTATATTTCGCGGTCATGGGATATAATAATTCTCCCCTAACAGGATGACTAATACATGCCACTAACCCAAAGGTGATAATTTGGTTTCCAGATGGCCCTATTTCATTAGTTCTAAATTCTACCTCAAAGTCAAAATGTGCCATTACTACAGCTCCTTATACTTTTTATTCTAAGATTATAATAACATTAGATGCTATATTTTTCTTGAATTAAATCATCCTACAGTTACGTATTTATTCAACTAAACTGCCCGTTTGTAGAATAAGAAAAGGCTACCTAAATGAGAGTATGATTCTTTTGTTAAAGCACCCATTAGTGAAAAATATCTAAAAAAAATAGAGAACACTCCCAACTTGGTACCACCTTTCATCAAAAAAGAGATATAGTGCTTTTTCTATTAATATTCCGATACTCCATTTTCCATAAAAGATAAAAAATGCATCCTAATGAATACTAATGCACTTCACTTTGTAGAATCATTTGTTTTACCCATTTAACGGCTTGGTTTGCTGAACTAATGAAAAATTCTTACTGTTTTTTCCTTTAGTGGTCATTTTCACTTTACTTTCAATTATATCCCAAAAAATTGTTTTGGCATCAAAGTCTCTTCTCAGTTCCTTAAAAAATGTAGGAAGTAACCAATTGCTTGTTCTTAATCCAGGCTGGGTTAATACTAAATTATCTTGAAAATAAAAACATCCTGAGCCTGGTTTACTATTATCAAAGGAAAGCTGCTCAGTAGCTATGTATATAGAATTGGGGCCTTCATAATCCAATCTATTCAGAACATGTGGATGGTCTTGTATTCCTTTTGAAATTCTTACTGATAAATCTGTTAAACCTATTACATCTCCAACTTCTAAATAACCGTATACGGCATGAAAACCTTTATGCGGCTCACGCCCCTCTAAATATTTAAACTTATTATCAATAATATCTACTTTTTCAAACCATCAAAGAATAAAAATAAATCTCCCTTTTCGATTCCTGCACGAGCTAATGTTGCCTGAGCAATTCCACTTTGACCAAAAACTGATTTCCATTTAGGATGTCTATTAGGTATAACACAATAACTTAAATCAGGATCTATATGTGCTTCTGAATACTGTCTAATTCCTAAATCCTTCATAACTTTTAAATATGTATGGTTTTTTTCAAAAACCATGTGTTTATAAAATATACCAGCATCCGCCCTAAATATAGGAAATGATATTAATTTGTTGTTGAAAGTTGGACTAGCTTCTCCCCTAGCTTTCTCGTCAAAACCTTTTCTACTAATTATAAATTTAACCATTTTATCCTACTTCCTTCTCGCTAATTATATATAGCTCGGTCACGAGATACAACTACTCATTTAACAATCCCCCTCTTTATAGAATATACTAAATTGCTATTATATAAGTCTAATTTTGTATTTTAGATTATTTATTAACCTTTTCGGATTAAATCTATAACAAATGGTCTATTAAATACGAAGCTTCCTATTTTAGAAAAAAATAGATATCAATGTAGAATAAGCCATACTAAAATAAAAGAAAACGTACAAGGTGCCAACAGTCCCAATCTTTATTTCATAAGGTTTAAAGTAAATATAACAGAAACCATAAAAATATATATGTCACATTTACAGGGGAGGAGGTCGTGAGATCGAGCCTCTTCGGGATTATACTGATAGAAACCGTATCAAATTAACATTTGATACGGTTTCTATTTGTTTACTTTCATACTCAAAAACACTAGTGATCACAGAATTGGTCACCTCCCCTACAAAACCTCTTCTATTTTGTTTACCGCACCTTCTTGCATCGTTGGCAACACATTTGAGGAAGTATCCAATGTGATTTTGATATTATTGTGTCCTAATCGTTCAAAAATTACCTTCACATTCACACCTTTAACCAATAACAAAGTCGCATGTGTATGACGTAAATCATGGAAGTATATCTTTGGCACAACTGTTTTCTTAATCAAAGAATTTAAACTTCTTCTAACATTAGCAAGATTAATTGGTGTTCCAGAGGCAATACACATCATGCAGTCATTGTCTTGGTATTCCTCACCATGACTCAGCTTCTCTTTTAACACAACTTCTCTGTGCTTTTTTAGCTTTGCTACTGTTGGTGCAGGTAATTGTATCTTTCTTAAACTTGATTTTTATTTTTCCTCCGAGCAAGAATGTCTTCCCGCCATAACTTAATGTTTAACTAATGGTCAAATGTCCCTTGTCTAAATTAACATCTCTCCATCGCAAGCCTAACAATTCACCCTGTCTCATTCCCTTTACAAGAGCCATATGAAAGATAATAAAATATTTACTATCCTGTGCAGCTTTTAAGAACAACTGTACTCCCTGTTCATTCCATATAGTTAACTCCTCATTATCAACTTTAGGCAACTTTGTTTTTACTGCAACATTTTTACTAATTAACTCCAAATCTATTGCATGTTCAAGAGAATTCCGAACGACCTTGATTATCTTCTCAATTGTCCCTCGCTTCAAAACTTCATCTCGCACCGAATTAACGTTTTTTGCATATGCAATGATTGTTAACTTAGCTAGTTTGATATTGCCTAGAGAAGGAATGTCTGTAACGATCTTATCCCTACGCTTCATGTCTTATTCTAAGTATATCTGTATACTCTAAATGTTGAAAACTATGGCAATATGTACATAACAATGAAAGTTCCACCAATTTTAATACTATTTTATTTATTAGTCCATAGCTTTCACTTTATCTTCGATGAAATCAATTTCACTTTGATTTAATCCATACTTCTTGTACAATTGCTGATCAATTTGAGGAATATCTTTTGACCAATCAATATCAGAATTATGTGTAAAATCTTGAAGAGGGATATATGCCCATTTAGATGGTGGATTATCTTGAGTAATTTTTAGTATCCCCAATAGACATCTTAAAGACTTAGTTTTTATATATTTCATAGCATTCTTTGCTTCACTTTCAGAGGTAAAGGCACCAATACTAATAAAAGTAGGGGTCGCTGATTCGAATGGTCGCCCAATTACTGGTGTACTTAAAATCTCTCCAAATGATCCACTGCCATTTGCCTTAGGAATAAAAATTTTCCACTTATCAATATTATTTTTTTCGGGATAACGGGCTGACATATATTTTTTATTTATCCATCTCCAAACTCGTTTTCCATTAAATAGACCTAAAATTTTGTAATAATCATTTGAATTAACAGGAGTTTCTTCTTCAAATGCATAATGAAGTGCTTCAAAAGTTGACGATTTAATTTCATACTCCTCGTTTGGACCAAGTTCCTTTACCTCGGGACGCTTTTCTTGAATAAATAACAGTCTGTCAGTTTTAGAATTTGGAAAATCTCTTAGGAACTCTTCATTGAATTTTAAATCCGATCTCCCACCGAACATAATAGTTGGTAGATTTGTTTCAAGATCAAGAGTAAAATGCGACGCGATATTTTGTAAATTTTTCTCTGGAATAAATTTTTTAATTGCTCCAAATTCTTTGTTTTCATCACGATAGAGTACAACCACTCCACCTTTGATTTCTGTATTAGGAAAAATTTCATTAGAGTTTTGATTATAATACTCAACCTTTAAATGCGGGTCATTTAACATCTTTTCATTCCAAATTTTAGGTGTCAATCCAGCATTAAACAAAAATCGTGCTGGTGAAATTAAGCAGTATTTTTCAGCCATATTTTCTGATAAGTCATAAAAATACTGATAAATCGGTTCTTGTCTATTATTTACATCTGAAGCTTCCTGATATGGTGGATTACCAACCACAACATTAAATTTCACATTCTTACCTCCAAATTTAGTAAGTATTTCGTTTTTTGTATCGACTAAGCTCTCTTTAATCTTTTTCGGTAAATCTTCAATATAAACTAAATTTTTCTCGAATTTCTTATTTATTTCGTAACCGTTCAAAGTTCGATAAGTTATCGTTCGAGCCATAGGTGTTTTATTTAGTGCGAAAATATTATTCTCAAGTACTTCTTGCCAAAGTTCCTTATCTTTTTGAACATAATCAGCTTTGGCCCAACTTTCATTTTCTTGCAAGTACCGACGTTGATAAATATTAAACGCCATATAAAGCGGATAAAGACCAGTTTTACTATTAATTTCTAGTATTTTTGAATCTTTAGCAAACACTTTTTCTGTAATTTCACCATTATCAATTTCTCTGTAACCTACATGACTAAGTGGCTCCTTATAAGATTCATCAAAGAAATTATAGCCTCCTAAAGTTTCACCTAATTGTAAATTCACTACCCGCCATGGTGTTAAAACAGTTTCTTTATCAGGATTTTTAAACCCAGAGAAAATAGAAGTGATTTTTTCAATTCTATCTTGATAACTTAAGTTATTAGCTGATAAAGCAGCTTGACGAATACGATGGCCTGCTTCAACAAAAATCTCAGGATCATAGAACTTTTTTAAATTCATAAAATCTCTTTTAGTAATTCCTTTTGGCATAAATTCTTCCCATGATACAGAATCAACAAGATTTACAAAATCATCTAAAGAAATGTCTTTATCTAAATCTAAATCCATTCCATAAATCATTAACGGAATACGTATTGAAATTCCACGCAAAATAGCAATCATATTATTGCGTTCTTTACGTAATTTTTGTTCCGCCTCAATTGCTGCTTTTTCTTCTTCAGTGCGTTCTTTTTTAGGTTTATGTTTGCCTCGTTTCGCTTTTTCTCGTTCCTGCTCATCAAGCCCGTTAATATTTACGTCTATTTTGTTTGTACTTTTAGTTTGTTGTGTTTTACCTAATTTTCCATTTAGCTCATTAAACAGTGCTACATCTTCTTGAGTAACTTTCCATAACTCATCGTTATAAATAGAAGAATCATCAAACCCAGACAATACAGCCTTTTCAGCATATGCTTTTTTCAATTGACGCATCATTTTATCAACTGAGTATGGCTTCATTTCATGACCTGATTGCTCAAGAACAGGCAAGAAGTTAAGAAGTGTCCCTAGCTTTTCTTTTTGCTCAACAGTATTCAATGCACCTGCCTTAGGAGACATTGATACCGATTTGGCTAAAATATTTAATGCTCTATCTGGTGCAAAGTCAAAAATATAAGCTTTTTTCTTCATTCCGAGAACTTCATCAGAAAAAGGAGTTTGAGCGCGAAAAGCAGCTTGAAGATAGTTTTGTGCACTACTTGTATTATTTAAAAATACTACCGCATTTAAAGCAGGAATATTGACACCTGTTGTCAATTTTCTAACTGTGAGAATAATAGTTTTGGTTTCTGATGGTTTGTCAGTAATCGTAGTACGAACACGAACCATATCAGCATCGTTTTCACCAATAATCTCGTTATCGTTATCGTTAACAATATTTAACACTGAATATTCGCCAAGAACAGGATGATTATTAATTAATACTTTTAAAGATTTAGCTGCAGCTCTACTTGGAAGTAACCACAAGGTATGACGCATACTTTCCCGATACTCTTTGGTAGAAAATGGATAATTCGTTTTACCATCAGATGAAATTTGGTCTAACCATTTATTTATTGAGGATTCGTGTACAAATTTCCCGTTATCATCCACCTTAAAGAATTCGGCAAAATCGAAATACTTATCGCTATTTTGATATTGTTTATCTGTCGCCATTTTAAATGTGTACATCTCAACTTGTGGCAATGTTTCATAGGGATTAACTTCATTTGGATGTTCCACAGAAAATCGAATTTTCGCTTGTTGCTCCATAATGTAATCCCAAGTAAAGACTTGTTCTTCACTAAATTCATCAAGAATATTGAATGGTGTACCTGACAATTCTAATATTTTGGTGTTGTCTTTCGTTAACCTTTCATAAAGCTTGTCACCGCGTTCTGTTTGAGTTCCTTCATGGGCCTCATCGACCACAATTAGGTCCCATTCAATCTCAAAAAATTCGCTATTTTTTTCGAATTTCCCTCCTACTTCTTCTGCACCGCGGAGATCTTGTATAGAAACAAAATAGATGAAAGGTGAATTCCCATTCATTAGTCTCTTAAGATCTTTTTCTCCCATTGTTTTAGAAGCATACTCGTAACCGGCTTTTTCCATTTCAATTTTTTTAAAGTCATCAAACCATGAATCTGAAACGACTGGACGGTGAGTCATTACTAATACTTTTTTATAATTGTTTTGTTTAATTAGTTCATAGGTAGTAAGAGTTTTTCCAAAGCGCATTTTCGCATTCCAAAGTACTTTTTGATGTTTCTTGAATGCTTTAGTCGCTTGCTTAACAGCAGTATCTTGTTCAGAACGTAAAACTATTTTTTGAGGTTCTTCCTTATTTTCAAGTTTAAGAGATTTACGTCCCTCTTTTACAGCTTTTATCGCCGCTTTAGCTGTTTCCAAATCTATTTGAAACCACTCCGTACCTTCTAAACCATCTTGATGTTTATATCCCGAACGAGTTAAAACTTGATGAACGTCAGTATCTCCAAACCAAGACTTAGTTTCCTTTATCCAAGCAAGTTCCGACCAATCAATTCTCGCTGGAACACCAGCAGTACGCATGTAACCATTAAGCCTCTTACGTGTTATAGAGCGTAGAAATTCACTATTAGGTGACCAATCTTCTTCTTGGTCTTCTTCAGGAGCAGTCGTTTCCCCTATTTTTTCTGCACCTTCATATGCAAGCCATTTTCCACTACTGTTGTCAGCTGTTTGAATATATACGATTTTACGTTCTTGATTACTTTTAAATCTTGAGATAACCGATGGGACTATAAATCCCTTTCGCTTTATTTCCACATTAGTGTAAGTGAGCATATACCAGTATAAGATAACTCTTAACTGTGCTAATGCCTTATAAGATAAGACCTCATTATCCTCAATCGTATGGGCTCCTTTATTACCACTACTTTTGACGTCATAAAAAGCATCAATTACTTGTTGGGGAATATCATATTTATGTGATTTGATAATTGATAATTTATCATTAAATGATGCTCTATATGGAACTGTTTCATAATTCAAGTCAATTATTAAGTCAGTCAATGATTCCGCTACTTTTCTCACATTTACTAGTGTATTATCATAGGCTTGAAGTGCAAAATCCAATTCAGCCTGTGTAGCAAGTTTGTAGAGTAATGCTAAATCGTTGTCTAATTTCATGAATTCAAAGTTAGAACTTTTTAACTCAATATTTAACTTATCAAGTACTTGACTCATGCTTATTTAGCTCCTTTATCAAAATATTCCATTTTATTTATTTCCCAATTCATTATTTTTACTCTTTTACCAGGAATAATTATAAACGGTTCTTCTTTACTTTCTTCTGAATCATCATCAAACCTTAAATCAAAAGACATTTGAACTTCTAGCCTTGTTTCTTTTGATTCAGACAACGGTACTATATAATATGACCCACTACTTTTTTTAGGTTTGCCGTATTTCTTTGCAATCCCATCCATTTGAAAAATATTGTAACTAATAATTTCTGCTACTTTTTCAAAAAGACCATATAATGGTTCTTCTTGCCACTTTTCAAAGTAATAATCACGATATGTGTACAGAAGATTTTCTCGAGCTATTAATAATGAATCCCCATTCCATTCAAATCCATAACTTGCTTGATACGCTAATTCGACTAAGCGTTGCCATTCAGCTTTGTCTGAAACTTCAGCGTTAATACGTGCCAGTTTTCTATCAACGAACCCAACACGTTCATTTATTGGCACTAATTCACCTGTTTCCATATCATAGCGAGTTGCCATGTACGGTGCTTCGCCACAAGTAATCTCAAGCCACGTACGCTTCACATAAGTTTCTAAGTCGTCGTCTAAATAATCACGTTCGACTACATCATTCTGTTGCTTTACAACCCAGATTGGTGTAAATACTTCCGCCTTTGACTTGGTTCGTTCTTTCTGAAGTTCCCGAGTTTTCAAAGCACGTGGCATAATTAAGTGCCCATTTTTTCCCGTCACCAGTTCTGGTTGAATTTGCGCAGTTGCAGCATACATTTTTAAACCCTGACTGATATAATTTTCGTTCGCCCAAATTATATTTTTTTTAGTTTTTGTAGTTGATAAGGTTCTATCAAACAACAAAATATTTAAGATCTCAGGCATCTGTTCACGTATGGTATTTTCTAAAATATCAGTGGTATTAATCTCATCAATTATTTCATTATATGCAAATGATGGCTCACACACGTTATTCTTTTCCTCTGAACTATCATAAAGCATAGTCATCTTCCTTCCATCATACTATTTAATTCAGTATTCTATTAAATAAAAATTACGTTAATAACAAAATTCGAGTATTTACCCAATTGTTTTTATTATATCATAGGGAATTTGAAAACTGTTAGCCACTGCAATTTCAAGCGATTTCATAGCGATATCGGCAAAATCTTGAGGGCTACGAGCTCTATAATATATAAGGTTTTATAACAAATATTTTTTTGGTAATTTGCGACGCTCGACTTTCGTTTTCACAATCTCATAATTCGACTAAATTGAATTATTATTTGGGTTTGTCATGGTTTGTTGATAGCGCTGTTAAAATCCTCATTAATAATATATTATAAGGATAATTAAACTCTGGAAAAATATAACCCAGTCTATCTTGCTCTCCCAATTAAATTATTTACATCCTCAAAATTATTAAAATCGATGTTTAACCAAGTTCTAAATAATACATAGTCATTCATATTTTTGCCTTTCTTTCATTTAACGTTATATTCAATTTATAACCCAATAAATTCCATTCGAATTATGGAATTGGTGTGGAATTTAAATTTTTAAAAAACTTGCAGAAACTTTATTAAATAAGGTTACCCAAGCTCTTTCTAGTTATTCCCACTCAATAAAAAGTCATTTTATCATTAGCACCAAATAAATTCATATCAATATTTACAAGCTTTAATACAACCTTCAAATCATTAAAATTCAATTTAATTGGTATCATTGTGGTATCAAAAGTTATTTACCGACTTCATTTTATTACTGATCTCTAATTTTTCTTCAACAATACTTCTGGGAGTATCAGTAAAGCATACAGAAATATTTCTTTTTCCAATCATTTTATTTGCATATAGTAATAACTTTCGTGTTTTTTCTTAATTTTTCTAAACTAAGTTTTTTGTTACTTTTATCATTTAGAGAAAATGCAGGTATGCGAGTCGCTTTGGGCCGTATGTCGAAAGACAGTTACAAAATGGTACTAGGTGATTTCTTTGATGAATTACCAGCTGCCGAAAAAGGAATTGGGAAAGGCTATATTTTTCTAGATGAATTAAGCTGGCGTACACCTAGAGCCTTTCAAACTCCCATTCTTGATACGTCGAAAATCGATGTGAAAGAAGTATTGAAATGTTACTTATTAAAGGGAGCTGATCTCTATGTAAATGAGGAAATTTAGGCTTACCGTTCTCCCCCTACTCGTAGTGCTCAGGCGGTAATAAATAGAATCCTTGCGTAAGCAAAAGGCTATGCGGAGCTGGTCTGTTCATTATCGAATGAGTGCAACCACGAAGCAAAGCGGAGTGGAAGGTTATAAAACGAATTCCTCCCCGTTAGTAACACGGGGGAAATAAACTCATGAGGCTGTTCTTAAACCCTTGATACTACTGACATTAACGACATTCTAAAGTCCCGGGGTTTCGGGAAATTTAAATATTAAAGGAGCTATTAAAATGGCAAAATTAAAATTAGCTGCAACAAATATGATTTCACTTACAGATGGTACAGAACAGGATTTAACTATCCTTAAATTCGACTTAAACCAATTCAAATTACCTCAAAATTATGTTGCACTTGCAAAAGATATCACTACTAAAGCCGACAAAGTACGCACTACTCTTGGCGAACTTGTTGAAACTGGAAAGCTAACTATTACATTCAAAGTATATGACCGTGCATTAGTTGCTTAATTGACTGGTTACGTTTTTCAATATTGGACTCTGATTTCACATTCGTAGCAGAACATATATTAAGAATACCAATTACTGAATTTGATAAGGAGGGAAAAGGAAGTCCTTTTCCCACTTATGGTATACGTCATTGCTTCGCTAATATAGAAATTCATCTTAGTGAGAAACATTCAAATATATTGGTGAATCTATCTGGTAAATCTTGATATCGATATGAAGAGTATATGTCAAAAAGCACTGGATGGTATTGGCATTCATTTATTAAAACTATTATTTCTTTCAACGGCAATGCGTCAAGAATTGATATAGCTTTAGATATTTTCGATGAAACAACACCTCA
Source organism: Bacillus cereus group sp. MYBK14-1 (assembly GCF_051916885.1). NCBI lineage: Bacteria > Bacillati > Bacillota > Bacilli > Caryophanales > Bacillaceae > Bacillus > Bacillus cereus group sp. MYBK14-1. Next base: position 108,952 of record NZ_JBQAHM010000008.1, on the reverse strand, counting down.
AGTAAATAAATAACATTACAAAACTCTCACTGAATATATCGTTTTTAGCAAGTATGCTAATAATCAAGTAATTTAGATTTGGAACAACTGAATGTTAATTGGGTTCACCCTAGATATACAACTCTTTAGGTAAATTGTTCTCACAAAAGATTAAGAACATTTATTTATGTATATTTATGCAAGTGCACTAAAAATTATACAAATGTATGTTGCAGCAATAATAATAGTATTTTATATTAAAATTAAATTCTAAAATCAAAAGAAGATAACTACATGAACATGATAAATTATTTTGTGCCTATCGCTGAAGAATTCTCCTATTTAGCGAGATTTAATGGTTACCAGACAGGGAAGAGAAAGAATCAGTACTACAAAATGTACTAAGTAAATATCTTACCGAAACAATAATTGAGGTACTTATATTATCTACTTCTCATCTTCTTGTTTATATTGGCTAACTTATTCTCCAGTTTTGCAACTTTCGATGGCAATTTGTACATACTCCAACAGGATTATAGATTGTGTCTTCCCTACATTCCGATAGCCATTTTACATGATGCACCTCTAAGTATGCGTTCGCTTGTTTACCTTGGAAAGGAGCATGTTGTTCGCACAATTCACATATACCTTGTGCATGCCTTTTAGCCAACTCTCTTTATCAACTTTTTATTCCTTATGAATACTTCTACCCCAGGTTGCAACCATCCTGAAACCCATAAGTGATCCCCCTTAAAGAAGTAAATCTCTAATGTACTTCTTTGGAATAATGCATTGAAGCAAGATTTTATATTAATAGTTTTACTATCCACACTTTTCAAAATTAATCTTTCTTCTATTTAAAATATTATTTATAATCTTTAAGAGATAGAGGAGGAAGATACTTCATGAATAAAAACAGTTCTTTAATAACACATATAGATAAACTAAGCTGTACATTAAGTAAACTGGAACGATTCTTTGATAAGGATTACTATCACCTTCAAGACTTAGTCCGTCAACTTAATCTGATGATTAACACAGAATTAGGTGATAATGATTTAGTTAGACGCATTGGGGATCGCTATGAAGAATTAAAACCTCTTCAGTGGGAGATTGACTGCTTTGAAGAGAATATTAGAAGAAATGATGCTGATAAACTATTACTCGAAAGAGAATTAGAACATCAACAAGACCAAAATAATCAATTGACAGAAAGTCTTTTGGAGAGCAATAAAATTAACGAGTCGATGAAAAAAGAATTAGAGCATTTACGTAAATCTTTAGAAAATTGTCAAGAGGAGAAAGGCATTCCTGGAAATTCAGGGAGAAAAGAGACTCCTAATAGTGGAAATAAAACTGGCCCCCAAAGAGATGCAGCTGCTATTTTTGAAATGCTTACGCCTGCCGTGTTACAAGGAAATCATTGGGGCTCACGTGAACGAAATAAAGCATTGGTACAACTAGAACAATTTGTTAGTGGTTCAAAGAAAGTTGTAATTATAGATTCTTATTTTTATAGAGGAGGAAATTCAGAACCAGAAGATGAACAATACATACAAGATTTAATAAAAATAGTTCCACCACAAAATATAGATCAATTACATATAATAAGCAACAAAGATTATCAAAGTGTGGCTATAAAAAGAAAAGTAGAGGAGAAATACGGACTAAAACTAACCAATTCGTTTACATTTAGATTCCATGATCGAATTTGGATAGCTGATGGACTTAAAGCTATATTAGTAGGTACCTCATTAAATGGGATAGGAAGGAAATTATCATTTTTACTCCCTTTACCCTATTATGATCTTGAGAACTTAATACAAGAACTTAAACGTTTTAACCTTTTATTTGATAAAGATAAACATACAACCATTCATCTAAAACACATAAGTTTAGACGAATTTATTAATTACGCTTCAAATGATAAGATATTATCTCAATATTTGCTTGGAAGTTGAGATAAACCATATTATAACAAATTAATTCTATGTAATACCTAAAAGTTTGTTAATTAAAGAGTCATTCAGTATAGTATAAACGTATGATACACCTCCATTAAATCAATATTATTGAATTATTATGAATAAAACTTTCAAGCCACGATATCCCAATATTCTTAGAAGGTGTTTCATTGAATAATGTATAGGATTTGTTCCTTTGTCAAAAATTAAATTTCCTTTCGGAGTTAGCCTGTCAAGGGCGTAATTTCCATTGCTGAGCTAATTCTGAGACGTTGACGGTAGTTATACAGTCTGATATTCATGGATTGATTATACTAGACTAAGGACTGGATTGGTCATATTATGTACTTATTATCAGCAGAAAGATACCAGTGAGACACAAGATAAATAACAGATAAGGAAAGAAGAACAAACGAATGAAGAAACAGCAATGAACAAATAAGTAATGAACGAGATCAGCGAGGACAGTTGCTCGGCTAAGGGATTCGCTATTTTTTTATAGGTGGAGTACGGTATATAAGGGAAGGCACTTGGTAAATATGGCTCATCTACCTTTTCTTATAAATACGCAACATTTTTCATTTTTTTGGGCTAAGATTCGCATTCTGAGGCGATTATCTTTTGATTCGTGAACACCTTTTACCCTACTAATTGCTTTGTACAGCGTTATGGGAATGGGGTGGTTAAGAGATTTGCTATAATTGAATGACCGCTTCTTAAAAATATAATTTCGCGGTGGTTTTCAATACATTTCGAGAGGTAGTGCTGCATGGCAACAGAAAAAGAAATTGAATTAGCAAAACAGATACTAGCAAAGTTAACAGAAATGGATACTAAGTTAGCTAAAATAGAGGATAGTTTATATAAGTCGGACGGTAAAATGGATAATATAAATGGTAGGGAAACCTTAACCTCAGTAGAAGGTAAGTTGGACGATTTAAAGAGTGTAAATAAAGGGATACAAACTCCATTCGAACAGGGCTTTGCTGACGTACATAAAGGATTAAATGAAATAAGAGAAATAAAACAGATACAGAAGAAAGGAAAGCCAGTTCATTAAATTAGAACTTTGTTTTCCTCTGCTTTCTTTAAATATTTAACTACTTTACTGTTGAACGACTCACACCAATCTATATACAAACATATGACTACTAAACCAGATACTAAAAAATGCTGTGAACTGCTTCCATAATCCCAGTAACTAATAAAAGCAATATTTCATTAAATGTATTGAGAAAAGAGCCTCCCCCTTTTCATAATTATAAGAGACGTAATATGCAGAAATAAATTCTCCTGTATCAGTAAAAAATGTTATATTAATTTAATAATACATATATAATAAAAAGAACTCGATGTGCTAACATCGAGTCCCTTGCAACTAATCATAGAAGAGTTGTTCTTTTTCTTTTCTCAAGTTCTACTGTAACAATACCTACTAAAACAAAAGTTCCATCGAAAATCAGTAGAGTTCCTGATAGCAAAATAACTATCTCTTACCATTTTACAGACAGTTAAGGGCATAATTTTGTGGTCACAAATGATCATAGAAATTATAATAACCACCGCTTTTTTAATAGAATTCTGTTTATATAGATCAGTTATACTCATCCTAAAATCATTATATTAAGGTATGTATAAATTTTAGTTCTTACGCGCAGCTCCAGCTATTTTTCGTCTTTCTTCTTTTAAAACATCAACATACACATGAATAACTGTAGCATTCTCGTCCCCTTTATCTGTAGTGTGTTCTGTATAGAGGGTCCTAAAACCTTGTTTATTGATATTTGGAAACAACTCTTCTAGCTTTCCATAGTTTATTATCTCGAATTTTTCCTCTTTCCGAGAAATTACTGTATCAATATATCCACTCCATAGTTGGTCAGGATTATTAGAAAAACCCCAAATAATAACTATATAAAAATTACAGTTTGTAACATCATAGCCAAATACTTTTTCGAAATGCTTCTTTATACTCGCAGTATCTTTAGTCTTCAAAATAAGAGCCTCACCAATCAGCATCTCCCTATCTTGATGAGAGTATATAACAATATCTCTTTCTCCTATTCCGCCTCGTTCCGTTATTTCTTCCCGGGTATAACCACCTCTACTTTGTGTGTGTGTTGTCCAACCAAGAGGATCGATTAAACTAGAATCCAAATGTGACTTAAATAAATCTGTATAACGGTCCTCTTCCGCAGGCTTTTGAGAAGAAGGATTGATGGTATAAGATATACTTTCCACTTTCTTTAAATTGTATAATATCTTATCAATTAAAAACCTATGTACATTCTCTGAATCATTTCCCGTAAACATTTTAACTTGCTCTTCTGGTGTTAATGTTTTCAATTTATTAATACTACTAGCCCTCAACTCTACGTTTTGTTTAAGATCTCTAATCTGTTCACGATATTGCTCAATTTCTCCGTTATTGTGCTTTCTTCCAATTATAATTCCTTTAATTTTTGCAATATTAGTATTCTCTGGAGCTAGTATTAAAGCACGATCAATATACATCTCTGCTAAATTAATATTATTTAACTCTAAATAGCTAATAGAAGTAAGCTCATATATAGTTGAGTACATATGTATATCTGTATTTATTCCAATTATATTAGATTTTCCTGTTCTATGATCATCAACTAATTCTCTGAAGCTCTCCCAATTATGTTTCAAAACTAAAAACTGCTCAGCAGCTCTTATAGCCTCATTGTATTTTTCGATTTTAGAATACGAAACCGCTAATCCAAGGTAAGCTATTTCAATAAAGAAATCGCTTGGTCCACCTTCTTCGAATGCCATAGTGTCAATTGATCGATTGTAATAATAAACACTACCAAAGTAATCCTCTTTTTGTTCATGTAACTCACCCAATTTCCTATATACCTCAGAATTTGTACTATCTATTGATATACATTCCATTAAGTTTTTCTCAGCATTTTGTAAATCGCCTGTAGCAAGATAAATTTTACTTAATAATAAAGGAATTTCAATAAATTCACTCTTTTCCACGAACCCCTCAAGTATCTCTTTAGATTTTTCGTAATTTCTTAAATAATAATAAGTTTCTGCTAAATAATACAAGTCTTCTTCGTTAGCTCCGCCTACTGTTTCTAATAATACTCTCCTCTTTTTAAAGAAAAGTGTAGAATCATCAGTGATACTAGTAAATATATATTTATCATTATGTTCGAATGACTGTACAGAATAAAAACCATCAATTATTAGTTCATCTTTTTTATCCCGTATTAAACCCTTGCACCCTAGACATTTTTCACTTATAACTAATAGTTCATCATTTGTTTTTTCTCCTATTAAATCAGCCCACATACCTTTAGTCTTTAGTAACTGAAATTTATTACAACATTTCTTACAAATATTACTTTCGATGATATTGCACAAAAAATCTTTACTTTCAGACCTACACATCTGACAGTTGCACATCTTATCTCCTCCAAGTTTGTTAGCCAATATCCTTACCTTCCCCTAACATAAGAGTTCTTTTTTATAGATGTATGTCCATTATGGACTATCTAATAATTCATCGCCTAGTTGACTTACACTTTTCTATCATCATTTTGGATTGAAATATAGTTATCCTTAAAATAAACTCGCTTAAAACTTCATCCCTCAGTAAATTAATATGGTTTTGCATATGCAATATTGTTAACTTGACTAATTTGAAATTACCTAGAAAAGGATTGACTTGACTGTTTAATACCACTTCAATACTTTCTTTTTTTGAATACCAACATTGTGCTTCTTTTTATTAAACAAACCCTAGGGATATTCACCATAAGAGACCTTACTACGTTCCACATATGTTTTATTATAAACTTCTGAAAGCGACTTAGTTAAATCATTTTCTATTTCTTTTTTGCAGAAAATCCTGTTTTCTTATCTTTTCGACGCTTCCCTTTATAAATAAAAATAACCTTGGAATCTTTGACTATTCTGGATTTAATAAGTTTAAATTAAATCCATTCTCTTTTTTAGTAGAAAAAATATAAAAATAAAAGTATACAGCGGGATGTATACTTTTTATTTTCCTTACAATTATACAGGTGATAAAACTGAAAATTATTATTTTTATATTTTAGTTTGAAGAATCTTCTTCTCTTTGTTTAATATACAAATCTAATAAATTCGAAAGGTAATAAACTTTCTGTACCTTTTTTCTAAATATTTTTTCGTCAATTTTGAAAGTAATATAGATACAAAAAAATAATAATCCCAATATAAGTATTCCCCAAATAGTGTTTCCAGATAAAATCATTTTCAACATTAATGTTAAAAATGCTATTCCAAATGCGATCATTGCAGTGTATAGTTGAGTAGCTTTTACTTCTTCTGCTTTCGACTTAATAAAAGCATTTAATAGCTTTAAATCTTCTATTTCCATAGCGTCTATACCTAGATTCGTAATTTCTAATTTACATTCTAATATTAATCTTTCTATTTTTTGTTTTAGCTCTCTATTTGAAACTCCCATATAAAAATAATCAACTAATTTCATAAATTACTCCTATCCAATTTTCCACATCATAAAATCTAGCAGTACTAAATATACATTTACTTACACCTAAGTTCCCTTTAATTAATACATTATTATAAAATGATTAAGAGACGCTACTGCTTCTATTTATTTTTATTTTTGTTTTTGTTACTCTTTCTCCTGTTCTATCAATCATAAAATATTTTTTAGGCTCTCTCTTTGCTCTTTACTCACTTTTTTCCTATTTAAAAATTTTCACTACATTGACACCTCGCCTAAACTTGAATCGTAAATATATAGATATAATATTTTATAATACCACGCTTACTAATAAAGTCAGTTGAATTCTCTATTTCTAACTATCATCTTATAATCCCAGATTTTTTAAGTTTAACATCTATGGTCTTAATTAATATCCAGAGTTACAATTATATGAACTACTTGTGAACTCATTTTCTGTATTATATAATAGAAAAACTTCATCTTTTTTTAATATATTAATTATAGAACGATAACTATACATCTCATACACATTGAATATATCAGTCAAACAGCCCTCGATATCTTTATCATACATATCGAATCTCTTTTTAAATTTCTCTAAACGCTCCTCATTTAAAAATGTTATTTTCATTTCGTCAATATTAAAATACTGATTAAAGTATTCAAAAACATACTTCACACAAATTCACATATTTCCCGTTCTTGCATTAATCTCAATTTCATTTATTTTATTTTCACCTGTTCTTCTTGAAATATATTCCTCAAAAGACTGCATCAACATTCACTCCCTATTTACTTTTTCATCCAAATAGATCCCATTTATGCGTTCAATATAACAGAGGCCTCATCAAATAGAACATATCTTTTTTAAATTCACTTTTTCATCTAACAAATCTACAAATGATTTCTCTCCGTTATCCTGTAGGGAGATATAATCATACCAAGGATACCTTTCCTTTATACGGTTAAGCCATTCAATATTATCTTTTGTGGGTTTATTATAATAAATAGTAACTGCTTTAAAATAACCGCATTTCTCATACAAGTTTTCTATGCGGTTAATATCTTGTATTGGCAATGGTATCTTATCCCCAACATTAAGGTTATCAACCTTTTTCTTCCATTTTATATCTCTTAATAACAATTCCTTTACAGTGCTGCTGTATATGTCTTCTGGCTTTGAGTCTATATAACCTTTTTGTTTTTTTATAGATAACAAAAGAAATATCTTTTTATCTTTTTCAATTGTTATATCAGGATGTTGAGACTTATGTTCTTCTGTTTCTTCATAAATCCGTTTTACCTTCTTAAATAAACTTCTCTTTCCCAAATACTTTTTACCTACCTCTATTTTGATTTCCCCATTTTTTATTTCATTTAAAAAATAATACGATATAGATTGGTATATTAGCATTTCGGAAAATCCCGTAAAGTTTGCTTTACTCTTAGAATATCTTGATATTCTTTCTGTTATTTCGCTTTGAAATTGGAATATTTCTTGGCAAGTTATTTTACCATTCGATTGAGCTATATAAGAATCAAGTTGCCTTAAAAAACTATCCAAGTATTTTAAAATCTCCATCATTTACCCCCTTCAATGATGTTTCCCAATTTTTTGATCCGAAAATAAATTAAAACAACAAGAAAATCTGGACAGATATTCCAATTTTTATTCGTTATTTTGGAAACCCCTTATATAAGTTTTTTTACTTGTTGATGTCACAATATATCCCAATAAATGGAACATAAAGAGAAAAGAGGGATATTAGCCCCAATCCAAATCTCTTATAAATTTTCATTTATTCGTTTTGTTATACTGTCAATTCTACTCTGTAACTCTAATAATGACTTTGATTGTTCACTTTGGATCATCTCTTCGTTTCTTAATGAATTAATACGAATATTTATATTCTCCAGCTCTTTATCGTGTATTTTCTTTAACAATTCCTCTTTTTTATTTAAGGTATTATTTTGGATTTCCTTCGCCCATGCTCTAAAGTTATTTCTCGTTTCAGTTCTCGCTTCTATTAATCGTTTCTCATTCGTTCCTTCTTGGTATTCTTCAAAGGCTGCAATAAGAGGAGATGCAATTCCTGCAACAACACCTACTTTTGAACCTACTTTTGATAAAACTTCTCCAGCTTTACCTAATTTATCTACAATTTTTAATGCTTCATAAGGTTTAAACTTCTTACCAAAAAAACGCCCCACATCTAAAATAAATTTATGAGCATCACTTCCTGAAAATGCTTTTAGCCCCTTTCCTACACTTTCAGCATTTACACACCAATTTTTAAATCCATTTCCTGCAATCCCTAAAAATTTACCTACATCCTTCAAAACATCGGGAGCTTTTTTTAACTTCTCCAGGTCTTGTTTGTCTTTTAAATTCACATTAAAGTCAATTTCCTTACTAAAATCATTTAATAATTCCTTATATATAAGGGTATTTTCCAAAGCATTAATCTGCTTAATTAAACTATCCAATTCCTGGTCAACGATCTCTTCTATCTTTTCACCAGTGTCACTACACAAAATTTCAACTTTATCTTTTATATTTTCAAATTCATAGTTTATTTCATCGGACTTAACATCACCTGTTAATATTGAAATAAGCTCATTTGCAACATTCATAATACCAGTGTAGAGATTTTGCACTTCTCTCTCTATTTTTTTATTGATGTTCTTTCTATTTTCAACAACTAAAAACTTTTTTCTCACCAAAAGTTCTTGAATTTTTTTTCTGTCCTCGTCTGTTGATATTTCATTCAAAATTCCATCCAAATACGTACCAATGATATTTAAATCAGATACAAGCCTTCCGACGATACCTTTTTCTTTTATAAAATCATTTATATGAGATATAAAACCACTAAGATTACTTCGTATCATTAAAGCATTCTTAAGTCTATCTTTAGGTTGTTTTAAAGCATCTAAATAACTTTTGGCATCTATGAATGTAACTCTAAAGTCCTCTAACGTTAATGGCGATATAACCTTTTTAATATCATTCTCCCAATTCATTTTGTTGTCTATAGATTCTAAGGATGTCTTATTAACTACTACCATTATTTTTGGTGATTTATTATGCTGAAATGCAATCCTTTTGAAGTCTCTCGCAATTAAATCATCAAATCCTTGCGTGGTTACTACATATACCAATAAATCGGCTAAATCCATGTGCCTAAAAGCTAAATCAGTATGTTCTTTCTGGTCAGTTCCGATACCTGGTGTATCAATTAACACTACATTATTCCACTTATATTCCGTCACTTTATCTGTTGTTACATTTTGTCCTATTTTTATGTCCATATTCTCAGTTAGGGCAGTAATCATTGTAGACTTACCTGCTGAATACTGACCTATAAAGGCAATTTCCAAACTATCTTTCCCACTATTTTCAACACTATCATTCATATAATCCTTCATTAAGGTAATACACTTTTTATTGTTTATACCACTAACAATTTCATTAAAATCTTCTTTTATATTTTCTATTTCTTTAACATACTCAACGTATTTCACTTGCTCCATCATCATATCTCCTTAACAGTGATATTAAAATCGTCAAACAATCTATTCGTTAATCTTATATTTCTTCCCTTTTTACCAATAATTTGTTTTACACTTTCTTTCCCTGCTTTTATGGTAATATTAGGAATGTTTAGTTCGAAATCAACATTATCTGTATTAGCTGGAAATAAAGCGCGTTTTAACAATTCACTTGGCTCATTTACAAACTCTATATAAATTATTCTTTCCCCTAATACATTCTCTAATAATCTTCTGCTTTCATTATGTCTTAACATTTCATCTTCATTTGTCAAAACCTTAGACATTCTTCCCTGTTCTCGTGCAATTTTTATCATTAAATTGTCAAAATTCCTATTATAAGTTAGCTTATACAGTAATTTAAACAAGCTAATATTCTCACTTTTTTCTTCGTCTCTAAGACTAATGGCCGATTCTTTAACTATATCTAAGTATCTATATAGTAATTTAATATTTTTAGCCAATTCTATATTAATCTGTTGGTATAAATGGTTGACAATATTTTTTTTGAAAGCATTCCACAATTGCCTGTTTGTATCTTTAGCCATCTTATTAATCTGTTTTTTCATATCACTTTTTATCTTTGATTTCTTGCTATCAAATCTTTTACTATCATTCCCTGTCAGCCATGAAAAAATTGTTACAATAGCTCCTCCAACGCCAATTAATGCAGAAACCCAGCCTGCCGGATTCCAAAAATTTGTTAAAGAAACCACCCAAGCAACATCTAATGCTGCCCCACCCCATCGAGCAACCCTACCTATAATTCCTTTTTTTAATTCTCCTAAATCACTCATATCATTATTAAAGTTTAAACTACTCGCTTCAAATGTAATTTGTCTCGTAAATTCATTTATGTATCTTGTCGCCTCTTCACATAAATCTATATAAATTCGGTTTATCTTCTCTTGAATTTTATATGACTCTACTTTTTCATTCCAAACTTCTTCGGCATTTTTATCACCAGCGTAATTGTCAACAAATGAGTCTACTTCCGATGCTAATTGCGTGAAAATTTGTGATACCTCACTCTCAATAGCTTCAAAACCTTTATTTTTAAATTCACCAAACCAGTTCTTCATCTCATTATGTTTACTTTGAATATAGCGCATTCTTGGTTTTATTTCTTTGTAACTACTCCAATAAATGTTTTCCAAACTCCTTAAGTAATAAATATAATCATCCCTAAAACTCAAAACCCTTTTTTGTTTCCCCTGATTGACTATTAATTCTCTGAGCATGAATTTAACCTTATTTATGTTTGAAGCGTTATAAAGTTCCCTACTTAAATCCTTATCCCCTTCCTTGGTACTTTTAAACGCAGATAACGCATGAATAGGAATTATTTCAATGTTACTACTACCTAAATATTTCTTTGAATATTGCTTTATTCGTTCAACATGACCTGCTTGACCATTTAAACTGACAATTTCCCTATGTTCATTAAGAAATATTTCCCTATATATTTCATCATCAATATCCACTTTTACATTTAGCAAAATAATAATTGGCTTATTTTGAGATTTAATTTGAAACAGTTTTTCAAATTCTGTTTCCTGTATGCTATCATTCGTCACTAAAAACAGAATTAAATCTGATTCATCAATAATACTTTCCGCAATTCTAACATCCTCTTCACCTTCATATGCCGATATTCCTGGAGTATCAATGATTCTTAAATTATTCCAATGGTATTCTCTAATATTCCTTGTTGTTCTTTGAGAACCTTTACCAATGGTCTCACCATCTCCATTGGTAAGTGCTTCCCTAATTGTACTTTTTCCTGCTTTAGTTCTGCCAAATAGTGTTACAGTAAATGTACTGAGGTTCTCCTTTTTTCTTTTTATTGAATTTTCTATATTCGTTATACCCATACTTAGATTTTCTGATATTGTTTGGTTTAGATTATCTAATAATGAAGTAAGAGATTCATCTTTTAATCCTTCCAGATCCTTCGCCTGGTTAATGAAAAGATTTAAATTGTCAGTACTATCTCTTAATATCTTTTTCAAATTGCCCAATTTTTCAGATACATAAAGTTCCTGTTTCTCGGCTACTTTTTTACACTCATTTAATGCTTCTACATATTCATCAAAGTTTATTTTATGATTCCTCTCGCTCCTTACAATCCTAAACATTCCTTTCACTCCAAACAAAATATTTCTATATTTTTGGTGCCTTAAAGTAATCTTAATTTAAATTCATTAAACAAGTCTTCCTTCCTAAATGATTAAATATATTTATCAATAAATTAGTTTATTACTATTTTACCATTAAATGTTATTCTTAGGTATGTGAGTTGCATTCAATAAGAGCAACAACCAAAAAAATCATACCGTGAAAGAATCCTACCGAATACTAATTCACACAATTTAAATCATTATATGTAGGAAGTTCTGCTGAGTATTTTACAAAAATGGAGTTTGCTTCATATAAAGAGAATGGGATGTATTTATAACTTCCTCCCCCAAATTTCAATTAAATATTTTTATTGATACAAGATATAAATTGTCAGTTTTAACTATGCATAAACGTCTGTGTTTCTTCATCGCTGCAAAAACTATTCGTTTATAATTAAATTTCATTAAGGATGAATCTAATTGATATTCTTTTTTAACCACAAAAAACCCACCTTCAGCTAAGGATATCTAAAGGTGGGTTTTCACTAAAAGCCATATCTCTTTATAAGCACCTGACTTTATTTTAATTTATTGAAAATCCATACTCTGGAACCACTAATTTATAACCACATAAAGAAATGCACTTATCGATTCTTTCTATATTCCTAGTAAATCCTCTGCGCCCCTCTTTTAAAACCTTTTCGATACCATCAACACCAAGCACACTCATTAATTCAATATAATGCTCTATTGTAAAAATTGGTGTATCTAAAGGTAAATTATATCCAGTACCAATTGAATAGTTAGTCAATATAATATGCTCAACTTTTAAAGGTTTTACATCACTATAGGTATCTCCAAAATACTCTTGAAAAATATTATCTTTATTTGTTTCAACATATTCTTTAGCAATTTCTAATTGAGTATATCCTTTTTCTAATAGCCCATCTTCTAATTGAATTACATCCTCAATTGACTCCACGGGAATTTTATATTTTAATTCTATAACATGTAAATAATTCTTCCTCGGGTCGTATACTAGTAAATCCATTCCAGGACGAATAGCCTTTTTCTTGTCTCTACCATAAGAAATGCTATATTTATCCCCTAAATTTTTGTATATTTGATCCCTCTCTAACTTTTCAAAATAATTTTGAGCTTTGCTATAACTCTTCTGATTCATTTTAGCTAATAATCGTATAGCATTAATTGCAGGTCTTGTGGTCATAAATATCTCCTGCATTAATACCAACTTATTATGTATTGGTACAAAGTAGTTTAAAGAAATATCATTTTTTATATTATCAAAATCTAGTGTAAAAAAGTCCAAAATAGACATAATAATTGACCTATCCATTTTTGAATACATTTGTACTACCTTTATCCATTCTTCTCTTGATTTTTCGTATACATTCTTTCCCTCATAAATCTTAGTTATATTATTGTTAATGCTTTTTTCAATATCCTTAACAATAAAGTTATTAATTGATAGAGAAAACTTTTTATAGTCTTCTAACGAAAAACCCTCAAATTGTATATTTTCTTGAAATTCAAAATCTCCCATATGAATCTCATACATCATTTCTTGGAAATCTTCTCTCCCACTCATAGAGTTAAACTTATCTTCTTCTTGTTTTCCTATTCTCCATGCATTATAACAACTATATAATTTATGGTTCTCTTCTTTATTAAAATTAAACTTTATAGTTCTTTCATCAAGCTGATAAGATACTCTATGTTTATTATGTAAAAACCAGAATCGATAAAAATCTTCATAATAATATGCCACCGTTAATAGATCCAATACTTCATCCGCTACTACTTTGTCAGAGCACATTGATTCTTTCGGACAATACAAAATACACCATCTAATTACCCATTTCATTGATTCTTGTAAAAACTTTATTTCATCCATAAACTCTTTAGGTATCTTTGTTAATCTAGATAAAAAATTCCTTTCATCAGATGCATTTATCACTGAATACCACATTGAAGTTTTACGAATCACTAATCTTATCGCTTTGTCCCTTTGAAGTTTAAATAATTTATGATTTCTTATTTTATTTTCAATTTCATTTTTTATAGTATATAATTTCTCATGCTTATTCACCTTCTGTACACTCCCATATATAAGTTAATAAAATCGATTTTTCAATATATTCTCTAAAGTTATTATTCTATTTTTCTTACTTATTCTAAGTTCGTAATAGTATCTAACCTCCTAACACCTCAAGCAGTTTTAAAGATTGCTGGCACCTACTTTTCTAGCCCTTGATGTACCACGAAGTACTGGTAAATCAAGCTTTCTTACGTCCTATTGTTTTCTTATGAATTATAATTTCGAAAATTCAAGTAACAGTCATAGCATGCAAAAGTCCCTTATATTTATCTGTACACAAAAAAATAAAAATGAAACCATTATGGTTCTCTTTTTGTTAACACTTAAAAACACTTTAGACGAGAGATCTTTTCCTACTTCAGTTTTTCCAAAATTCTTGTTCTCCTCTGACTTTCTTCTTACAATCCTAAGATTCGATATTTTATAACAGCTTGGTTACGAACAATAGAGTTCTCGTCGTTTAATGCCTTTTTAATGATTGGAATACTGTAACTTTGGTCAGCCCATTGACTTTTAGCAAGTTCCTCCAATAATTTTTTCCTTACATCAAATCTATTCCTCTTAATTAAGGAAAGTAATTCTTCTGAAATAGACTTTAATAAGAAATGATCTGCACTGGAAATAGTATCTAGTTATACTGAAGGCTCTCTTTCATTCTTAATCTCTTGAACCAGTTTCTTCATTTTCTTTAAAGAGATGAAGAGAAAATAAGCTAGTGCTTCCGAGCCAGCCTTTTGTACATCCAAGCGAGAGTGCTTAGAAAAACACTTCCTTTTTTCCTCACTTTCTTTTGTCTTAGTAAATATAATTGCTTAAGTACTAATATTGACCTTATTCTACAAATAAAAATTGCACCCTTCAATTATCCACTAATCCAAGAAACAGGATAATCGATATTTTTTGTTGAGTATCTATAATAAAAACTAGCTTTTCACTCCTATATAATATTATCATAACATCGTAATATGATATAATATTGTTGTAAAATAAAATATCCATTCAACTAGATATTTTATTAATAGATTATAGAAGAAGCAATATAGCTCCCTTCAAAAGACAATTCATTTTAATTGTTTTATTCATTTTCCGTAGTTTCTACTCTATAAAATTTAAACTATGTAAAGGAAGATTTCTTTAAAAAAATTAATAAACCCGCTAATTTGTACTTTCATATTACTTATAATAACTAGTGTACTATAAGTAATACGTAATAAATTATATGAAACAGGAGTTAATATCATCACATGGACTTAACAAACATTTTTCAAACTTTAAATATTACATATTACGTTGCTGCAGGCCTACTATTATTAAAAACATGCACAATACTTAAGGCTTCTAGTATAGAAAAGCTTTTTTTCAATCAAGAGAAAATTTTACTTATCCAAATACTTCATATTATTATTTTCACAATATTCATAACGCCAATCACGATATTATATTTCTATATATTTTCCGATAGATCGTTAAATATATCGGATATTAATGAAATTATAGGTTTTATTATAGTTTCACTTTTAGTAAGTACGATACTTGTGCTTGAAATATACATCCCTTACCTTTCTGATCCACTAGGTAAAGATGCATATTATATTAAACAAGATGATGATTCAAAAATATATCTAATAAAAAGTCTAAATAAACTTGAAATTTTAGGATATAGTCACCCACGTTTAAAGAAAATAGACAAAAATAACCCTAACAATAACTACACAAGAATTCTAAAAAAAGAAGACGTAAAAAATACTGTGATATTTAGGGAACGCTATCAGGATAGTTTATTAGATAAAATTAAAAAATGGATAAGTTAATTATCAAAAAACTATCAAATTTATTTATACTCTATTTACAATTTATTAAAAGCAGTATTAATTGCCCATTAAGTATTAAACTACATCTAACACTCAATGGGCAATTTTTTAGTTATTTCTTATGTATTAGATCATATATTGAAACACATTACTTTATGAAAAATACGGATTAACTCTTTCCTTATTCCAAACTAGTTATATTATTCCTTATAATAAGGATATACATATTTCTTAATACACCTCAAGGAGGCATTTATCTTGAACTATGGCTGGGCTGGAACTATTGAACAATTTAAAGAATTAGATTTAAAATTATTCATTAAACAATTGCAATATCATGTTTATAAAACCAATGCAAATGATTCTAAAATAGCTTCTCAAAAGAGAGCATGGATTGATAGTTACAATAAACTACAAGACTTATTTAATCGATTTTCTAATTTAGATGCATCACTTATTTTTGAATATGAGATTTTACGCGGAGGTGGCCGACGTCCAGATATACTTTTATTAATTAATGGTTATTTGATAGTCATCGAGTGTAAAAGTTATAATCACGTTTCACCTTCTGAATACATTCAAACATCACTTTATATGCGTGATCTCCAGCATTATCACTCAGCAATTCAACAATCTAACATGCAAGTCATAGGTGTTCTACTGCTTACAAACTATGAAGGTGAACAATGGGAATTCCAAAAAGATTATCAAGTAACCCTTTCAACAGTTGATGGATTGGAAATTATTATTAACCGAATATTAGATAAAACTGAAGTACAAACTTTGACGATAGAGGAAATAATTAATGGTTTCTATAAACCTTCACCTTCTATGCTAGAAGCTGCACGTTCCATTTTACATAATGAACCACTCCCTGACATTAAAGCAATATCAAGCAGTAATTTTCCAAAAGTACAACAAATTATACGCACAATTATTCAAGAAGCACAAAATACAAATACCCACCACTTAATCTTAGTATCTGGTGAGCCAGGAGCAGGTAAAACATATTTGGGTCTGACCATTGCACATGAAATGAAAAATGCAGTTTATTTATCTGGTAACGGGCCATTAGTAGACGTATTACAAGATACGTTAAAAAATAGAACGTTCGTACAAGGTCTATATGGATATAAAATGGATTTTCTGGAAAAGAAAATGATTCCAAAGGAACAAATAATTATTTTTGATGAGGCACAGCGAGCATGGGATACCAAAAAAGTTGACCAATCACTCCCACGAAGAAAGCGAGAAGCCCAGCACTTAAGTGAACCGGATATTATAATGAATATTACGACACATAATAAGCCGTGGAGTGTAACAATTGGCTTAATTGGTGAAGGTCAAGAGATCTATTCTGGGGAAGAAGGCGGTCTCCCTCTGTGGAATACTGCAATCGCTGGAAAAAACGTGACTGTTCACTCGAAACATACTAATTCTGTATTCACAAATGCAGCACATTATAGAACTCATTCTCAGCTACATTTAAACTCATCTTTCCGTGCTCATGCAGCTTTAAAATACTATGAAATTATTAATACTTTATTAGATGTTAGTTTTGAACAAACGAAACAGCTTATTCATAAACTACCAAAGGAACATTATCAGCTTTTTATTACGCGAGATTTAGACAAAGCAAAAATCACTTTAAATCAGCTTTATCAGGATGATACAAAAACAGTTGGTGTCGTCTGTGCTGGTGGCGCTGATCGTCAAAAGGAAGTCCCTGTTCTACCACGAGATGAACGATATGAAAGACCTAGTAAGATTGCTCAATACTTTAACTATCCCGGATCTCAATACTATTGTAAAACCCTCAACTATAGCTCAACTGAATTTCAAACACAAGGACTTGAACTAGATATGGCGCTCGTTCATTGGGATGATGATCTTTATCTACAGAATGGGGCTTGGAAAGGACAACACTATCAATGGGGTGTCGAAGATCCATTCCAAATTAAACTCAATGCATATAGAGTTATTTTAACAAGAGGTCGAGATGGAACAATTATTTACATACCACCAAAACCCATACTAGATGAGACTTGGAACTTACTAAAAAATCAATTAAAAATCCCTGAATTAATGTTTTAAAAACTATAATAAGAGACTATATTCAAGATTTCCTCAGAATATAGTCTCTTATTTTTCTATTTCACAGCAACCGGGATATCGGTCTTACATGGCTTAAAACAATTGCAAGGAAAAATCACCTCAAACGTCTAGTATTTTTAGGAAATTGCAACTAAAGAAGTTGCTGTTTCCTTTATTACTTTAGCAACTTAATCGCTTTGCGTTACTTGTTGTACTCTTTATACTATTAATTATTATCGGATGAAGTTATTTCTGCTAAAAACTATTAGAAAAGGCACCTTAGGGTGTCTTTTCTATATGGAAAGATCCCTACACATTGTGTAGGGATCTTGTTTTTCTTACCAATTAATTTTTGTTGGATTTAACTTGGAAATATTTCCACGTACCAATTGTTTTTCGTTGCTGTCATAGATACCGATATCACCAGAGAAGTTTTCCCAATATTCCCCTAAGTAGTCTTTTGATGGTGCTTTCAAATCTACATATAATCCCATAGTCCCAAAACTTGCCACCTGGCGTGCTGCTGTGTCTCCTACTTGTTGCGCTCGTTCTTTCGTTGTTCCAGCTGGAACGATAACTACAATTCGAGTTAGACTGTCTTTCGCTTCAATATGGACGTCTTGCGCCTGTGCAGCCACCTTTATTCCATCCTTTGCTGTTTGGATGCCTAATTGGCTTAATTTTACATCCTTATTACGTGCCCCCTGGCCCTGTGCTGTCTTCGATTGTTCCACCTTTTCTTGTGCTTGTGCCTCATTTAACCCACTGACTTTCGGTTGTTCAACAGGCGTTGACTCCGCTTTTGGTTCTTCTTTAACTGTTTCCTTTGCTACATTTTCATGCTGTTTTGACTTATCCGTCGATTGTTGCATCGTTACTTTCTTATCTTCTTGCTTCTTTTCTACCTGAAATGCTTTAACTTTTTCTTTTTGTTCCTCTTTTTTCACATCTTGCTCTATTTTCGCTTCTTCAGTACCACACGCTGCCAATAATAAACCTGCTGCAATTGTGAAACCTGCTAATTTAATTGCTTTCATATTAAATACCGCCTTTTCATAATTTAATTCTTTCATATGTATAAACGACCTCAGCTACAAATATTAACTTTGTACCACATATCTGAATCATTTAAATGATAACATATTAATATTCAAATTCTACATATATTTAAATATTAATTTTATAATCTATTTTCAGTCAAAACAAATTAATCTTTTCATAAAACGTGGAAGTCATTCTTTTAAATTGATAGTGATGTGGTACCACCAACATTTCAAAGAAAACTCACGCTAAGAAAAAAAATGAGTCATCCATATGGACAGCTCATTTACATAATTTTCGTTATTGAGAGCTATTGCAAACTACCTCTATTTTGAGTAAGGTCAATCTTTGTTTTGTTTTTCTAACAGTTGAATAATTTTATCTAACTTTTGCTCAACTGAATTTTGCTTTTTGTGATTGCTAGTATGTCGAATTATACGTATAATCCCCCCAAACAGTGCACCGATGATCATTAAAATAATAACAACTCCAATATAATAAATAGAGTTTTCTAAAGGCATTATACAAGACCTCCTTTTCCCTATTTTAGCATTTATAAAAAAGTGATTTAATGAGAATAACACTACACCCGAAGAAAAGATTAAAGATGCTGATTTTGTTGCTCATTGTGTATCAGAAAGTTTCGTTTCTTTTGTTAGCTCTTTTTACAGTGAATCTAAAGCAATTCAATATCTGTGGAAGGTGTGCAATAAAACTACTAACTTTACTATTGGTGAACAAGCATTTAATAAAGACCAGAAGTTTACTATTGGCACTAAAGCTATAAAAAAATTTGTTATGAAAATTAAATCCGGAGCAAACATGAATAAGGAGAAATTCGCTTATTTCAACAGGATTGTAAATAACTTAATGGACAAGTTCTATTTTGATAAAGAATTTATGGGAGCATAGAAAATGCCCTCAAACACTAAACATTCGGAGCTCAAAAAGGAAAAAAAGCATGCAGAGGGAGACACCTCTACAACCACAATACAGATTATCATAGTTTCACATTGTAAAAACGTCTAAATTCCCCTTTATTACCTAAAAATTTATATATCTTATTTATGTAATTTATGTTATGGTTCCATATGTTAATTAGTTACAATATTTTCAAAAAGGAGTGTACAAAAATGCAAGCAAAAAAACTAGCATACGTAATTTTACCAATCATGTTATTAGGGGTAGGTTGTGGGATATCAAAAGACCATCTGAAAGAGTCAGCTTCACAAGAAACTGTATCGGAGACTTCTACGGAGTCATCAAGACATAAGACTTTAAATGATAAGTCCTTAACATATACGGATTCCTTATTTGACCTAAGTGATGAATTAACCGAAGCTTCTAATGCTGTGTATGATGCAGTTGGTGATGATAATTACAAAATTGCACTCAACGATTTAAAGAAAGTAACTCTTAAATTCGATGAATTAGAGCCTAGTGATGATTACAAAGCAATTCATGAGAAAGTACTTCAATCAATGAAAACTAGAAGAGAAGGTATAGAGTTAATATTATCAAACATAGATGATAAAACAAACAGTGATTTCTTGAGAGGGTCATATCTTCTAGGGGAAGCACTTGATTCTTATATAGATGTATTAGGTGAAATAGCACATAAAAACAAAGGGTAAAACTTTATGAAAAGGGTAATACAACAAGAAGTGTACAGAAATGGAATTATCCACAAAAGAACTAAAAGAATTACTTATGAATGCATGATATAAACGGGAAGCATCTCTATAAAATTTGTACGTTCTATATTTAAAAGTTTACGTTTAATAAGTTTAATTGTAAAACCAATATCAAAAGCATTATCTAAAAGTGAATTTTAATTACATAGCCATAAAAAAGTACACCTCCAATTGTTGTTCGTGTCTAACAATTGGGGTGCACATCAAACAGGACGGCTTATGTTTTATTTCAAATACTCGTACCACCAGTTTCTTTCGTCCATCCAAGCTGTAATCTTATCAAGCTCACCATTTGGTAACGTTTCGGTTTGCAAGTATGCTAAACCAGTTAATGGATCAGAAATAACTTGTCCTTTAGTTCCACGCTCATTCATAGCATTTAGAGCTTCTTGAACCAATGAAATACCAAAACCACCAGATTTAACATATTGATAACCGCCATTAGCAACAGATTGTTTTGATTGTTTCTCTCCGGTAAACCAATCTAGCGTTTTGTCACCTTGCAATAAATTAATATCCACTTTTCCAATACCATCAATATAACCATTATCGGTATATTGCCAAATGTCACAAGTATAGGATGGTTTCTTCTGTGGACTGCCGTCATTTGTTCCGTATCTTGGTAACCAAATAAAATCAGCTTGTACACTTTGTAAATTATAGTCACCGTACATATGGTGTGCTACATAAAATCCTACTTTCCAACCTGCTGCTTTACATGTATCAATAAAAGCTTGTGATGCTTTAGCTAAATCACTAAGGTTACCTTTGCTTTTCATTGACTTTACTGTGTCATCTTCCACATCTAATACAAGGAATTTAGCATTAGGATTTACCCTTGCTAAGAAATCCTTAGCTTCCGCAATTGCATCTGCTACTGATACGAAACATCCATAAGCATATGCAGCATGTGGAATACCGTATTGTTCTGATTTGGCTACATGCTCACTATACAAATGATCTACTAGATTTGAACCATATTGTACCCTAGCAATTACTAAATCTAATTGTGCTGCTGCTACATCCCAATTAATACTTCCATTCCATTTTGAAATATCTACAATGTGTCCCATTACTGAACATCTCCTCCAAATAGTTTTTGTTTAATTCCTGTTACGTCTTTAGAAATAGATCCAAAAGCTTTTGCCTATTCTTCAATAACTTCCTGGTTCTTTTGAATAACAGCTTGGTACTACGCTTCACGCTGTTCATTCTTTTTTGTGTAATAAAAAGCATCCACACAAATAATGTTGCGCATGCTTCCTGTTGAATAACTGAAATAAAATCTCGATAAACAAAAAGAGCAACTCAATTGAGACTGCTCCTTTTGCTATCATTTTTTATATTTGTCTTTATTTAATTTTTTTCTTTTCTAGAGTTTGATCTTCTAATTTTCGCTTCTATTTCAGAAGATACACTTTCTAACAACCAAGTAGGAATCCATCTATCCCAGCCAATCCGTACACAATTGGCTGTAAAGCTATTAAAAATATGATAAATCAAACCACCCGTTACCATAAAATAGAAAAACTCTGGTAGTTTAAATGCAATATCAAATAAATGCGCTAAAGAAGGTAATAAAAAGAGAACCACAGTTCGTGCAATGCCCTCAATTCCATATTGTGATGAATACGTACCATCTAATTTTGAAGCCTTACTACCAGTTATCCAATCTAATACAACTACCCATACCAAAATGATAATCCAAATTAAATTAGATTTACCATATAAAAAATTAAATAAAGTTCCCAATCCCCCACTAATTACAGAAGCAACTTTAAATTGAGTTGTGTTTATAACATCCATTACATTTAATGTTTTTACAAGTTCATGAATCCTTTCCAAACTTTCACCCCCTTTTTACATCCCAAAGCAAAATAAAAAAGCCTGCTTTAGCACGCTATTGTTTTAATTCAAATTATTTTTGCTATATGTTCGCTTTTTCCATGGTGATTCTAATGGCTCTTTTCTTGGTAGTGCTTGATTACGGATTTCCTCCTCCAGTATATACTGATTTTGTAGAAAATCTCCTTTAAATATTGTAGCTGGAATTCGGACACCTCCGGTTACAAACAGACTTGGCATATGATTCGCTTGCCCAACGTTCGGAACTCTTTCTCCGCCCATATGGCCTACTAGATTTACTATTCTACTTCCTTTTCCTATATTGGATACCCTTTCTCCATCCATAGGACCCATTAAATCTACTATTCTACTTCCTTTTCCTATATTGGATACCCTTTCTCCATCCATAGGACCCATTAGATCTACTATTCTACTTCCTTTTCCTATATTGGATACCCTTTCTCCATCCATAGGACCCATTAGATCTACTATTCTACTTCCTTTTCCTACATTTATCCTGCGAATACCTGTTTGTTGACAACCTTTATTTAATATAAATCCTTTAAATATAACCATATCGCACAATCACCCAATTCTTATAGCTAGAGCTGTGGAATTTCCCGCAAATGAATTTGTGTACTTACTATTTGAATCACTAGACCAATAATTAGATGATGTCCATAAAGGTTTATACACCTGAATACCATTTTCACTTTCCACTTCAATTGTATCATCTTTTGTTATTCTTCCATTAGGTATAAATGAGTATATAAATCCTAGTTTACCTCTTAGGCCTGTTTGAGGATCATCTAAATAGAAGTCTGTTAGCATCATAGGGCCTGAACCTGAACCACCATCAGAAGGAGAAGACCACCCTGCGAACTGACTAAATGACATTTGATATCCTAATGGGACATCTAAAAGCGCTGCAGGTTTATTTAAAATTAAATATTTATAACTATCCTCATAATAACCTGAGCTACTCGATGCATTAATTACACATGAATAATATGGATCGTTTTTTTCTTTCAAATATGTTTCTTCAGGTATCCCAAAAAAATTAACAACAGGTGATATATTTACTTGAGAATTGTCTTGTTTAAATTTATCTGAATCGGGTATTGTGACAAATATCATTCTGTCTAAGTCACAGTAATAATAATATTCTACTGGTAATTCAGTGCCCGTTGTTATTGAGCCTGAATAAGAAGAACTTGGTTTAGAATTAATAAAGTTCAATCTGCCATAACCTGAAATAGCAGATGAATTATGTTTTTTATTTTCAAAGTCCCATTCCTTATAAAAATCAAAAATAGCATTTGAATATCTTGTAGTTTTAATGTTGTAGGAAGCATTACCAAAGCCACCCGACCCTGCATAAAAATATAAAGCTAAATACATTGGAGTATTCCCTAAACTACCTTTAGAATGCAATACAACCCGATAATCTTTATGATCACTTGCATCTTCAAGAATTTCCCATCCTCCTTCGACAAATTTACTAACAAAAACGTCAAATAACTCCGCTCGTTTACAAAAACCTTTTTTATAAATAATATCCATAAACTAAGAACCTCACTCTACTCTAATTGCTGCTGCATTAGTTACAAATGATGTATAGTTACTACTAGCACCACCTAAAACTGTATATCTATATTTTTGAATTTCATTATTAACTTTAATTTCGATTATATCGCCATCGAGTATATCACCTGTCTGAAGAAGATATACTCTTCCTAATCTTCCTCTCATTCCTGTCGAACCATCCCCATAGAACACTTCACTTAACACAAACTTTTTATCTATATTAGGCGATAACGTAGAAACTAAACTATGAGTTCTTTGAGAGATTGTATTCTTACCAGGAACTTCGAGTAAGTTTTTAGGGTTATCTGCCACTCGTAAACAATAGGTACCAATCGAATTACCGTTGTATCCACTATTAGCATATACAGCACCGGAATACGACTTATTGTCGTTTCTTTTACTTTCTTCAACGAAAGATTGTTCAGGAAAACCTAAAAATATAAGTCCATTTCCTAAACCAGTGTATTTAAAGGGGACAACTAAAAAAATAATAACCTCTTTATCGACATAGTAATAGTACTCCATATCAAACAACCTATTATATTGCCTTGAATAGCTTGTATTTGTATCCTGATTAACTGTTCTTCCTGGAAAAAAGCAAAACGAAGTCATTCCGTCTCGTGAATAGAAAACAGTGTTGTTAGACTGCATTGTTCCCATTCTCATGGAGCCGTCAGTATAATCAGTTGTTCTTATATTATATGAGGAAGAGTTAGAGTCATAACAATTGAGATGGACAGCTAAATGTTTATCTCCATTGTAACCATCTGTATAAAGATATAAATTGTCGTCCGTTAAATTACTCCCTTCTTTTAATTTCCATCCCCCATTCAATGCTACCTGAACAAATGTATCAAATAGCTCATATTTTTTGCATGTTCCCTTTGTAAAAATAGCCTTAGTCATTTAATTTCACCTCTAAATTAATGTCGTTACTTTTAATACCACAGTATACAAAGAAGGTACATTACTGAAATTTTCAATAAATAGGTGACAAGACTTTGTTTGATCTTTATCGTCACAAGGAATATTGATTATATCGTATGTTCTTTTTTCTTTAATACTGCTGTACTGAATTTGCCCATCTTTTTGTTTATCAAAAATTGTACACTCATAATCATTATTTGCTGTATTTTCAACAAAGATTGTCCTAAGTTCATACTTGTTTATACCTAGTTCAATAGGTATATACTTCTTTTCATTACTATTAATCTCAACCTTTACTTTTTTTTCGATAAGCTTTGGAAGAATATTTTCTGTTTGTTCTTCTTGCTTATAATATCGATTTACGACCATTGATGTTCCCATCTTTTCACCCCCCAGCTACTCATGTTCAAGATGTATTTGAAATTGTAATGGAGCAAGCCCAACATAATCTGTTCCCTTTGTTACTTTTAACCAAAACTTTATTGTTTTTTCTGGATTTACATAAGGAATATTGATACTATCTTGATATTGACCTGGTTTACCATTACTGTCTAACGCAAGATCCGCCCATGACCATCCAAATTTATCTTCATATTGAGCAATACTTAAATTAACATTATTCGCTCGTGCAACTGAAGGATTCACAAGTTCTAGCATAATTTCTGATTTCCCTGATATCATATCTGGCAATCGAGTTTGTGCTAATGTTGAAAGCTCCTCACCTGAAAATTTAATTTCTAAATTAGATCCGAATCCATATACATCTCCACCATAAAATGTAGTCTTAATAACACCTAATTCTTTACCTTCTACATTTGTCAAAATAACTTTACCTGTAAATTCTAGTGACGGGAGAGTAATTTGAATACCAGTGTTATACCCTGTATTTCCATTGAATATAATTCTCCCAAATTCATCTTCCATCTGCACACTTATATTCGGCGCTATATTAGCAATGGTTAACTTTCTTCCTCTTGTAGCAATAATGCAATCAATATCAAGATTTACAAATTTTGAATTCGATCCTTTTTTTAATACAACACCAAACTTACTACAGCTCATTCTATCTGAGTCGTAAAAATTAAAACCTTCGCCATAATCAGAAAAAAACGTCCAATCTTCATTATCTTTGCACGCCATCCACTTCAATTCAGTTGTTTCTCGAGTACCATCTTCTGTTTCTAAGAACTCGATATTCTCCTCACCGTTTTTCCAAACGATAATACCGCCTTTGTCATCTTCATGGGTTGGCGTATAATCAGCAGATACTTCAAATGCGAATTCTTTCTCATTTGGAAGATCTGCAAGTAATAATGTGTCACGCGAAACATTGTGTAGCATTCTAAAATATCCTTTTCGATCAATTAAAGAATAGCTACCGACAGGAGATGCAATCCATCTGGAATCGAACGTATCAAAATCATCCTTAAAGATTAAACCACTTCTTATTTGATATGGTTTTAATTTCTCATCAGGTAGTTTTAATAGTGTTGCACCTTCTTCTAAGTCAATAGCATCGATACTGATGTATTTCCCTGACAACTCGATAACGTGAATCATATCTTCAAGATTTTTCTTTTCATATGCAAGTGTTTGGTATTGCATAACTTCTCCTGAAAGTTTAAGGATTTCCTTTTGGCCATCAATTTTCAATTCAATGTCTTCCGGATAGGATGGACTTGTCATACTAATTAATCGGAACTTAGTACCCTTGAATAAAAATCTAGCCGAGATGGTGCTATCGTTATTGTCTTCCTTACTCTTCCAATGATGAGTATTATTGTAGCAACTAACATCAGCTTCAGTTGTTTTCCAGAAACCGTTGTATTCAATATTCTTGTGAGTATCGTCAAAACGTACCCAACCAGGTTCCGGCTCAACTAACTTGTCACCTAATCTAGCAAGTAAGTATCCGTCAGCGTCAATGTCAATGGAATCTAACGACATAGCTTTACCAATCACTTTTACAGTATGCTTGCCACGGTCTAAACCTATTTTCTCGTAACGTATGACTTGGTTACCTGAAGGACTATTGTAAACCATAGTTTCTTCTTTACCATCAATAAGTACTTTAGAAGTTGCATCGTAACCACTGTCGCCATAAGCTAGAAGTCTAAGTTTAGTACCTACGAACTCAAATTCGAAACTCGTGTCAAGTTTCTTGTCGAGATTGTAATGAGTTGTCTTGTTGTAGTGCTTATCATTACCCGTGGCTAGTTTCCAGTTTCCGATATAACGAATTAATGGATCGGTATCATCAATCCGTTTCCAACCTTTTTCAGGCTCTGTAAGAACAGTACCTACACCAGGTCGTGAAACAAGACTACCAGTGTCATCAATATCAATAGCATCCATTCGGAAGTCATATTCTAAAGCACCGGGTTGAGTTGTGATAACTGTTACCGTTACATCGTGCTCAATATCTTCTAAACCGAGTTTCTCATATTTCAAGACTTGGTTTGTATCTTGTGGTGCAATAGCGTCAAAATCCTCTTCAGGTAAGTCATCTATCTTTACTCTGATTCTATCTGAATAATATTGTTTAGTAGCACAACCAACAATGAGTCGTAACTTAGTACCTTTAAATCTGAATACCATACTTGCATTTTTACCCTTTTTAGCACAAGTACTTTTTCCGCCATAAGCACCGTTATAGGCTACGTTTTTACTCCAGTTAGCATCATATTGAATGTATGTGGAGTTGTCATCATAACGTTTCCATCCATAGTTTGGATAAGTAGAAACATCACCAATACTTACAGGTAGTCTATCAATGTGTCCAGTAGCGTCGATATCAACACCAATAAATTGAGGGTCCCAACCTTCATGAGTTCCACCGTTGACTGTTACCACGTGGTATCCTTCATCTAGGTTAAGTACTTCACAAGCGACTTTAGCTGGTCCGGATACAGGGAACATATTAACAGGATACTTCACTCCGTCAATTAATACGTTACCAAGTTGTTCTTCATTTGAGCCTAAGTTAGACGAATAAATCAATCTAAATTTTGTACCGAAGAATCTAAACTGAATTTTATCAAACGAGTACTTGATTGGCGGTGTTTGATTTTGGTAATCCATGCCACCGGTATAATCAAAATACATATTCTCCTTCGTTAAACGTTGCCAACCTGATTCTGGTGTAGCTAAGAAATCTCCAACTGTTATTGGTGGTTTTTCAATATAGCCATCTGCATCAATGTCAATTGCATCAATATTAAGTCGATAAGTACCTTTAGTTCCACACTGAATTCTAACTCTATGCTTCCCTTTAGTTAATCCTAACTTCTCATATGCAAGACCTTGATATACCTTAGCAGATGCTATCTCGCTATACTTTTCTGTCACGCCATCAATTGTAATTGATATGTCATCTGTACGATATGATGCAACATCGAAGCAAGTAATAATTCTAAGCTGAGTTCCATAAAAATCGAATTCAACTGCACCTTTAGAGTCATTGTCTTTTACATAATGATAAGTACCATTATACCAATCAGAAGATGAGCCTTTTTCCCAAGTACCTTGATATTTAAGTAACGAGTCGGTTCCATCAAGGCGTTTCCAACCTGCCTCTGGCTGTTTTAGTTGGTCTCCGATCTTAACTGATGGCTTACCTCCAATTGAACCAGATTCATCAATGTCAATAGCATCAAGATTTATATATTTACCTTTTATTTCAACAGTATGCAATTTATTTGATAAACCTAACTTCTCGTATATTAACGACTGGTAGATAGCAGTTAAGCCTGAGGGTCTAAAGAAATTGATAGTTTCTTCTACTCCGTCAATTAGAATTTTAGCGCCAGAGTCATACTCAGATAACCCAATTCCAATAATCCTAAGTTTTGTCCCTGTAAAGTTAAATTTTATAGAAACTGGGTTAGAATCAGGTGGGATGTTTGAACTTGCATGTTTATAATGAATAGTGTTCTTGTAGCATCTACCATCAGCATCGCTTGTTGCCCATACACCATTGTATTCAATATTACTATCTGTATCGTCAATTCGTTTCCAACCAGGTTGAGGCTCAAATAATATATCACGAAGGTTAGTAGAAGTTTCTACTAAATCACCGCCTTTTATATCAAAAGCGTCTACTGTCATTACCGTACCAGTAAGTTTCACTGTATGAACGCCGTTGGGTAAGTTTTTCTCGTATAGTATAACCTGATACCGAGTCTTGTCCTGGTCAGTTGGAGTTTTAACCTTATATTTCTCAGTCACACCGTCAATTTCCATGGTAACATCCTCCCAAGAACTTTGGGAGTAGTTTGCTGAAATGACACGAAGGCCTGTACCTTTGAAAGAGAACTCTACTGTCCCTAATGTCCTGTTCGAGTGGTCAGGAACTCTATAAGTTGCCGTTTTATTATATCCGGGTTCATACCCTCCACCCTTAGCTAATTCCCAGTAATCACCTCTGTAATGAATTAGCGGATTTGTATCATCTACACGAGTCCATCCTGGTTCAGGTTGTAATAAAATGTCTCCTACTTTAGCAGGTGGGTTTGGTTTTACTAAAGACCCCGTTTTGTCAATATCGATTGCATCTAGCGTTATGTCTATACCAGATAACTCAACTAAATGCTCTTTATCTTCAAGTTCAGTTGCTTCGAACATTAAAGTTTGCTGAACTCCGCTAATTGGTGATCTTCCTTCAACCTTAGTTAAGTCGTAAGATATTCCGTCGATCTTTAAAATAGCTTTTTTCTGGAAGTAACTGCTTAATGCTACAAGTCTTAACTTAGTCCCTTTAAATTTAAAGGTAGCAGACGCTTCTTCTGTACTCCCCGATGGTGCAGAATAATAATGAAGAGTTTCATTGTATGCACCTTTCTGAGTAGTTATGAAATTCCATTTGCCATCATATTGAATATTTGAATCTGCGTCATCCATACGCTTCCATCCAGATTCTGGTTGGATTAATTGGTCACCTACTTTAGCAGGTGGTTTTTCAATACTTCCGTCACTATCAATATCAATAGCATCAAAAGTTAACGGGAAAGGCGAATTAGTTCCGGATTTAATAACCACATCGTGAATACCTTCTGCCAAACCTAATTTCTCATAAACCAATGTTTGATATCCAACTTTAGTAGCTTGCTCACTGTAAAATTCCTCTTGACCATCGATTATAATCTTAATATCGTTACTTCGATACTGATACTCGTGTATACAACCAATAATTCTAAGTTTAGTGCCTGAAAATTGGAATTGTACTTCCCCTGAAGCTCCGTCAACATAGTGGAATGTATTGTTAAACCATTCAGGAGTAGTATTACCCGACTTCCACCAATCACCTACATATTTAAAACTAGAATCGGTATCGTCAATACGCTTCCAACCCGCCTCCGGTTGTAATAATTGGTCTCCTACTTTAATAGGAGGTTTGCTCATTGAACCATTGTCGTCGATGTCTATAGCGTCAAGTGAGAGTGCACCAGGGGTTTCACACTTAATAGTAACTTCGTGAACGGCATCAGTTAATCCTAATTTCTCGTAGCATAAAACACTTCCATAAGCTCTATCTACAACTCTCGACTCTGAATAGTACTGAACTTGACCATCTATACTTATTGCAACTTTGTTACTATGATTCTCATAAACAGAACACATCAATCTCAGCTTAGTACCTTTAAAATTAAATTTAATTTGAGCTGATTTATCGGTGTTCAGGTTGTTATGGCAAGTGTTATTGTAGTACTGTCTGGTAGAATCTGAATCACTTGTCCAATTGCTACCTAGATACTGAATATTTGTATCTATATTATCAATTCGTTTCCAACCCGGTTCTGGTTGAATTAATTGGTCACCTACTTTAGCAAGTGGTTTTTCAATACTTCCGTCACTATCAATATCAATAGCATCGAAGTTTATGTTAAGACCGGATAGTTTAACTTTATGCTCACCGTTTGCTAAACCTAGTTTCTCATAAACTAAGGACTGATATTGAGTATTTGGTTGCTCGAAGTTTATAGTCTCAACCGGTTGTTCGTCAATCCAAATTTGACCTTCTCTATACCCAGCAGAAAGTACTCCTATTATTCGTAACTTAGTGCCATTGAATACAAACTCAACCGTAGCAAGTTTATCTGAGTTCAGGCAATAGTGAGTAGACCCTCCAGACCATTTGGCATCTGAATGAGTTGCCCATCCGTCTCCTGTATATTTAAAGCTCGAATTAGAATCTTCAATTCGTTTCCAACCATCTTCAGGTTGTAACAGTTGGTCCCCAACCTTTACTGGTGGCTTACCTCCAATTGAACCAGATTCATCAATGTCAATAGCATCGAGATTCATAAATTTACCTTTTATTTCAACAGTATGCAACTGATTAGGTAAACCTGTCTTCTCGTATATTAACGCCTTGTGGATAGGTGGGAAGTCTTTAGGTCTGAAGAAATTGATAGTTTCCTCTACACCATCGATTAAAATCTTAGCATTTGCGTCATACAATGATAATGCAAGTCCGATAATTCTAAGTTTTGTTCCTGAAAAGTTAAACTTTATCGAAACCGGGTTAGAATCAGCTGGCGTGTTTGAAGTTGCATGTTTATAATGAAACGTGTTGTTATAGTATCTATCATCAGCTGTACTCGTTGCCCATACACCAGTGTATTCAATATTATTATCTGTATCGTCAATTCGTTTCCAACCCCGTTGAGGTTCTAGCAATTGTTCACCCACATTTATTTCAGAAACAAAATACTCACCATCTTTTAAGTCTATAGCAGATAAACTTAAATTACCCGACTTGTTAGCGTAGATTTCTACGGTATGAATTCTTAATGGTAACCCTAACTTTTCAACAGATATCCGATCTCCATCTGAATCTCCTCGGAAGTTGTAGTAACTCGAGATGCCGTCTATAGTTATCTTTGCATTAGTTGCTGAGTTATTGAAGTGAGTTGATATAACTCTAATAGCACTACCATAGAATTTAAATTTAAGGTAACCGACATCTCGAGTTGTTGTATATTTATCAGTGTCCTTGTAGGGTTCCCATGCACCCTCGGGGTAGTATTTTATAGCTACTGTACCGTCACTTAATTTTGCATTAAACTTATGACGCTTCCAACTAGGTTCCGGGTTTGGTAGGAGGTCACCTTGTTTAGCTTTAGGAACAATAGTACCACCTAAAATATCGAATGCGTCAACTACCATGTGAGTTGTACCTGTTAACTTAATTTCATGTACTTTATCTTCAAGGCCTAAAACCTCATGAAGAACGAGTTGTTGCTTAGAACCATTTACTTTTTCATCCCATATTCGATAGCCACCATAAGATACACCGTCAATTTGAACATTTATATCAGGTCTAGCAGATTGATATTTAGGTCCAATTATTCGAATGCCTGTACCTTTAAAGTTGAGAGAAACAGTACCGTCTCCAATAGCACTAGCAGACCTGTTTGTGTAGGTATCGTTGTAATAACCAAGTGACTCACGAGGTGTCCAAGTTTCACCTATATATGTGATATACTTGTTAGTATTGTCAATACGAGCCCATCCCGGTTCCGGGTCTTTTAGTACAGTATCTACTTTAGATATATAAAGAGAACCACCTTGAATATCAACTGCATCGAAATACAATGCGCTTGTACTGATAGTTACTGTATGAATACCTGGTGCTAAATTTAGTTTTTCAAATATAATAGACTGGTATACAGAAATGATAGAACTGTCGTACATTTCAAAAGTTCCTGCATCTATTCCATCAATAGTGACGTTTGTCTTTAAACCTTTAAATTCAGCTACTGAGGTTTTCTGAGCAATTAAACGTAAGCCTGTACCGGTGAAGGTAAACTTGACTTCAAAAACTCCAGGCTTTGAATACGATTTCATATGAACTGAACCATTGTAGAAAATACCAGAATTATTTGTAGATACGGACCAATCACCTGTATAGAAAATATTTTTATCTGTATCATCAAAACGACTCCAGCCTGTTTCGGGCTGAAGAAGTACATCACCTAATTTTGCCATAATATCACCTCTCTATTTTGTCTTACGATAATTCTACTTTCTCCACCAGTAAGGTCTACTATGTCATAACCATACTTACCAACAACTTAATGGATCAATAACTTTAAATATTTCATGCATAACAGAAAGGAACTAATTTACTTACTAAAAGACATTTACAATACAATTGAACTGCTTAAGCTTTTACTTTTACAACAGCTCTAGCAGTTCAATTTTAAAAATTACATAATGCCATAAAATACAAATATTCGATATCATATACTTAAATAAAAACTAATCTAGCACTCTACTTTATTATCTCGTTTTCTTCCAATTCCAATTATTCCACCAAGATTCCCGGCTATGTTTTAACCATATTTTTGGTTCTTCTTCGATTAATATATCGCTTTCCTCAAATTCAACCGGTTCTTCTGCCTGATAGATATTTTCTAATTTAAACGTATCATTTTCAACAAGTATACTTTCGTTGTCTAAAATGCGATTAAATTGTTCTATTTCATCTATATTCGTATGAACAAGATTTCTTCTATTCACTGGGGTTGATTGGATCTCTATACTAGATAATTCTCTTACATTTTCAAACATACTGTATGTATTTATGGATGCTTTATGAGTTGATTTTCTTTCCCATTCATATAGCTCATGTATATTTGAAGCCTCTTCAATTGACTTCCGATGCATATCCTTCAATTCTAAAATATTCATCATTATATTTCGTACTGTACGATCTAATTCTTCATTCTTCACTACATTTGTATTAAATTCTCTTACATCTTTATGAAATTGATCCGTGACTACTATATTTGCCTCTGCCTCTTTCATAAGCTTTTCCATTGGAGCAGATGTAATATTCTTTACATACCAGTTTCGATCATTCATTGCGGTTTCATATTGTTCAATACTAATCTGTAACTCTCTGTCAATGATCTTAAAATTCTCTTTATCGATTATTTTTGCAGCTAATTCTTTTACGACTTTTACATTATCTATCGTTGCAACAGTCGCATCAACTTCTTGCAAGACATTACCAAACTGATAGAATGAACTAATTTCTGCTCTTGTTTCATTTTCTTTATTCATTATTTCATACGTATCTATATTTGTTTGTAATTCTCTTTGGGTTCTTGCAAACAAATCATAATCTGGTAAATAAACTGGAATCCCTAATCCTTCGAATAGATCAAACTCTTCATACAATGCTTCTATTTCTTTTACTTTTTCTAATACAAAAGTATCACTTTCAACAAGTATACTTTCGCTGTCTACTGTTCGGCTGGATTGTTCTATATGACCAATAGTAGTATTAAAAGTATTGTACTTATTCGTTAGAGTTGTACGGATTTCTTCACTAGCTAGTTCTCTTCCAGATTCACTTACATCACATTCATGTATTGATGCTTTATTATCTGCTTTTCTTTGCCATTCGTCTGCTTCAAAAATATTTGACTTGTACTCATTATTAATTTGTCGCATATCATCAAAATGCTTAATTTTCATTATGAGTTGTTTCGTAAGTCGTTCTAACTCTTCATCCTTAATTACATTTGTATTACGTTCTTTTATTATTCTCTCTAATTGATCAGTAACGATTATATGCGTATCTATTTCTGGCACTCGCTTTGTCATCGGATTAGATATAGTACTTTCTGCATACCAATTCCTATCATTCGTTGCAGTTTCATATTGTTCAATACTAGTTTGTAACTCTTTCTCAATATGTCCTATATCATTACTATCAATTATATTAGTTGCTACTTCTTTCTCTAGATTACCAATCGAATCAACCGTATTAATTTCTGCTTCTATATTATTTTCTCTATTAGCTATTTCAGCTGTCTCTATATTCGTTAGTAATTCCCTTTGAATCCTTGCGAACAAATCATACTCCGGTAAGTAAACTGGAGTTCCTATTAAATCAAAAAGATCAAATTCTTCGTAACGAGATTCCTGTTCTTTTACATGTCTATTAACAAGGTCATATCCTTCTTCATTATGTGCTATCAATTGTTCTTGCTTTGTAAACTCTACAGGGCTAATACATTCTGATTCATTATCGACTTTAACTCTTTCACTTGTTATTGGTTCATTACTTTCTTCACTTATAAACAATCGATCATATAATACAGAATCCGCTACTCTATCATCCTCCACTAACAACTCATGAAGGTCACGCTTTGCTAATTCATACGCATTTGTAAATGGAGTTTCTATTTCACCTAGAATCCGATCCATGGAAGATATATCTGCTTGGGCAGTATGATACTGTCCATTTACTCGATTAAAATGTTCATATCCATATATCCCCATTGCTTCTTGCTCATCTATAACTCGATTAGAAAGTTCATAAGAAGGTACATTCACTTCCATTTGTAATACTTTTCTATCTATAGCAGCTACATCGAAAAAGACTCCCTCTTTCTCTTGCATGCTTCTATCTGCTAGATCCGTATCACGAACATTACCATATACTGAACGTATGTCTCTTTTAGCTGAATTAACTGTTATTTGTTTCGCTTGTAGTTCTCTCTGTACACGAGCAAATAAATCATAGTCTGGCATATAAACTGGGATTC
This sequence comes from Bacillus cereus group sp. MYBK14-1, assembly GCF_051916885.1. Lineage (NCBI taxonomy): Bacteria > Bacillati > Bacillota > Bacilli > Caryophanales > Bacillaceae > Bacillus > Bacillus cereus group sp. MYBK14-1. Next base: position 73,162 of record NZ_JBQAHM010000008.1, on the reverse strand, counting down.
CTAAACTATTAAACAGATCAAATTCCTCATAAAATCCGGTCAATTTTTTGATTTGTCTACTAGCAAATTCATAGTTATCTTGAATAGTCCCCAATAATTGTTTATGTATTAGGTCCATTTCCTCATGGTGTATATATTCAGTCCATACATGTTTCGTTTTCTTATTAACTTGTTCGTCTTCAGCTAATTTTACTTCTACTTCTTTTGTGAGCACATCACTCTGTATCATTTCTGGAAGATTATAATCCATGTACAAATGATTTTGACTTGATACCATCAATGTTTCTACTAAATTTACCTCATTAGAATGGTACTGTCTTTCCAATAACTCATATCCACTTATGAATTTACTTTCATATTCATGCGTTATATGATTCATGTCATTCATTTCTATGTGAGATGAATCATATTCTATTAATAGTTTTTGAGCGTTATTATATACATGGCCACCATATGTATATATGTCTTGCATTATGCGGTCCGCAAATGACACATCATATTCATTAGTTTGAAGTTCTAGCTTTTTACGTTCTAAATCTTCTATATTAATAAATCTTCCATCTATCTTCAGTGCTTTTCTATTTACAAATTCAAAATAATTTATTTCACCATTTCGCTGAATGGCATCTCTATTCGCTGCATTGTAATTTATATTACGAGCCTGTATTTCTCTTTGTTTACGAGCAAACAAATCATAATCTGGCATATAAACCGGAATTCCTGTATCAGTAAATAAATCAAATTCCTCATAAGAAGTAGTTACTTCTCTTGGCATGTTATTATAAAGCTCCAAATCACTTATATCTTGTACAGGTAATTCTTTTTGGCTAATCTCTACATGATCCACATTTCTAACTACAGTACTACATATTTCTTTTTCTCTTCTTTCAGTCAATATTGTTTCATAAAATCCTTCGCCATATAAAATACGTGCAACCTGTACCCATCGCGGTATTTCATCTACATTGGTTGCAAATTCTCGTAATTTCTGTTTTACTCTCTCTTGCTCAATTGGGAGCATATTACCTGCTTTATATATCTTACGATCTGTACTAGACATTTCTGTTACATCTGCATACTTTGTATCTAATCTGCTTCCATTGTTCCCTTCCATATGTTCCATATCAAAAGTTCGGTCATGTTGCATTGCTTTCTGATAGTAATGAACATCTGCAAGAATTTCTTTAAGCGGTTTAGAATCCTGTATGCTTAACAGTTCCATGTTGATACTCCGCATTAGGTTTGCAATATCCACTTTAGCAATATTAGCAGTCACCTCAACTTGCCTTATTGCCTCTACAACAAGGTCTGTTAATATACCTTTTCCCTTTACTATTTTGGTTGCAAATACCCCAGCATCTTCTTCCTTAACAGCTTTGAATCTTGAATATGGTGGCAAACTGACTGGAAAATTATTCGCATTTTTTACAAAAGGATTTAAAACAGAAAGCGAGAGACTATATGTTTTCTTCATTGTTGATCCCAAAGGAATCGAAACAACATGACTCTTCTTTTTCGTACATAAAGAAGGGGAAGCAATAGAATAAATTTTCTCACTCACTCTCTGCATTCCCCCTTATATGATTAATGATTAAATATCTTCTTTATAAATAGCTAGACCAATTGGATTAAATGGCGTTGCTTTCGCTTGTGTCATCGGAGAGACTGCGGTAGTCGGCAACGTATAACGATATAATTGTGCAAATTCATAACTTGCTGTAATCTCTACCCCGTTAATTGGAATTTCTTTAAACGTCACTGTTTTATCATCTTCATTTAAAATAAAGTCAGTATTAGGAACTAGAGTACATGCATTGAACAACTTAAGTGTTCCTGCTTTTGGTTTATGCTCTAAATGGAAAACTTTTCTCATTCCATTTCCTTTTCCTAAAGATTCACTTGTAACTTCCTTTTCAATTTCCAATTCATCGGCCTGTTGAATATTTTTTGGGTGAACAGCATAAACATCATCTAATTTCCCAACATATCCATCATTAGGATGAACGATATAAATCTGTGACAAATGATATTTTCCACTATAGACAGATGGATTAAATCGACCTTGTCCACTATCAATATCCATATCGTGCGTAATAAATGATAAATAATGTTTTTGATACATTGCACCTGTGTATGATTGAGCTAATAATACAGAATCATTTCCATTACCTGTATTTTCTCCGTAGTCTAAATTTGCATTTCCAATTTTTTTATTAGGCGCATAATTATATTGATCCCCGTTACGACAACCACCAATAATTACAGTGTTTTTACGCGGTGCATTATCAAATGTGTACATTCTTCCAATATATAATGGTACAAATAATGCTCGAACAGGACTTGGTGTTGGATCTACACGCATAAACATAACAATACGATCTTTATTTCCATTACCATACATATAAACGACAGAATCACGTTTCCAATCTTTTGTAAAACGGGCTTCTGGTGTAAAACTAATCGGTGTATAAGGCGAAGGATTTACAAAATTAACTGTAGAATATACTTCAGCCATAATACTTTCCATTTTTTGTACGTCAAATGATGTCTTCGCTACTAAAGTATCTAACGTTCCGTCTGCCTTTGGTGCTAGAAAATACACTCCAGAAAATTTAATGTTCTCGGAACTTTTTGGGGCAGTTTGAAATTCAATTGCTTTATCTGAAATTGTATATTCCCCCGGATCGACCATCTGATTATTTCTATAAACCATAAAACGACTTTCATCAAAATTTGAAAATGGCAAATTAAATGTTTTTTTTGAACCGGTACCGTTTCCTAAATCACTTTCAGCATCTGATAACTTTACTTCCTTCTCAATAAAATATTGGTTAAACGTAAAGAAAATCATATCATTATTTGGTTCGTATGCATCATTTGTTAATCGATACTCACAGGTGATTTTATCTCCTTTTGCAATCGCTTGATTAAAAATAACTTTCCCCGCTTTAGCATCAACTTTATATTTATCCTTTTCTAGTAAAATGCTATTTACATACACTAATAAAGAACTTTCAACTACAGGAAATGTCGGAATTTGAAATTCCTTTTTCACTCCATCTCCCATGCCTAGCTTTCCTAATGGAGAATCCACAGGAATAAATCTACCATCTGTAAAATCAGAATCGCTCGTATCATAAGCATTTGCCACTCCAAATCTGCGCCATTCTCCATCGCTACCTAACGATTCAAATAATCGAACATCAATAAATTTATTGATACCACTTCTAATTTTAAAGTATAACTTTCGACTCCATCCTCGCTCTGTAATCATTTTCTCTAATTCAACCGGTAATGTTTGTAAATAAGCTACTTTATCAAACCACATGTTTTTCTCTCCCCTTTACATTGACTTCTCATAAATTCCTAATCCAGCTGGACGATATGGTGTCGCTGGTCTTTTTGTAATTGGCGAAATCGCATCAACATTATAAAAACGATAAATATCAAATGTATCTGGACAAGTATTTTTTCGCACTTTTAATTTATCCCCATTCAATAATCCTAAAGGAGATAGTAAAACCATATGAGGTAAGAAACCTCGCACACCTTCATCTGGATGAACAATATAAGCACGAGATGTATGAACTCGACCACTATATACCGAAGGATTAAATTGATACTTATATTCATCATTATCATGAGACTGCCAAGCTAGTGGATATTGACCACCATTTACTCCTTTTCTATCAGGCGGCATCTCATTTGGAGCAACATTCCAAGCAATATAATGGGCTTGATATCTAGCCCCTAATCGCGAACGCTTAATAATAACGTTATCAATACCATTACCCGGTGATTTAGGATACGTTTTTAAGATTGGCAAACTATCATTCACATTTCTATATGGTTTCTTATCATTAAAATCAAATGCATGTGAGCTATTTTCTGTACCTGTATCAAATGCTGTCCCAGCCCAAAGTGCGTCACCAATTTGATCATCTTTCGCATAGCTTTCAATTTTGCCCATGTATAAAGGTGTAACCGGAACTACATTATTTTCAAATGCAGGTGTATTATCTGCTTGAATTAATAAAACTACACGATCCTTATCTACTTGGCCAGTCACTCTAACTAATGAATCAGGCCACCAATTTGTTTTTACATCAACCCCTTCTAAATTTGGGTTACGTAATGTAATTTTTACAAACGGTGACATCATAACATCCGTATTAGCACTGGTATAATCTATACTTGGATAGCCATTCTTCATAAGAATATCCGTTTTACTCACTTCTACATCTATTAAAATTTTTGTGAAAGAATCATAAGCTACTGCTGTCGCTGTCCCATCTTTAAATGCAGGATCTTTTTCAATCATATAAACATAAAAACAAGAACGATCAAGATTTTTACTATATCTTAATTTTGCATCCTTAATAAATTCTGCTTTATCCTCTTCCGTATTAAATTTATACGAAAGATCCTTTTTAGCAATATTCCAAGATGCAATTTGGACTAATCCATACATAGCCCCTTCTGCATTTTTAATAATCGTATGTTCCGCAATTCCAAACCGGTATAATGTTTCATCCATACCAGAATTCCTTAAAATTTCTAATGGATACCCCGCCTTTTGAAACTTTTTAACCTTTGTCCACCCGTTACTAGTTGCTACATTTATAAGATCGTCTAAGAAACTTCCCTCTTGAAATACCTTTTCAATAAACGCCACTTTACTTCACTCCTAATCTTTTAAAAATTGATAATTAAGCCAAATAGCTTTTTTCTCTAAAGATTTATTTATATATTCAAAACGGATAATCGCTTTCGCAGGAATTTGTTTAACAACAGAAAAATTAAATCCTTCAGGAACATCTTTCATATAAATTTCATCTGCTATTTTTTCATTATTAATATATAAATTCCAATAATCGTTATCGTTATATTTTGATGCACCAATAGAAAATGCAATCATTTCCATATCAACTGGTGCTATAAATTCATTATGATGAATATTTTCATAAACACCTATTCTTCTTCCTTTTATAAAAGGAATCGTTTTGGTTGGAAAGTATGGAGCATCTAATCGGCCACCAGCCATATAATTTACAGCAAAACTCATAATCTCCCTCCAATTACTTCAAAAACTGTAAAGCAATCCATACTTGCTTATTATTAATTCCTTGGTTATGGAATTTAAAAATAATTTTATCTCCAGCCTTTAATTGCATATAGGACATAAGACTTATACCTTCTGGTATTTTTTTTGTATAAATATCCTCACAGACAATACCGTCATTTACAATAAGCGACCATTTATCATCGATTTCATACATAGAACTACTCACACTAATGGCATAAAACTCCATGTCAATTGGTAATACGTATTCCATCTTATCTTCTGTCCATGCTTTAGAATCCATTATAAAACCTTTCATATACGGAAAGGTTTTCGTTGGATAAAATGGCGCATCTAATCGACCACCAGCTATATAAGTTGTTTCAAACAAAGGTAATCACCCTTTTTATTGTATTAAAAAATCCCCATGCATCATTACGACACATCGGGAATTGGTAAATCAGATAACATACCGCTACCTTTATTAATAAGCCTTGGTTGTACTCGATCTAATTGTTTATTTGCGTTATAAATTAGTTGCATCTCCATCTTTTTACCCGTTATTTTATGGGATATAAGGACCTTTTCAAGCAGTGCTTGTCCATTAAAAACCAAATCGTAGTGCAGATATTTATCTCCAACAACTGCCGATAACCGAGCACCATCACGAACCAGTGTATACCCCTCGGTCATACCCTCTTTAAAAACATCATTTGGATCGTTACCAGGCATCGGTTTTCCACCGCTGTAAAATTCCCTATCAATTAATCCTTTCATTAAATACATAATAGGATCGTATAAATTCTTTTGCATTATCATAGAATCACCCCTAATTTACCCTTGTTACAGGCCACGTTTTAGCTGGGCGTTTAATATAATATCTATCTGCATTTAAATCTGTTTCATCAAACGTTAAATCTGGTAAAGAACCATAATCAAATAAGATATTATTTTGTGTATCTAATACTTGTAATCGCCCGGTAAGTATTCCTAAAGGAGTGCGCACCGCTTCAAAAATAATAATATTCACGCCATATTCAAGTGGTATATCAACATACGTAGGATTGTTTCGGATAAAGTAGTTTTCCACTATTAATTTGTTATTACAATAAATATTTAATAAATCTCCATCCTCTACATTCCAATCCCACAGCTTTAATCGTAATGTATCTACATTTACTGTGATTCCTGTTATATCGGTATACGGAGTAGGTTCATATCCATAGTTAACGGATAAATCTAAAGTTTGATAGAATCCATCATCAGCAGAAATCATTGTGTTAATTCCTTTAACAAAGTAGTTCCATTGTTGCCCAGAATCCCTGTTGTAAATGGAAACCACATCGAACAATTGAATTCGCGGATTCCCTATCACAGCAACTGTTAGTGTTCTGAATTTTTGAATCGCTTTTAAATGATAAGCTGCAGCAACTGCCCTTCTTGCAAAGAATGTTGTTGCCCAAGGTACCTCTATCATTTCCTCTCGCAAATCCCCTAAAGAAACGTTTTTAAGTAAGAATGAATTAACAAAACCATTAGCATAATCTCCACATTTAATAACAATACTATTACTAATGTCCTGATCTGTTAATTGCATATCTAAAGAGATAAGGTTTTCCCCTTCTCTAAAACTAAATTTGGCAAGTTCATTAATTTCGTAGTCTGGCATTCTCATAAATGTACAACTTCCATCTGGTTCATGTTTAATGTAGTGGAATGTTGTATCTATAATATCCCGTACAATTTCATCCCACTTTTGAAACCTCTTTCCAGTTGCACCTTCAATAATCCAGCTTTGATTTGTACCGGGAATGTTTACCCTACTTCCGTGTAATGTAACTCCTGCTTTTTCAAGGAAGAATTTTACTACATCATATACATTTCCAGTCGGTGCAACAATTTCATCTGATCCCGGCGTTGGAATTACTGATTTTTGTAGAACCTTTTTATAAGATGTTGTGCAGGTAACTGATATTGTGCCGCTTTCGGCATTCACCTTTACGTCAGATACAAAACCATGTATATACGGTAAAGCTTCTTCACCATAACCGATAGAAACCTTAAATTCAGTCTGCGGATATAGTTGGTTTGTGTTTGTTACTTCACTGTTGTAAAACCATTCTTGAATGGAAGAAAACTTACCATACCAGTTATCAGGTGCCATTTGCCCATATTCATTAGCAAAGGTAATAGAAAATGTACTTGCGAACTGATCTGCGTTCTCTTGCACTTCCAGGCTTACTACACGATGTTGTATTTGTACATAAGAAGAAGATTCTCTTTTTTTCATATAAACAATTAAATTAGGAGCATTATTCCCCACTTGGAAATAGCTCCCCAACATTCTGATTAAAGAAATAGATCCTTCTCTCACATTCCATCAACTCCAATACCTGCTTGTGACATAGATATTAATTTACACTTTGCTATTACTAGTGTTCCTTTACGTATTGCATCAACTTCATTAGGTGGAATAATACCACCATAGGTACCGTAATCACCTGTAATAATATGAGGGCGATATATTTCACTCATGAACTCACGCCAATGACTGATATCATTGAATAAAGCAGTAAATTCTACTTCACATCCTTTATTACCAGTACTTTGGTAACGAGGATATCCATGCATAACATTGTAATTTTTTAATCCGTTTAAGGATTTAGGCATTTTCGTTTGTTCAATCATTGCAATTGTAGGTATAGGTCCATATGCATGATAATAAACATCGCGCAAATAGGCTACGTCAGAAGAACCGTAACCGATTGTTGTAAATTCAATTGTTTGTGGCCCTGCACCAACAAAAATTTCTCTTGCTTCCCAGGCATAAGCACCTCTTGCTCTAAATTTTTCAATACCATTTACTCGAACAATAAAGTATTTATCTGGTAACATACCATCAGAACCAATAGGAACTTGGGACATAAAAGAAAAATTATATGTCCCAGGCCATGAAAAATTAATAGTATATTTAATTGTACTTTTTAATTCTGTAACATCCCATAAGAGATGATATGAACCAGCTCTTCTATGCAATGTTTTTAATATACTCATACATTACGCACCGCCATTCCCATTAGATCGTCAGCAACTACGTTTTGTAGTAATTTTCTCATTTTCACAAAGTCCTCTGCGGTTTGCAATTTTTCAACAGCAACTTTGAATGTAGCATTTTGAATTGTGACACCCTTATCAGTTTTCTTTTCAACAGAAGAGTGCCCAGCAAATGGATGTGCAGCTTTTCCAATCATATCAGCAGAATGTGCACCCATTTGTCCAATTCGGGTAGATACATCCGTTACTAGTTGCATCGGTTTTGGTGGAACAACCGCTTTATTTAACAATCCAGAAGCCTTGTCCACAGCCGGGATCATTTTTTCCATCCCTACACCAAGACCTTCTGTAATATATCCGCCGTATTCCATCATTAGACGAGAAGGAGATTTTATACCAAAGAAACTTTTAACTGCTTTTGGTATTCCGTCTACAACGCCTTTAGCTTTATCAACAACCCAGCCAGCCATAGATGTCATACCTTTACCAATACCAGCAATAATATCTTTCCCCCAGCTTACAGCGTCGTTTGCTATCCCCTTAACTATAGAACCAACTTTACCGAATACATCCCTTACTGTATCAACAATGCCGTCAAACGCTCCGACGATAGCTTTTTTAATTGCCGCAAAGTTACTTACTATGAAATCTCTAATAGCACCAACAACACTAAATATTGTGTTTTTTATCTTATTAAAGTTATCCACCACAAAGTTAACAAATGTCCGAACAGCAACTATTATTGTTTCTTTAATAAAATTCCATGCGGTTACAATAATAGACTTTACGATATCCATTACAGTCGTAATTGTGTTTTTTATAAAATGAAATGCTGTAACCACAAAATTCTTTATAGTCTCTAATACAGTTATAAAAACTGTTTTAATTACATTCCAAATCGTAGAAATAACCGTCTTTATTCCATTCATTACAGTTGTAATTATGCTATGAATTGCTTGAAACACACTACTTACAACTGATTTTAAGAAGTTTAATACAGTCGTAAAAATTGCCTTTATTCCATTCCACACTGTAGAAATGACGGTTTTTATCCCATTCATCACAGTCGTAATTATGCTGCGAATTGCTTGAAATGCACCACTTATAAATGTTTTCAAAAAGTTTAGCACCGTCGTAAAAACTGTTTTTATAATATCCCAGCCAGTTTTAAAAATATTTTGCCATGTTTTAATAGCAGTAGAAATATAGCTTTTAATAAATTCTAAAGCAAACTTAACAACACTTTTTATTACGTTTAGCACTGTATTAAATATCGTTTTTATTAAATTCCAACCAATTTCAAATGTCTTTTTCCATATGTTGATATACATTGTAATTACAGTAGTAATTATTTTCCATGCCCCGCTAAGTATTTTATCTATAAACGATACCGCAGATTGGAATACTTTTTTTGTTCCTTCCCAAAAACTTGAGAAAAACTTTGACAAACTATCCCATACTGACTTCGCAACTTTAACGATAGCATCCCAGGCTTTAGAACAAATATCACTGATCCATTGCACTGCCTGCTTTGTATATTTCACAATTGAATCCCAATTTTTATACAGCACATATACTAAACCAACCATTAAAAGTATTGCAATGCCCCATGGACTTAATACTAATGAAAACATTGATTTTCCAAGACCAGTCAATATCTGTGCGAACTCACTAAAAACTTTAATTAGTTTTAAGGCATCTTTAATAATCGCCGTAATTGCACCCGGTATTTGCATTAATGTTTTAACTATATTTACAAGGCCACCAATGATTTCACTCGCCTTAGATATAAGACTAGAAACAGATTTGATTAACTCAACCGTTTGCTTCAACGATGGTATTACTATATTGGAAATCTTCACGACTTGTTGAGCGATAGGTTGAATAGTTCCAGCCAAACTCTTTGCATCTTTTTCAGTTAACCCAAGCATATCCTGTAGTTTTTTTTGAGAACCTTCCACATCGGTAGCAAATTGTAAAGCTTTGCTATTGACTTGTTCTATAGGTTTTGTAACTTTATTTGAAATAGTGTCACCAAACGTTTGCATTTGCTTACTAATATTCCCAAGAGAATCTGCTGATTTTTGGATTTTTTCTTGCATTGTATTAGAGGCTTTTTGCACTCTCTCTTCAAACTTTTCTACACCTTTATATGCCTGATCCGCTTTGTTACCAATCTTCCCAAAAACATTGGTCGCCCCGTTACCAAATTTTTGAATTTGGCCATTTATTTGATTAAGTACTTCTGCTGGTTTTTGAAATTTTTCTTGTATGTTCTTAGAAGCCTTTTGTAAACTTTCCTCAAACTTTGCTAAATCCTTATAAGCTTCATCTGCTTTAATTCCAATTGTACCAAACAACTGGAATACTTCTGTAAACATTCACTCCCCCCTTTCTAACTAGGAAGTTTTTTATTCCTGATCGTCTTCAAACTGAAACTCTGCAATCAGCTTATTTGCATGGTCGATACATTCCTCTTTGGACCAAACTTCCATAGTCTCATTTTCTTCCCCATCCGACGTAGATTCCGTAAGTCCAAAAGCTTGCAAATAGTCTTGAAAAGTTGTTCCTTCTTCTAATTGCCTTGTTTGAAATCCGATAAAGGCCATCTTTTTCCATTCATTTAATTCTTCTTGCTGCTCTTCCTGACTAATAAAAGAAAATAAGTCCATTAAACGAGAATACGGTATGGATAAAACATAATCATCTGTCCATCCATACCGTTTTTGGACTTTATCAAAAGCCCTTAGCATATTTTGCTCTGTTTCTTCTATGTATTTATTAGAGTCATTTTCTACATTTCTTGTTTGTTCCACTTGAGACTTTGAGATTTGATTAGACCCTTTACCTGATTGAAAAAAGACATTAAATCTTCGCTTTCTAATAATCCTTCAATAACTGCTACCATGGCTTCTGGTGGTAACTGATCGAATTCTTCACGCTTAATCTGTAATAGACTAGAGAAAAATTCCGAAAACTCATCTTCACATTCCGGAATCATAGACAATAATTGAAAGACAAACTCTAAACCCTTTTCTTTTTTTTGTTTTTCAATTTCATTTAACTGTTCTTGTTGCTCTTCATTCATTTGGGCTAATTGAATTTTTTCATCGATTTCATTCTTTTCTTTCCCAAACTCCATAAAATCAGTCATTGCATGACGACCAACTTTAGAAATAATCTTAGTAAAACGCCAAACATCTTTTACATTTAAACGTCTCATCTTCATCTTCTGACCTGAAATTGTAATTTCTGTACTATTATGCATCATTTTTTCTAGCATTGTTGTCATATTCAATATCTCCTTTTATAACCTAAAAATAAAACCTACAACTTATTTACTTGTTGTAGGTAATTTAGGTGCTTTTTTCTTTGGTAAATAAATTTCATAAGGGGGTGTATTAGGCGAACTTTCACTATAATGACCAATAAATTTGCATTTAAGTCCTACAGTTCCTTTACCATCTTTTAAATCAATTTCTACAGAAGAAACTACCATTGCATTTCGGATAACAAAAATAACCGGAATATCACTTCCTGAAACTACACCTACTATTGCAATATCATTATAACTTGCGTCTTTAATTTCATTAGATGGTTTTACAATGTTATAATCATTATCAGTCGTACTATCTACATCTACACCTGGTAGAGCTAACTCTAAATTTTCTTTCGTAAATTCTACAAGTGTAACCTCCATATGTGGTTCATCTTTTAATAGCCATTTTCCGCGAACTAGTTTTCCTAAAACACCATCAATATCAGCATCATAGTATTCTCTAGTAAACCCCACTTTACAGCCACCTGTAGTAGCTCCTAACATCTCACCTAGGTCTTTTACACTTTTAAAACCTTTATACATTACACCCGGTCCAATAACAAAATTATCAGTTGTACCCTCACGTACACCATTAATAAGCTTCCAACTCATTTTTTTCCCTCCTTAATATAATTCCATTCTTCCTACCCGTACAAGAAACTTAATACTAATATGAATAATTGATGGATCTTCATCTGGAACTGTAATACTGCCTGCTCGATGAATTGTAATAATACCAGAATCTCTTAACAATCCCGCTTCTCTGTCTAACAAATGTTCTATTCGACTTGAAATTACATCCGCTTTTTCATAATCACCTTGGCCACAATATATATCAAAAGTGAGGATCATACGATCAATTACCTCTATATCATCCGGATTATTAGATTCAATTCTCATTACCACATAAGGCATTTTCATATCATTTTGTGCAGTTTGAAATGTTAGAGCGGGCTCTCCTTCATATTTCGATAGATTACTTTGCACAATTGTATCTTTCTCAATAATATTTCTAATTGTTGCAATCGCTTTTGTCGTCATTGTTCTCCTCCCAATGTCCTTTTTAATTCCCCACGCTCTTTTTCAAACGTTTTTAAGAAAAAAGGTCGGGCTTCTACAGTACTTGTACCATTTTCGACATACACCGCTCTTTTTAATTGACTTCCAATCGTTCCTACTACTTCGTTATCTGTAATATGTAAGCCATATTTAATAGAATCTTGTAATTCTCCCGTTCTAGAAGCAAATGTCTCTCCTGGTTTTGAAGCAATATATGTGCGACTTGATCGTGGAATTTTATACTTCACACCATTGTGGCTACCTGATACTGTTTGTTTCATTTCTCGTTGCAGTTGATTGCAAGCACTTATAATTCTTTCTACCATCATTTTATTAAGTTGTTCTTTAACCTGTTCTACATTACGTGTAACCATGAATTCCGATGTATTCGTCATTTTATTCCAACAACTCACAATACAATTCAATATGGTGATTTAAAAATGATGGATTTCTTGGTTCTCCTCTTACCTCAAATACATAATCATGAAAATAGATTACATCATTTGTATGGATGTTATGTTCTGCAGAAGTATAAATTTTAAAATTCGGCTCAAAATTTTGTTTATTTCTTTTTAATCTTTCATTATCTACTGCTGTATGTGTTGTTACACGACACTTCATTCTTTCATAAATAATGACAGGCTCTTCTTTAAAATTTCCTGCCGGCTGTTTTGCCTTTTGATTCCTTTTCACAGTTACTTCATGTATATATAATTCTTCCATATCTAATGTTCACAGCCTATTCTTTCATTCATAATGCTATTAAAGGATTTCTACTTCGGTATTTTTTTAATACTCTTAAAATCTTTTTATTAACAGTTTCCTCATCTAGCGATTCAATATTTATTTCATATGAATAATCTCCGATATTTGCTGATTTTTTCATATTTTCATATTGTAGATTTATTCGAATTACCGCATAACACGTCATATCGATGATGCATTTTTTCATTAAAGTCAAAAGCCCATCATAATCTTGTATGGTATACTCAAATTCATATAATTGATTCTCACTTAAACCATATACAGTGCAACCATCAGAAAAAACTGAACTGGTAACTTCTTCTCCAGAACCAATATGGATTACCTTAATCAAATTTTCTGCTCGAAAAGAAAGCCAAGCCAATTTACTAGTTCTAACTTTCTCTTTCATTGGGTTACTTGGCTTACTTCTCAAATAGTTTTTAGTAATCAATTCATATTGACTAATGAGTTCCTGGATTACCGTATCGGGCATTCGTTGAACATTTACCCTGTTCTTTATGTCCTGTACAGTAATTTCCATCCTTCCACCTCTTTTACTTCTCTTTCTTTTTAACCTCTATACTATCTATTAACTTAAAATGTCCTGTACTCAGTAAATAGTTTGCTTTCTCATTTGCAACCTTTTCCTTTACTCCGTTAAAAAAAGTATAGCCATATGCAGTATATGTACCGCCTAATTTTAATTCTATAATCTTCATATACAAATTACCTTACTTAATTCCCAAATTTATCAGGTATATTAGTAAGAATTGCTACTGCGTCCATTTCTTGAATAACTGCATCATCATCCAAATGAATAACATAGAATCGCTTATCTTCCATAACAGCAGATTTACCTTCTACAGTCTTACGAACTCGCGTGTCATACGTATTTACCGCAATAAAGTTTTTAGGATCTGCAAAAATAATTACATCATCTTGAAGAGAAGGAACTGTGACAATCTCATACCCTAACGGCTTATTAACTTGATCCCCTGTACCTAATAACGCAGCATCTCCTAAGCCAGTTGAACGAGTTGTTAAATATTCAATCCACTTCTCTCTACGAGCAGGTGACATAATCCACTTTAAACCTTCGTTTTTATATTTATTAGGCATCGCCTTAGATAAATTAAAGATTGAGTCTTTACTAAAGCCAGCACTAGCTTCAGCATCTCCCGTTCCCGTCACTAATTTAAAATGATCGACAATATGAGATTTGCTTGATTGTTTAATTTGTTTTAACCAGCCATCATTAATTTGAAGAAATGGATCCTCTGAAGTTACATCCCCATTCCAATGAAGGTCTTCAAGGTCAATACCTAACTGAGTTGACATTAATGTCATAACAGTATCTTCATATCCTTCACCTTCGATATTTTCTCGAAGTAGCTCCTCCGTAATCTCCCATGGTAAACGAATAGAAACTGTATCATATTCAACTTTCGACGTTTCTACACCCGCTCGATAGCCATCATCACTATTTTCCATTTTCCTACGTAAAATTCGACCACCGATTGCAATTTTATCTAATTCACCTTTTTTCGCTTTACGAATCTCTTTGCGATGCAATTGAGAAAATGGAGTTGCATCAAATACCATTCGGAAAAATTCTTTACTTTGTTCCGGATATAATAGCCCCGCTTTCATTCCTCCTGTTGTCATTGTACTCTTTTCAATTCGTTCAATACGTGCTAATAATTCTTTATTATTCATAGATTCATTTCTCCTTATCTTTATAGATCTAATCCTACCCATTTATTTACTGGTTTTCTCATCTCGTTTGTTGGTTTGGCATCAGCCCCAAGACTTTTACGAACTTGTGCTGATCGCTCAATTACTTCAAGTCTCTTTGAAATAGGGTCTATTACCTTCTGAATAAATTCACTTGTCTTTTTAGATTCTCTGTCATTTTCTAATTCATTAGTATCATGAGTTGATTCAAGTTCTTTATTTAACTGTTCTTCCAACTCCTGTAATCTCTCAAGAAAAGGACCCATTTCTCTCTTTACAATGTCTGCAATTTCATCTGAATTTTGATCTGCATTTTTTTGTAACTTATTTTCTTTAATTTGGTTCATCAAAGAAATCATTTCATCAAATTTTTTATCGTTTTTCTTATATAAGATTTTGCCTACTTCATTTATGGAATTAATAGTAATATCTTCTGGCGAGAAATCTGTATCACCACCCTTCATTGTATTTAAAATGTCCTTCATTTCATCTAAGGTGGAAACCATCCGCTTAATATCTACATTTCCCTCCCAAATCCCAACATAAAATACATCTTCAAACAAATTAAATAGCTTTTGCATTTTAGAGTTTTGTTTACTATTTACTGACTGATTATCCATCTCCTGAGTTTGTTCCTCGTCATAATGTGACTTAAAAAAATTAAACATCTTACGAATTACACCTTTCTCATCTTGTGTAAACTCATCCATTTGTGGCATCTCCATTCTTTCTCCAACCCCTCCCATCGAAAAGCCTGTGATTTTCCCTTTTTTGATCTCTTTCCATGTTTCACTATCGTCTACTCGAACAGTCATAAGCCATGTTCCTTTTTTAATATTTTGTTTCCCAACAACCGTATTATTTTTTGAAATCCAGCTTTCTACTACTGTTCCTTTTCCTGCCAACTCGTCATGGTTTTTATCTATGTATCTATATTTCTCTAAAAAATTATAAGCCGCTCTTTCAATTTCTTCAGCCGTCATGATATCACCATGTGCATCTTCTATATTTGGTTCATAAACAACCCCTGTTACAAGTTGTTTTTCATCTTCCCTCTTTAAAATAGGGACATTTTTCAAAACGTTAGAGCCATTCATGTTCATACCCTTCATAATTGCAAATGGCCTACCATTAGCCCCCTTTGTTACTAATGAAACATAACTAATTTCTACATTTTTCAATTCATTTGGCATAATATATTCCTACTTTCTAGCAAGACTACTAAATCGAGTTTGAATCTTCATTTAAAAATTTATCTCCTTCTAGAACTGGTTCGTATCCAATAACTTTTCGGCATTCATTTCTTGTTAATACACTCTTTTCGTATCCATCTATTGCGTATTGCATATCACTTGCTCGATCATCTGTATCAATTTCATTTAATTGAAACTGCCAGTCCAATTCCCCCAACGTTTCTGTAAACTCTTTAAATAATTGTGTATTTAATCGATGTTCTAAAATTTGTTGACCTGGTTCAATAATTGATCTTTTATACATTTCATTCATTTCTTTTGCTGTCGTCTGTCCAAGTGATCCTGTCATAGCCCAACCAATTCTATATGGTGGAACTCGATGAGCTACACAAATTTCCATAGCATTATCTTGGCGATATAAACGAAAGCTCGCTTCTTTGACATCAGGCCCTAATTTCTCTAAGCGAGCTTTTGCTCCTTCAGGGACAGGAACAACTGCTAACTTATGATGTTCTCCTTTTGTTTCGACAGAGAAAAATGTTTTTAATTCTCTTTCAACTGAATCATCTATTTCATCAACACCCTCAACAAACAAAACAGCATCTGGAATTGTTTTACCAGTAAAATAATTAATATTATAATCTCTTACAGCTTGTGATCCTACAATGGAACCAATAGAACTCACATAATCCGGAATACCATAGTATGATGATCTAGAACCAAATTTACGAATTACAATAACTTCACCAGCTTTTTCTTCAGTGTCTAATAACGAGTTTTCATCTAAGTTATCACTAATCATTTTTCCATCTACTAACCTAAAATCAGATGGATAACTAAATCTCTTAAACCATCTCTCCTCATTATTTACAATCTGCGCAAATCGAATCTTATCTTTATGCGCACGTACCGTATGTGCTGGAATATGGTGTAGCTGCGCTGGTTCCCCTTTCAAATTACGAACAACCTCTATAATTCCCCAACCTACAGTTTCATAATCCTCCCAAACTGCCCTAAGTATTTCGCTACTTGTCATTTCATTGTTGCAATACCTCATAAAACGCTTTAATTCTTTATATTGTTCTTGATTTGCCTCTGTCACTTCATCTAGCGGTGCAAAATCAAATCCCATACCAGCAATATCATTTACTTTTGCACTAATACATGCCGAGTGAATAGGGTTACTTTCTCTCAAATTTAATAATACTTGCATATCATATGGAGGCTTCACTAGTTCTTTATCACCGTACACTTGTGCAAATGGATCAATTGTCATTTGTTTGCTTTGAAGTTCCTCATCACGTAAAGCCATCTCACGACTTTGTAAATTAAGTACCTTCACATTTTTAATTGCTTTTTTCTCAACCATAAGATTTATGCCTCCTTTCATATACAAATCATTTATTCAATATTTTTCATAAAAACTTTACCAATATAAAAAAACTGAACATTACATGTTCAGCTAAACTCTTTTTATTTTTCCACCCATTATTTTTTTTTGCTTAGTAAAAAAGTATTCTAAGGCTTGTGACGTTGTATCTACTTGATCATTATGCTTACCAGATGGGAAAGAAGCTAATTCATCTATATAATCATATACCCAAGATTGTATTTTAGGATTAGGTATATATACATTTCCAGATTGAAATTCAGGGGATATCGCCTCAGCGCGTGTTTCTTTTGAACCCTGTGGATTTATAGGAATAATTCCACTTATTTCATTCTTCAATGAACTAATAATGGCAGGGCCATTTGCTTTTTTTTCAACTAATTTCGGAATGGACTTTTTAAAACCAGAATTTCGAAGGATCGACTCATATTTATGATGAAAAACAACAAATGCTTTCTTTGTTTCTAGGAAATTCATTTGCGCCCTCACTTGATCAATTAAATATTTGTCTCCATCTATTTTTCCCCAGATCTGTCCAACCACAAATGAACTTTTATTTGTAGTGTTATCAAAAGCCATATCCCAGGAAGTAATAATTTGATCAAATTGTTCCCAATTTGGTAATACATCGTAATATTGAAACCAGTTCCTTTTAAAAATATTCCCTATATCACTTGATGGTTTTTGTTGCCATAAAGATAACCATGAACGTGCAGAGGAAAACTTCTTTTTATCTTCATAATAATTTTGGCCATAGTGTTCAATCCATAAGCCTCTTCCTATTTCTCTGTTCAATGGATCATCCCTTGACTCTGCTATAGCGGGAATTGATAACACAGTCCATTTCTCCTGTTCTTTCTCTAACAATCTACCAGCTAAATCGTCCTCATGCCATCGCGTCAAAATTAGAATTACCTTTGCACCTTTTTGTAAACGTGTAGATAAAGTATCTTCCCATTCATCCCATAGTCTATTTCGGTATGTAATTGATTCGGCCTCTTGGCGATTTTTAATAGGGTCATCAATAATTAATAAATCTGCTCCTTCCCCTGTAATCGAACCACCAACTCCTACAGACAACATTCCACCAGAGTGATTATGTAGTGCCCAATCTGTTACGGAACCTTGCCGCTCATCAATTCTAATGTTAAATATTTCTTTACCAAACTCTTCAATCTTAGCACGATTTCTTCTACCAAACTTTTCAGCTAAACTTGATGCATAAGATACCTCTATAACTCTCTTATTTGGGTAATTTCCTAAATACCAACTTGGCAATGTTTCTGTTATAGACTGTGATTTTGAATGCCTAGGTGGCATAAACACCATTAATCTATTAGTCGATAATTTCTCTTCAATTAAATCTTGGCAAATCTTTGTTATTAATTTTGTGTGCTTTGCATGTTTATAGAATCCCTTATGTGTATACTGAACATAGAAAGGGGTAGTTCACTTTTGCCAATTCCTTAAATGTATTTTCATCTATTAACTTATGCACATTCATCCGTGTCATGATTGTAATTCTCCTCCTTGAACTTTCTCAAATAATTTCATAGCTAAATCAAGCATTTCCTCATCACACCCAATTTTCATAGCCATTTTATTATGCTCTACTTTCATTTCTCCTGAATGATTTACGTTTGCTTGCAATTGATCTTTTCTTCCCCATTTAGTTGGGAATTTTCTTTCTAATCTCCATGCTGCGGCTTTCCAATTAGATTTTGCATGCTCCCCAATCGTCTCAACGTCTCTAGCTTCACTAAATGCTAATGCCTGATCAATTTCCATGACTAACTTCACATAAATCTTATCTTTTCTCGGTACTACTTCACCTGTCTTTTCACTCGTTTCAATTGCCCTACGCCCTTGTTTTAACCAAACATAAACTATACTTCTACTTATTCCAACTAACGCACATGCGGTTTCAATATAATTCCCTACTTTAATATATTGGGTCAACCTATTTATCAGCTCATCATTCAATTTCATTGGTCGCGCCACTAGCATTCCCTCCCGTTTTAACTCATCATTTGTATTTCTTTTTCTAAACACTCAATACATATTGTTGTTATATTGTCGTCAACTACCTCACGAATTAACATTTGTTCACAATACTGAATTGTGATTGGAAATTTCAAAACCCACAAACATTTTTCAAGGCAAATTGAACATATTGGCATAGTATCTATATCTTGTTCTAACATCTAATCGCATCCTTCTGTAGTTTTTCATGTACTACTGCCTATTTTGTAGTAAATAAAAAGATGCCGTCACTTTTAAAATCTCTCATTTAATTTATAGATATCTTTTGGATTACTCTTTCTTTTTGCTAGTATCCATTCTTCATTTTTTATATTTCATTTAAACTTATTTTATTACTCTCTATTTATAGGTGGCACTATGGTGACAAGAATGTATTTGTAATTAAAAAAAGCCTTAACTACTTTCGCAGAAAAGACTTTTTCTTACTTGTTTAGCAATTTTTATTTCAGATCTATATAGAATCGTTTTAATTGTGCTTCTTGAAACATTCAAATATTTAGCAATTTTCTCTTGTGTAATGCCTCTTCCTCTTGACATGATATATATTTCTCTTTCATATTTTGTCAAAGTAGAGAGCGCATCTTCTAGTTTTATTCTCTCCCATTCTGAAATGACACTTTCTTTGTTTTCATCATCCCATTCATATGTTGTATCAGTACTACGAAAATACCTTTGCATTAACAAGGAATCATATGATTTTTCTCGTTGGTAAGCAGCTCTACGTTCTATTCCCCGACGATTACCCGGCATCTTTGCATTCTTCATCCACTCCAAAGCATATGTGACATCACTAATCATACTTGTTAATATTTTAATCTCTTCTTCTTTTGCACTTATTTTAGCACTCTCTAGCTTACATAACGTTTCTTTATATTGGATAATTAAATCTCGCATATACCATTCCCACCCTTATAACAAAGCAAAATTGTTAAAAATAGAGACCATCTAAATCTACATTTAATTTCCATTTATTTTTTCTCACCAAAAAACTAAAATTATAAAAAAATCTTGCTTAATACTATTTATCATTGCTACTTTGTACTTATATGATATATGTATATAACGATTCATTTTTATCTCTTTTTCATCATTTTTTTACATAAAAATAACCACCTGTTTGTTTACACAGGTGGTTATAATCCATATTAAAAACTTATTTATGATTAGTAATCTTAACACTCCTCAACCTCAATCCCTAATGCATATGCATAGTTGTAAAAAGCAGTATTTCTTTTTCTATAATAATCTCCCTCGGATAAATTCAACTCTTTCATAACCTCATATCTATTAACTCGATTCTTTAACAAATATTTTTGAATAATTATTCTATCACTTTCAATATCTAACTTTTCTAACCCTTTGTTCATCGCAATAATATAATTGACCCGCTCTTCTTTCGCATTTTCCTTTAATATATTTTCTTTCGAGAGTACCGTTTCATTAAGATAATTACACTTCATAAATAATCTGTATTTCTTTATAGCTTTCAGTACATTTTCTTTAGTAGCTTCTTTATTTAATACTGGTAATTCTATATTTAACATGTTAAGCCCCTTTCTTATCATTTATCCTTAATCATAATTTGAATTTCACATATCAAAATCATTACAATGATTTGCTATTAAGGCTTATATCCTTCATGTATTATTTCATACATTGTATTGCTAACATTTATTTTCTTATCCTTATGATTTTTGATTAATTTTATTAACTCATCACTATTTAATTCGTACAATTGCTTATCCTTATATTTGTAAATTCCATTTTCAATAAGTTGATTAATTAAAAATAACTTCACCTTGCTACACCACCATATCTTCAACGAAAAATTGAATCTCAATATCTTTTGAATTATAATAACAAATTGCGCCCCCATTAATCGGAACACATCCTACTACAATTTGAGATTCACTTCTACTTTTTACAATAGCCACTTTATACAATTTATTATCTCTTTCAACTACATCACCAAGTCTAAACTCATTTATTTTACGCCCTTTAATAGCGAATAATTTTGCCCGTTCAAATAATAATTTTTCACTTTTTTCAGCTTTCCTAATTTTTAATTTCGTACTCTTTTCAAAATGACCATAATTATTAGAGAACTCCTCTCCATTAATCCAGAACCAACTACCATGCTTTATTTCTTTTTCATTTTCTTTACAATATTCAGCGATGAATTTTTCACTTTTTTCATTTTCAATATACAATAGTTCTCCTTTTCGAATTATTTCTCTACAATCTATAAATTCATTCTCAAAAAAGAAATTAATTTGTTGATAGCTTTCTTTTTTACCTAAATAATCAGCAATCACTCTTTCACCTTCTATCTTCCAACACATCGGTGTCTCTTGTACTGTTGTAATCCAATTTGTTTTCATTCGTTTAATTGCTTCAAATCCTTTATATGTTCTCATTTTCAAGATGCCTCCATTTAATTATTCAAAATATATAGAATAAACTTAAAAACTGCTTTCAATGTACATACATGGAATTTCTAATCAAATACTCTTTCCATTCCTCATATTCTTTCTTAACTTCCGAACCAATTCATACAGTACAAATTTCTTGAACAATATGTTTTTATCTGCATATATATTCTTTTCTTAAAAAGGTAATTTTCTCTTACGCTTATCTCTTGTTTTTTTAAATTCTATGTGTCGATATGTATTAAACATACGAGATGTAACTCTTTCATCGTACGCTTTTATAATTGCCTCACCTGTTAAATTTGTTGTAACAATTGTTTTTTTTCCTTGTCGTCCATCAAATAGTTTAAATAACACACGATTTACAAATGCTGTTGCTTTTAAATCATTAATATCCATATCCCCTAGCTCTGCTCCTAGATCATCAATGACTAATAAATCCATAGAAATTAGCATATTTGTTATGCTATGCTCTGTTTCACAAGATTGCGTATTAAATGTCGAACGTATGTAATCAAAGAGTTCTGAACTTGTAACATACATAACTTTATCCGAACTTTGTTCATTCATTTCATGTGCTATAGAGTATGCAATATGACTTTTTCCGGCTCCAACTTTCCCCACAAGGATCAAATTAAATCGAATATCATTTAAATAGTCTGTAAGAGCCTTTTTAGCTAAAATTAAATTCTTTTCATCCTCTTCACATTCTGATATAAATGTCGAAAATCTAGCTAATTTAATAGTTTCATCTTTAATAAGACTCTGATCGTAAAATATACTTTTACGTTTTCTTTCCTCTTTCTCATAACGAAAAACATTCATTTCTTTTTCTAACCTTCTATTTTCTTCTTCTAAACGACATACTGGACAAATCGTTTCACCCTGAATCTCCATCAATCTTACAATTCGCTTCCTCTCCTGATTACATATCACACATGTTTCAGAAAGGAAGTTCATTTTCTTCGAAAGACTTTGTACTATATCTGTTACCTTTGTTAAAGCCATTTGATTTCACCATCTTTCTCTGCTGCAAATATCCCTCAAATTTAGTTCCAAATAAGGTTTCTGGTCTTAAATATTTTGCCTGTTCTGTATAAAGCCATTCTTTCGCCTTCGTCTCAATAACTTCTTTAAATTCATTTATATTAAATCCCTCTTGTAGTCTAGATTTAATTAACATTTGTGTCTTTTTAGTTGAAATACGATAACTTGTATTACATACACTGTTGAGATAATTAATTATCTCTACTATATCTTTTTGAGTGGTATTCTCTGAGTTAATCTTTTGTGTAGTCTCTGGTATTGGTTGAGACATATTATCATTTTCCATCATGACAATATGTTCTTTTCGTTGAGACAATTTGTCACAATCGTTATCTATTTCTAATTCAACTAGTCTGTCATAATTTATTGAATACCATTTTGTTTTATCAAACTTTAATTTGTTATAGTTACCACTTATCAATAAATTAAACTCTTCTAGATTTTTAACAATACGTTTCAACGTTCTTTCATTCCAAAACGGGAATTGTTTATGCCAATTTGAAATGCTATTATAGACCCAATAACGATCATCATAATAATGTTTCGAGCGCTTGAGCCAATAATGTATTTGTTGAAGAAAAATTGCCTCGTTCAATCCAATCTTACTTGCTAATCGAGGTAATACTAATAATGGCTCATCCTGTATTAGCAAACTACTCATTTTATCTTCCTCCAGATTTTTTCTTAAAATCAATATATTAATCTTCTTAAATGTTAAAGGTTTTATTCTCCAAAACCTTTAAATTTCCCAACCTATTAATACTTTTATAGCTTGATTAGCTTGCTTCCTTGTAAGATCACTCAGTGATTGAATTTTAAGTTTTACTTTTAATTTATTTTTGATTTCCTCTTTTGAAATTACTCCATTATATTTCAATGCTATTATATGAATTTTGGCATAAATCATTTTTAACTGTTTATTCGAAAGTTTTTCTGATTCAAAACGAATAGTATTACTAAATTCTTCATTTTCTTTAGTACTCTTGCTGACATATCCTTGTTTTTTTGTCACTTTAAAAATCATGATTAATCCTTCCCCCTACAATATACTTTCCTATAAGATTTGTTTTTTAAGACGATAGTCTTTCTTTTCTTACACCTCATTCTCTGTTAACCAATTCAATAAAAATGCTTTCGTTTCTTTAGCCGGAAAATACCATGTCCCGCCCACTTTAAATTTTTGAACACGCTGATCAAAAAAGAATTCTTTTTGAATAGTAGTTCACGACATGCACGTTCTTTTTTTAATTCACTTGTATCCCAAAATACAAATTCTGCATCCACTTCTTTAAGCGTTTCTTCTAATTTTTCTAAATATAATCTTCTGATTGCTCTTTCATCCACTTGAATATTTAGCATTTTATATTTCATCTCAATTTTTATATACCAAATACACTTTAGCGTTTCATTTTTTGAATCTCTTTCCTTATTTTCTAAGTAAAAAAACTATATATGAAGTACCTTTAATAGTAGAATTATTAGATATTTGGTTTAAAATACCCCAATAAACATCCTATAATCCATATATAAATACGTGCATTTTTGTCACAAATTATTTAAAAAAAGATCAGGGAATAATTCTTCTATAGATTTCTCTAAATAGCACGATAGCATATGTGCCTCTTTCAGAGTGAATTCACTTTTATTATGTTCTTTTGCCCAATATGTACGTGGAGAAACATTAAGAAAATCAGCAACTTCTTCAATAGTTTTTCTCTTTAATTTTCTTTCTAAAAATATCATCTTGTGCATTTTTGTCACCTCTTTTCAAATTCAAATATAGTACTACGTGACAAAACAGTCAAGAATTTTTTTACCAATTCACGAAGAAAGTTGCATTTTTGTCACACCGATTATATAATCAATCAAGACGGAGGTGACAAAAAGTCATGAAATCATTTGGTTTAAAATTATCTCAATTGATGAAGAAAAATAATATGACAGACGAGCAATTAGCTGAATTATTATCTGTTAGTAGAACTACTGTTTTGCGGTGGAGAAATGGTGAAAGAAGCCCTAAAATGTCAAAAATATCTCAAATCGCTAAGATATTAAATGTCTCTGCAACTTACTTTATTGATGAAAATGAATCCTATTGTCCTGAAGATCAAGCAATTACCAAACGAAATATTCCCATTTATGGTACAATCGCAGCTGGTAAACCAATTGAAGCTATAGAAAATGTAATTGGGGATATACAGGTACCTGATATCATTTTAGATAAATATGGATTTGAAAAACTATTAGCACTTCGTATAAACGGAGACAGTATGAATAGAATTGTACATGATGGACATATAGCTGTACTTGAGAGGACAACAAATATAAATAATGGCGACATAGCCGCTGTACTCATCAACGGATATGACGCCACTTTAAAAAGAATTTACAAAACTAATAATAGAATTATCCTAGAGCCAGATTCTTTTAATCCTAGTATACATCCATTAATGTTTGATTGTACAGATATAGAAAATTGTCCAGAAATAAAAGTAGTTGGAAAATACATTTGGAGTTGTGCACCAATTCAATAATATTTCATCAATGAATTAAGTTATTTTTTAATAAATTTTAAAGTAAGGGGGCTTTCTCCCCTTCTTTTTTATAGCAGGAATTTATCTTGTCTAGTTTCAGGAAATCTTGATTTTTTTGTGAGCGTTTTGTGGGTGAATTACTCTTCTTTCAAATAAAAGTGTTTTACCCACAACATAAAAAAACTCAGCACGTTTTGTGTCAGGAATTTGAACTTCTTATTATAGAGACATATACTGCCCGCTTTCGCCTCTTAAACGTTCAATCATACTTGGTACTTCTTCAAAATCTATACTTGATTGCTTTTTCTTGCTCAATACAAAATACCTTCCTTACAAATTATAATAAATTGAATCTTAGTAAAACAAAAAGAGATGTCTTAGTAGTATACCTAGGACATCCTCTTCATTTTATAATATCTAGATTCTATACATACCTAACAATAAAATTTTTATTCTACCTAAAACATCGTATTATCATTAGCTGCTTCATTTGGAATCTCTTGAATTACATCCCAGTGATCGACAATCTTTCCATCCTTGTTACGAAATATATCGACTATAGCAACTTCTCTTATCTTGAGAATTAGTACGAGAATGTACATGAAGAGCAACTGTATCCCCTTCAGCTACTACACGTTTAATCTCTGCAGAGGAATTAGGTTTTTTAACAAAATACTCCTTAAAGAAATCCATGAAGGCTTTTTGTCCATAAGCAACAAAAGGATTATGTTGCTTATACTCTTCACCTACATATTTTTAGTAAACAACTCATAGTTGAATTTAATATATCTAATTCCTTTTATTATCAGAATAAGCCTTTACAACAACTATTTATTATTTTTCATTTCATTAATTCTATAATTTCTTTAATACACTTACCATTATCCATTGTTATATCTTATTTCCGTTTAAATCCCTTATTTATAAGTTTATACCTATACATCGTGTTAAATTGTGTGTGGCAAGATAAAACAAGCTGCTAAATTGAATTATTGTTAGGTAGTTTCTACGGTATGATATTATCACACAATTAGTTATACATATAAAAAGATTTCCTGCTTTGTAACAGGAAACCTTTTATGTATCTTTAACCTACAAACCTAAAATTTCAACAATCTGACGGGCCTTAGCATTATCTATATAATAATGCATCTCTAACCCTCTTCTTTCTGAGCGGAGTACGGTTCCCCTCAATTTTGATAAATGTTGTGAAACAGTGGATTGTGGAAGTCTCAATATCTCCGTTAACTGTGTAACATTGCATATTTTATGGTGCATTAATTCATTTACAATTTGTAATCGAACAGGATGTGCCATTACTTTTAATACATCTACATCGTCTTCATGGATTTCAGCTAAATTTCTTTCAGATATTAATGTTATCATTTCGCATTCTCCTTTATTATTAATTTCTATTTTCCTGTTGTCCTTATAATTAATACTTATAGCTAATTACCATTTGTCCTGTTGAGAAAATATATTCTCTTTTTAAAACAAAAAGGACACCAATTCATAAAAACGTTTTTTACTGCTTTAATGAATTGATACCCTCTAATTTTTTGACCAGAATATATCTTGTTTTAAAGGATATTTTCAATTCCTTTTTCTCAAATCTAGTAAAAAATTTGTATTTTCTTTAAAATCCATATTAAGAATATTCTTCAAATCCTGAAAGCATAAGTTTGCGGCAAACTTATGCTTCCTATCACATTCCACACCAATCAGGATAATTAACACTATCAATGTAGTACTAACTATCTTAATTGAATATTAGTAATAGTGAGTCTAAATATTATCAATTTACTTTATATTACATGTATGTAAAAATAATGACATGATAAGCTTTTTCAAATTTTTCTCCTTGTAAAGATTTGAAAATAGCATTTCAACAATCTCCTTACTGTTAATATGCCTAGAAAAAGAACCCCATAGGGTTCTTTTTCTGTTCATTCCCTAAAATCCCATATTAATAAAAAAAGAAGAGGGATATATCCTCTCTTCACCAATAAAATCGAACATCTTTACATTTAAGGAAGGGCATCCATTCATCAAGAGATGAAAGGAACAATAATAGTTCACCTAGTGAATTATAACACAAACCCAATTCCATTAATAGGTAATATTAACATTATTGGAATAATTGTGGCAAAATTGTTAAGTATCTTAATATTAAAAGGCTTTATATGTATGTAAATTGAAATTGGATAGTGTAAGGATAAAATATAAGGGGGATATATCATGTTTAACAAAAAACAAACATTCGTAACAACGGTAACAGCTTTAACACTAGGATGTGGATTTACATTCGGATTAACACCGGCCTTTGCAGATTTTAACAAGATTTCCGCCAACAATATTCCTGTTCATTCTATTCAGAACCAAGAACAAGAACCTTTTACTGGATATGTCATTTCAGTAGAGCACAATTATTTAGTAGTTGCTGCTACGTCTACAAAAGATGAAGCTCTTGCTTATCAACATGATTGGTGGAATCTAGTTTCTCAAAATAAGATTTTAAGGGTCCCTGTTTCAGATGGTGCAAACTACACATTAGGTGAGAAATTAAATGTATATGCAGCTGCATGGACTAAATCCCTACCACCAATAGCTGTTATGCCTACAATTGAAAAAGTATTTCAGTAGGTAATATTTCCAATAATTAAGTTATCCCATAAAAAAGAGTCGAATAACGACTCTTTTTTATTCTTTTTTACCTTTCTCTGGATTCCTTACGTTCTCATACCCCTAATATTTAATAACATGCTTCTTTCTCACTAGCTAACGCAATTTTCATCTTAGGAATTATTAACCATATTACTTATTTGAATCCTTATCATAATTTTAAAAAATATCTATTATAAAATAACGTATCACCACCTACATTTACCTATACGAATTTAAGAAATAAGTAATTCAAAAAGAAAAATAAAAATACTACAACAAAGAATATCCATTTGTTTCTTTTCGTTGGTTTTCCTGCATGTTGTATATAAAAAATAACGCAATACCTGTCATGCTAATTAAAAAATTTGATAATAATCAATCATCTGTAATACTCCCTCCATACAAAAATAAGAAGTCTCTTTTTAAGAGACTTCTCATTTCTAATACAAACGACATACATAGGATAAATATACACAATATTATCAGGATGGTGTGCTATGTTGCTCTTTTAGAATAACACACAATATCTCATTTTTGTTTAATAATCCCAACTTATAAAACTTTATCAACATTAAAATATTTCATTTAAAGCAAACGAACAAAAATAAACTCAACGAAATATTCACTTAAAAAAACAACGTATGTAAAAAATAGTTACAATCCTATTCATAGTTTTAAAAATTTGTCCCCCTCTTCTTCTAAGAATATTCTAAATCTCAGATAGATTATCTTATATCGCCACCTTGTGTATGCAGAATTACATATCAAACCATATTGAAAACCATTCTCATTGTAACTATAATGGTTTCAAGGAGTGGTATTTTCACTTCCTTTTCAAATCTCAAAATATATTAAAGGAGGAACTAGCATTATGAAAAAAGCTATTTTAGCAGGGGCACTAGGAATTGCAGTACTATCAGGTATGAATTTACCAGGAGCAGAGGCACCAAAAGCGAGTGCGGCAACTACGAATTTAGAAATTCAAGAAGTTACAAAATATTACTCTATGAATTCCTATGAAGTTTCTCAAAAAGAATCATTTAATCTTAGTAAAGGGGAAGAACTTACAGTCTTTGTACAAAATTCCGGGTTCCCAATTTCTTATACAGTCTTTGATGCAGATAATCAAGTAATTGGCACATACAATGCTAATTCACCATATGGTCGCGTATTCAAAGCACAAAAAGACGGTAATATTTCTGTCCAATTTCAAGCAGGAGTAAATTCTTCTTACATGAAGAAAATGAATTTCACAGCTAAATTTGCGGTTTCTAAACTTAACCAACAATAAAAAATGTAACGATCCTCTTTAAAAGCAAATTAAAAAGGTATATCCCTTCAATGGGATATACCTTTAACTTTAGTGAATTTTATATTGACCAGATAACTGCTCTTGCGCCATACGAACTAAACGTTTCGTAATCTCTCCACCTACTGAACCATTTGCTCGTGATGTTGAATCTGGTCCAAGTGTAACGCCAAACTCCTGAGCAATTTCATACTTCATTTGCTCAATTGCACTTGCTGCCGCTGCTATTAAGATTTCGTTTGAATTATTATTTTCGCGAATTTGCATTTTTTAAACACCTCCGTTGAATTTGGTAATATCATGCTCTATTTCCAACAAAATATGCAAAAAAATTATTCGTTTAGCCATTTTACATATATACCTAAGCTTTCATCTCTTATATGGGAATAAATAAAGGTATAGGTCATACTCTATACCTACACCTTCTCCTATCCTACTTACTTTTGAATTCCCCTATTAACCCCTGTAACTCTTGCGAGAGCCAATTTAAAGAATTTGCTAACTCTGCAATATCTTGTACATATAGTTCTTGCTCTTTCATACTTTTCTCCACATTACTACTGCTATTCACATATGTATTTACAATGTGTGATAATTCATTTACAAACTGAACAATTGTTTGATTATCTTTTAGAATGTCACTTGAGTTATTCGAATTCGCTTTAATTTGATTTGTAACAGATTGTGCAGATTCTGAAATCTTTTCAAAGAAAGCACCACTACTTTGAACAAGTGTTATTCCTGATTCAACTTCCTTTGAACTCTTCTGTATGGATCTTACAGCTCTCTCTGCTTCAGCCTGGGTTTCACCAATTAATTTAGCTATATCCCTTGCAGATGCCTCGGTTCTTTTCGCTAATATACGTACCTCGTCCGCAACACCTGAAAATTCTTCCCCCATCTCTCCAGCACATGAGGATTCAGTAGAAGCATTTAAAGCTAATGAATGTGTTTGATTTGAAATGGTTGTAATTACAGTAAGAATTTCATGAATTTCCTTAGATTGTACTTCTAATGCATAAATACTAGAAGATACATCCTGAACTGTATCTTTGATTCTTTTCATTTGATTCACGATTTGCTTAATCAAATCTTTTCCCTTTGCAGAATGCTGGTCCATGTTTTCCAAAGCATTGCCAACTTGTTTTGCAGCTCCTTTAATTTCTTTCATCTTACTTTCCATTTCTTGAACAATCCCTAAACATTTTTGCACTACATATTCATGAGAATGTGCTCCTAAATTTAATCCTGTAATAGCACTTGCAATTTCTTTAAAGGCTATGCTATTCTCTTTTGTACTTACCGACAATTCCTGTGAAGATGTAGACACCTGTTCAGCAGTCTGCCTTACTTTATCTATAATACTATTAAACTTTTTAATAGTATTATTAAAATAGATATTAGTTATTCCTATATCATCAGATCTTTCATTCAATTTAATACTTAAATCCCCTTCGCCAACTTTACGTAACCCTTCTTGTAAATCCTTTAAAGGCGATAGAGAGCTTCGTGAGATAAATATTTGAATTGTAATTGCGATTGTTAATGAAATTATAATAAATAGTAAACCTTGTATCATAAATTGTTTCTTTGTAAGAGGAATAATAGAAGCTTCCAAATCCGCTGCAACAATTGCAATTATATTTTTATTTTCATCTGTAACTGGCTCTAAAATTGTTACCCAGAACCCTAATTCATCTTCATACACTTCTGTCATTTGTGCCTGTTTTGTTTGTATTACTTTATCATATGTTTTCATCCAATAAGTAGGTTGCTCATAGTATTCACCTGGTTTTACAGAAACAGTATTTGCTAATTCTGTATCCAGAGCTACTATTTGTAATTCAGCTTTTTCACTTAGCTTGGCTCCTGTAACATATGTTTGTCCAACACTTTTCATATCTTTTATAGATTTATCTAATTGCTCCGTCAATTTTTCTTTCTTCACTCTTTGAGCTGTGGGGTCTTTTGCTACATCTCTTACTATTTCTAGATCTAATTGATTTAATACCGCATCACCTGTTTCAAAAGACTGCCTCTCAAATATAGACATCATACTATTTTGAAACATATTAAAACTTAACGCTCCCATACTTCCAACAAGGGTCAGAATTACTAATACCGTTAGTAATACATTTTTTTGAAGCAACGATAGCTTATGCCAATATTTTTTCATTGATTTCACCTTTCTTATTTTCAACAATACAAAAACAAAGTAGTAACATATTAAGAGTTTCTCTTTCTGTTATTAATTTAAACTTTAAAATCGCATACTAATCGTTCAACCAAACGTTCCAATTTTTTTCATTTACAATTTCATCTTTTATATGTCCAGCTGCTCCTGGAAATCTATTAAAAGGAAGACGTAATACTTCTACTACTTCATCTTTTCTATTTGTACTGATTTCTTCTAAATCGATTATATTAAAGGGTTTACCTATAATAATTGCTATAATGTTTAATAGACGACTAAGAATATTTAAAATTCCATATTTATCTCCTAAAGATTTTCAAATTAGACTTGTTGCAGTACCTTCTGCGAGGATTTTTTATACTATCGTTAGTTTTAAATAAAGATAAGAATTTTTAAGGGACTCGTCTTTAGTTATTTTTATCTTGCAGAACAATAAAATCTGAAAGTTTAATTCAATCTCCTATTTTATAACTTTTTTCCTTATTTTTCTATAACATTATAATATTTACCTGTACAATCAAAACTTAGACTCTTTTGGCCTTTACTCTTCAATTGTCTTAAATTCATATGAGGTAGCGCAGAAAGTAAATTTTTAATAAAAAACTTTTGTATTAAAAAATACAAAAATACATACTCCTTCAAAACTATATGCACTTAAATATTCATATAGTAAAATAAGCAGTACAAGCGTGTCCTATACAGCATATTTCCTTAACGGGCTTGATATTATATTCATCATAAAATTGGTGTGACCTTAATATCTCACTTAGCTCTTTAATATTTTGATATTAACAATATAGTGTTAATATATCCCTACTTTATCGCTACACCTACATATAAGCCAAGAATTCAATTACAGAACGGTTTTTATCAATAGTAGATGAAAACATGTCAAACAAAAAGAGACTCGATTATTTATTACTTTTCATATAGATGTAATAAAAGATTATAGGAGAAATATATATGCTAAAAAAAATAAATAGATTTATGTTTGCTTTGCCTACCATTTCTTTTGTTTTTCTTATTTTATTAGGATCATTTTTATTTGTAATACCATTAGATCTATTCTTACCTGAAATACAAAAAAACCCAATAACAGAAGCACCTCTTATTCTTCAAGTTTTATTAGGGGTATTAGCGGCACCTATATATGAAACAGTAGTTTTTCAAGTATTTTTATTTTGGCTATTAAGTTGGATTCCTTACATTAAAAATCGCGATTACCTTATCATTTTAATAGCTTCAATTATATTTGGATTAAATCATCAATACGGAATCACTTATTTAGTTGGTACAACGATAATTGGTCTTTTATATAACTATGCTTATTGTGTATATAAAAAAAAGAATGAAAAATATCAGGTTACCATGTCTGCTTTTTGGGTTGTTTTTTTGATTCACTTATTACATAATTCTGTTGCTTTTATAGCTTCAAATTTATCATTTTAGCCAAGAAGACTCCTTCCTCAAGGAGCGTAAAGGGTCAAAAAGCCAATTAAATAAATGCATTTGCTTGTCCCATGGGATGTATTTTAGAGTATGCGACAACGGATCATAAAGGATATCATCAATATAAATCCAACCCAGAAGACTACGCTGTTTGTCCGCTACGTGAGGTATGTTTTTCAAAGAAACAAAAAGTTATCACTCATCATATATGGGAGAAATATAAGGATATCGCTAGAAAAAACAAACTAACAGTTACAGGGAAAAAGTTTTACAAAGTACGCTGTTCAACTATAGAGCGAAGCTTTGCGGACGCCAAAGAACTACATGGCTATCGATATGCTCGATTTCGGAGGCTGAAGTCTGTCCAAATGCAGGCTTATCTCACCGCAACTTATCAAAACATGAAAAAAATAGCCCTCCATCTGACCAAAAAAGGTCTGGTGGAGGGCTATTTTTTTGAAACTCTATTATTTTATGTTGTTTTTATTCACTAAAATCAAAAACAAACTCATCTTATGACCGCGTTTCTTCTTACGAAATTAAGTAATTGTTTCAATAGCTGGTTTTTTAGTCATAGAATTACTTTCTCTCTCAGCTTTATTATTCTGTTCTTTCGCCTAAAATTCCAATATCCCCATTACTTCCTTCGTAAATAGTTTGAAATCAGTTAAATGTTTTTCAATAATTTGACGAACAATATCTAAATTTACACTTTGATAATCATGAACAGCAATATTACGAAATCCAACCATCGCCTTTAACTTATTTGCTAGATCAGCGCTAAGTAATCCTGCTGTAACCAATAAATCAAAGGCCTCTCGACTAGATTGGGGTAATCCTAATTTTTTCCCTGCAACAATATGCATTGCTAAATCAATACTCGCTTCACAAGCTCTTTGTATATTCAATATTATTGAATCTTGTTTTGTAAAGTCCTCTAAATTTTCAGGGTCATTTCCATACACATCTTGGATTCTTTTTATACAACGCTCTATTGTAGAAATTTTATTTAAAATAACCTCATTCTTCATATATAGAACCTCTTTTCTTTATATCATCAAATACTACCTGTCGTTCTTCATTCAATTTTGAATACATTTTTAAGGTTTTCATTTCAAAAATAACCTTACGTTTTTCATCCGAACAAAATATTGTTTTACCTGTATGTATAATCTGAGCTTGAAAAACTGTAGAAGCTTCGGATAAATCAACTAAATCAACATCTCTATGAACAATGTTAGCTAACTCCTGTGCTAATAAAAAACGTTCATAGTTCCCTAATGTTGTGTCACTTACATAAGCTATATCAATATCACTATCTTCTCGTTCTCTGTTCTCAGCCGTTGATCCAAACACAATTATCCAATAGGGATTCACCGTCTCTTGTAATTTTTCTATAATAGCTGTTATCATGCTTTGAAAAATCATTTAATTAATCCCCCTTATTGTACTTGAATTTTATTATATCATAACCAATCATAAATCCTTTAAACGACTATAAATACGTAAACAAAATTAAGCTTTTTTAGTACTTAACTCCTCACAAAATCAGAAGCTTATTTCTGACCTAAAATTATTATAGTTCAGGGGTAGATATATTGTAGCTTTGGATCTTAAATAATTGTTAATAATCCAGCACTTGCCTGTTAAATACCTTTTATATTTTCTTCCTGCAAAAGCAAAAGACTGACAATAACTGTCAGCCTCTTACTTTAACAACTCTAAAGAACTTTAGCCTATTTCACAATATACATTCTAATAGTTTGAGGATATATTGCTCTAACAAAGCATTATATATTAATCCACCTTTACTTTTTCTTTTACCTTTGTAGGGAGTTCATCTTTTTTAACTTCTTCCCAAGATTTCACACCTTTTTTCTCAGAGTAATATATACGTAAAAACGCTTCTTTACGAAGATTTTTTAACGCTGTAAACTCCATTTCTTTCTCATTACCATTCTTATCAAATCCAGGTAATTTATATTCGTAAGTCGTATCCCCATTTACATTTTTCTCTTTTAATTTTTCACCATCCTTGGTAATTTGCACATAATATGTATCTGTACCAAGACGATTTAAATTACACCCGGATAACACCACAGTAAACATCACAAAAACGCTACACATAAGCACTATTCGTTTCATATTATTCACCTCATATCTTTTCTCACAAAAATTATATCCTAATCTATTGGCTGCCAAAATTCATTTCCATTACGCTAACATTACGTTTTTGTAAGGGAGTAAAAACAGCTTAAAATTAAAAGGATATGAATTCATATTTCTATTGAATCCATATCCTTTGTTCTTATTGAGTAAACTATTTTACATCATTCTAAATAGGAGGTATTTTTATTATTCTGGGAAAATGAAATTAGAGTTCCCTTCACTATTATCGGAATCCTCTTTCGGGAACGTGATAGTAGAACCTTGATTTCCTTTATTTATTTCTTGCTCTTCAGGAAATACAATGGAAGAATCATTACCTAAGTTTGGTGAAAAACCTAGTTTAGATAAAATAGCTTTTAAGTCAGGTAAAACACCAATTTTATCAGAGATTGAATCGTTAGATTTCGTTCCAGTACTAGGGTCGCTTAAAATATTCCTAAGCTGGCTTGGTGTATATACTTTTCCCTTATTATTTTTTGCAATTCCTTGAATTGATGCAGCAGCACCAGCAATAATAGGCGATGCACTAGATGTTCCAGCAAAACTAGATGTATATAGATTTGTTATAAATTCACTTGGTTTAGCATCTGTAGTATCTACTGCATTCCCCCATCCATACACATCCACTCTACTACCGTAATTAGAGAAATATGAACGTTTATGAGGAACCCTTGCAGAAGCTGCCCCAACCATAATTGCCCCTGAATCTTTAAAATCAGGACTATTACGATTTAAAACTTGTTTACCATTACGGTCTCTAAATTGATCCAAGTCATTTCCACCGTTTGCACCTGCTTCAATAATAATAATTCCCTTATTTGTTCCCATACGAATTGCATCAAATATGTCTGGTTTTACTTCCACTGGAAAATAGTTCTTATCTCCATATCCATCGTAAGTTGCTTGTGCCTCTAGTAAAAGAATATCTCCAGCTTGCATATTGTTAACCGCACTTAAAATAGCATCAGCTGTATTATAAGTTCCGTTATCCCTAATCTGGGATACAACCTTTACCTTAGCCTTTGGTGCAATCCCAATTCCACCTATGTTATTATCCTCTGCAGAAACAATTCCCAATACTGAGGTACCATGATCATGGTGTTCACTCTTATTCTGTCCGGACATCAATTCAATCTTTTGATTCACTAAATCTTCATGACTTAGTAACCAACCATACTCCATATCTACGAAAGTAGTTCCTTTTCCATCCCCACCATTTATACTCCAAGCATAAGGTGCATTAATTCCTAATGGTGCTGGTTCAAGGTAACCTTGTCTTGTAAGTCTAGGCTCATCATATGGATTAACAGATAAATTTGGTAAACGCTCTTGAGGTGGCGTTTCTTCTTCCTGTAAATACGCCGTTTCAATAAGAGATGATTTCTCAAACTTTACAAGTAAGGCTTGTACATCAATATCACCTTGGTTTTCTACAATATAATAGTTTAGCAAATTGGAAGAAATATGTTCGGAGTCGTTTATTTCTCTACCTAAATTTTTAATTTCTTTAGGATTTAAAGAACTAAAAAGTCGATTTATAGTTACATTTGGGTATTCGTTTAAAATTCCAATTAATTCAGGATCTTGTTTTTCTTCTTT
Organism: Bacillus cereus group sp. MYBK14-1; assembly: GCF_051916885.1. NCBI lineage: Bacteria > Bacillati > Bacillota > Bacilli > Caryophanales > Bacillaceae > Bacillus > Bacillus cereus group sp. MYBK14-1. The sequence goes on along the minus strand of NZ_JBQAHM010000008.1, from coordinate 36,170 downwards.
AATGAATTTTTCTATTCCATCCTGATATGGCAAATTTGCCTCATTTCTAAATTTCAAAATTAATTGTTTGGTAACTTGCTTATGTACAGTAGAATTCAATTTCTTATTTGAATAATTGTAACTAGCTGCATAGGCAACTTCTGATTTATCACTTGGAAGTAGTCCACCCACCCCATTAAATGCTGTTAACGCAATTGAAGAAACTATAATTCCCTTAAAAATTTTCAAAATGTGCACCTCTTTTAATTTATATATGATTATAAAATGCTTTATATGGCCTTAATTCTTTATTTATATAAGCTTCTTATATTTCCAACTCCGTTCATTTTTTAATATTTGCTTAACCATCATTAATACAACTACTTCATACCATCAAACCTATTAATTTAGCTGCATAACTGTAACCATTATAGTTACACCTATAGTGAATAGTCAATCTAATTTTTTATGCAATTTCGCATTTTAAAGAAAGAATGTCTAATTACATCCAATTAGTCTTAAATATTTTAATAGAAGTTAGGCTTCTATCTTTATAAGTAATTGCATATATGTAATATAAAGCATGTAAAGGAGGTCAAAACGTGGTAATCTCAAGGCAAGATTCCTGGACTAACGATAACGATTCACTTCTCGCATCAACAGTACTCCAGAATATTCGTAACGGAGGAACACAGTTAGCTGCATTCAAAGAAGTAGCAAAACTACTAAATAGGACACCTGCAGCTTGTGGATTTCGTTGGAATTCATACGTAAGAAAACAATACCAAGAGGAAATACAACAGGCAAAACAAAATCGAAAAGGGGGAAACAATATTTCTCCCTCTCAACAAAAAAAAGAAACAAACTCTTTATCTATGACATTAGATGATATTATTCTCTTTCTACAAAATTATAAAAAAACAAATGAATTTACAAACTTACAAAACCAAATAAAAAATTTAGAAGCAGAAAACCAGTCCCTTCTACAACGTGTAACAATGTACGAAGAAGAGTATCGTATGTTACTTAATCATATTGATAGGTCAAGAAGTTTAGTTGTAATTGATTAAAAGAAGCAGTAAATTACTTTTATATACTTAGGTCGTAACCTAAAACATTTATATATGAGTTAATTTAAATACTAATAAATAAAGTACACGTTTACTAATAATAAACGTGTACTTTATTTAATTCTTAAAACATAAAATTTAATTTTCAACTCATTAGCAATATTAAAATTAAGATGTTTGTTTTATAGGTAATTCTTTACTTCTATTCTCAATAAGTCTATCTAAAAGTAAGTAAACAAATCCAGAAATAATACAACCTACACCTAAGATTGTAAATAACATATGCCCTAAAAGCTGATCCAGTAATACACCACCTAGAAGAGGTCCAAATACATTACCTGTAATCCATTGCAGATTAGCTGCCCCCATATAAGTCCCCCTCAAATGTTCTGGAGCTATATTAGCAACAAATGTCATTTGAACAGGTGACATAATCATTTCCCCTACTGTATAAACTGTATAAGCTATTAATAATGAGCCTAGAATAACTAAATCATTTGCGTCTATTACTTGAAACCACTTTGGTAACCATCCTATTGCTAAAAGGCCAACGCCAAAAAGAATGGCACCATATAGCATTGATTTACCAATTGATTTGTGAGTTAACCACTTTGAAATAGGAAATTGAAAACATACAACCAATAAGCCATTTAAAGTCATTAAATATGGAAATGGATTACTATTTCCAAAAATCATTGTATCCTCATTACTAAAATGAAGTGGTAACATACCTTCCGATTGTGAGAATCCCATAAATATAATGATTCCCGTCACTATATAGAATAGAAATATTCTATCTCTTATAACAACTCTTAACGTAAATCTTATTGACTGTTTATGTGTTTCCTCATGTATCATTATATTTTTAGGTTTTGTTTCCTTTAGAAACAATAACATTAATATTGTATAAAACAGCATGGTTCCAGAAGTAATCAAAAATATGACATCTTTTGATACAACCACAACTGCTGCACCAATGATAGGGCCTATCGCAGCTCCTATATTATGAGCCATTCTAAGTAATCCATATGCCTCAGTTCTTTTTTCAGGTTCTGTTACATCGGTAACCATTGCAGATGCCGCTGGTTCAAAGAAAGAATTACATAGTCCTAAACCAATAGATAAAATGGCATATGCTATAAAACCATCAATAAACAAAAAAACAAGCATTAGTAGCCCATTACTCGCCATAGAGAGCACCATAGTTGGTTTCCGACCATAAGTATCTGCTATATGCCCTCCAATTAATGAACCAATACTTGCTGCAATTGGAGATAAGGCTATAATTATACCTACCTCAAGTAGAGAATCCACTTTGTCCTTCAAATATAATGCAAAAAATGGCATTAACATCATCATTGCAATACCATTTAAAGCTTCCCCAATAAAGCGGATCCAGACATTAAGGTCCATCCCCCTTAATTCTTTCCATGTACTCCTCATATAGTTACCTCGCCTATGCTCAAAGTATATTTTTATCCCAACAAAAGTTTTACTATATTATTATTAAAATCTAAATTTAGCCGGCTATGCTGAAACCTCCGAAAAACCTAGCTTTTGATAAAGTAATACAAACTTGTCCCTATAATTTCTAGTGCCTCCTGCATACGTTGAGGAGAAATATTTTCTAAAACGGTATCTTGAGGTGTATGGAATACCTTTTCAACATGATAAATTAGGGGATTCCAACTCTCTACATCCATCCAAATAAATAGTGCCGAGGAAATTCCAGCTTCGTTAAATGGTACATGATCACTAGAATCAAACTTTCCAGTTAATACAACCGATTTCCCTAATGCTTTACTAGTAGCTACCGCAGCATTTGTTACTTCATTTTGAGAACCATCTAGTGTCATTGCATATAAGTCCTTAGCCTGCTTGTAACTTGTCGCTATCATATCTGCATTAAAGACCCCTAGAATATGTTTCTTATCTGTTGTAGATAACTGATTAACATAATGGTAAGCACCTAAAGATTCATTTTCTTCTGCTCCAAAGGCTATGAATTGAATTTCTTTATTAGTCTCTATATCTTTAAAATTGTATGCTAACTCTAATAAAAGTCCTACGCCAGAAGCATTGTCATTTGCTCCAGGTGCTCCGATAACACTATCATAATGAGCACTCATTATTGCTACATCCTCATTATCTGTCTTGTATTTGGGCTTTTTTTTCGCAATAACATTTAATGAACTCAAATTCATTTCGTGTTTTGCCTTTAAACTAACTATATTTTTATTATGCACTATCTTATCTTTCATTCTAATTCCCTGATTATAAGCAAGCCCAAATACAGGTATTGCTTGTTTCTTTTTTAGAACTGGGTTAAAGGCTTCTCCATAGTTGCCTCTATCCCCAATCGTACTATATAATAATACAGCTTTTGCTCCTTTTTCCGCTGCATACTCAACTTGTTCATTATATTTCTCAGACGTATCAGCTTGTTCCAATAATACTATTTTCCCATGAATTGGCTCAGGTGCATTTTTAATATCGTTCTCTTTTCCTATAGAAACTACCGATCCCACGACAGGATCTTTAGGTATAGATGCATTAGATGCTGCTCCAACTTGCCATTCTTTTTCTCCATACATACTAAAAGAGATACTCCCAATATATTGATCTGGTACAGGAAATGCCTGATACTCCACTTCATACCCTAATTTTTTCAATGTATTTCCAATGTATGTAGCTGCTTTATGTTCTTCCTTAGTCCCACTTGGACGTGGACCAATTTTCTCAGACAGAAAACGTGTATGTTCAATAGCTCGACTAGCACGAACTTTATCTGCCATGAGAGAACTTTGGTCGTTCTTATTCATAGCATGTACTGGTATTACCTTTCCACATAAATTACTAAAAAGGAAAAGTAACAAAATCCCAAAAGTTACAATAAGCTTCTTTATAAGAGTTAGTTTTTTCATTTGTCCTCCCTATGATTAAAAAAGATTAATAGTAAAACCTTCCCTCCTAACACACTTACTTAGAAGAAAAGGTTCATTAAAATAATCTCTAACTCAAGTTTCATGTAAAAATAAATAAACCGATAGTGCCTTTTATATCTCCAAATAATTCATTTTTGTTTGCATACCAATAATATTCTTATGAAACCAATTAAGAGTCTCCCATGACCTCTTTCTATTCGTATAATCAGTTTCCTGAACCTCAAATACAATTCCTATGTTTTTATCCAAAGTATTGTTCTTCACTTTTAATAAAGTTTCATGTAATAAACTTTCATTAATAGATCCATTAACTGGATTCTCTCCCTCAAAGCAACGTACCTCACTATAAGGAATCGTTAAATGCTTAAAAGAACTAAAATGAAAATGTTTAATATGATCCATTAAGCTTAAATACTTATGAAAATCCTTATATTCAATTTCTTCTTGCCTTAATAATTTAGAGATACCTAAACGTGTAAGATAGGTTATAGACCAATGACATATATCCCAGGTTATTCCAACGTTAGATAACTCCAAATTAACCAAATCAGTAAAATCTTCGGGATATATAAATATAGGATCAAAATCATCACCCAAGTTTCCAATAATGGGTAGGTTTTCAACACCAATCCATATATCAGTTCCTTTTATTTCTTCATCTAGCATATTAAAGAACTCTATAATCCTTTTTCTATTATCTAGAAGATTATAGTTTTGAAATTCCGCGACATTCATGAATTGATTAGCATGCACTGTTATACCTGATGCATTATACTTTATAGCAAGATCAATAAATTCATATAGTTGCTTTTTAATAAATTCATCATTGAGATAGTCTGCATTATCAGTAGGAAAATGCAGCGTTAACAAGGATGGATTAAGGGTTTGAACAAAAGAAAGGACCTCAGAAAACCTTTTTGTATATGAGTTATCAAATAAAGATGCCCCATCAAAAATATTTGCTTCTAATCCAAAGCCTTTTTCAACCCATTTTAAGTCAATCTGTTTACTATCTAAACCAAAGAACGGGACCTGTGGTATTAACATATTCTCTTCACCTACCATGTCCCCCTTACTAACATAAATGCCTCAGCCGCTTGGTATCCAGATTTGGCACCCCATACAAGTGCGTTATGTCTCATTGCTTCTATAGAGCGTGGATGAGGAAATTCCCTTAACTCAGATTCATAATGTCTCATCGCACTTAATTTCTCCTCCAAATGATCTTCAATATTCACAAAATAATTAGGCAGAAACTTATCTTTTTCATTATAATTCCACTCTGTAGAAGATAAAGTTTCATATGCAAATACCCATTTGATATTAGTATCTGGCAGAGGGCGTGTCGCTGTCATTACTGCTCTGTAAACAACAGTATGATCAATATTTATATCTCCACCATATTGAGTATAAATAATTGTAGGATTTACTTTTTCAATGTGATTTTCAATCTCTTTCACTACATCAAGTAAGGGTAATGTATCAAGACGATTATCAGGGAAATCTAGTCTTGCAAAACTCTTTACACCAAGTGTAGTACATGCCCCCTCTGTTTCTTTATAAGATAAGTTCTTAACCTCTAAATCTATCTCTTTATATTCTTTAGCTCTAGAAGATTTTCCCTCTGCAAGTATTACAACATGTACATCATCACCTTGTTTCACGTGTTTCGCTATTGTTCCACCAACACCAATTATTTCATCATCCGGATGAGCGGCAAATACAAGTACATTCATATAATTTTAGACTCCTTTAATTAATTTTTCTGTTTCCTTTGGCCCACAATTTAGTAAAATATCTAAAATAGATAAATGTGGTATAAATTCCCCAAATAATTGCTTGTAGGAATAATCTCTTATTCTTTGGTAGATAATTTCTATATTCTCATTCTCAAAGTCATTTTCGTTTAAATAATCTTGCCCTAAACTTCCAGAATAATAAGTACTGGCATTAAATTTCTGACACAATTCTAATACAAAATCACTTTTCTTACCTGTAATTCCTTCTAGATCTGATACATAATATAGCTCCGTATCAATGTTTAATTCACGGATAATAAAATGAATAAAATTCATGTTCATATCATTTAAATTAATCCAATCTTCTGAATAAAAACCTTCTAAATACTCCTTATATACATTAAAATAAGGTGCATTAGAATAATTAATTCTTATCGTTTTCCAATGCTTCCGTTCCCAATCTTGAGTATTGTCTATCTTTAACTCATTAAATGGAATTTCTTTATAATTCTTCGTTTGTATTGGAACCGTTAGCCAAGACGCTCCTTGTGAAGTCTTAATACGGTTCCTATTTAAAAAACCTTTTTTTTCAAATTGTGCTATATCATGAAATACAAACACATCTGATTTATGAATTTTTTCAAAAAAACCATACCAAGGTAAATAACTTGGTTGGTGGCCACTAATAATCATAGTTTAAATCCTTTCTTTTAAACAAAAACATTTTTTCAAAGCTGCCCCCCAGTATATCTTAGGTCTAGCAATCCCTTTATTATGTGAATATCCTAAATCCGCATACTTTAATTTATTATGAATTGCTAATTCAAACGCATCATTTAGTAGTAAATATGAAGATTGCGAATTTTTTCCTTTGGTATTATTAATATTAATCCAGTAATATAAAACCTGTTTATCCATTATAAAAAGGCTGGAACTAATTAGTTCTTCTTCTAAGAATGTCCCTAAAAAAAGGATTTTTTCTTGTAAATTAAGAACTAAATGATAAAAAAACTCTCTACTAAATGAATAACTCGCTCCTATACTGTTATTATGTTCTTGATATAATTGGTAAAACTCATCTAATTCCGCTACAGTTATAGGTCGAATTTCAACATTCTGTTTACGTGCATACCTAACACTTGTCCTAGCTTTCCCAGAACACGATGTCCATAAATCCTCAAACTTATTTGGTAGATCTAACATATAAGTTTCTTTATAATCCCACTTTTCCTTACTATAACTTTGAAAAGGATTTATCGTTATAGGTAATAAAAGCTTTTGAATTTTATTTTCAAATTTCTTATTTATTATGGATTCATAAACTGAAAAATCTATTTTATCTTGGCCAATTATTATTGGGCCTCCATAACCAATTAAACTTCCCAAAAGCCTACCATTCTGTACATACATAGGAGTTAAAACTACTGTATCTCGTGTTTCTATTAGTACTGGGAAAAATTGAACACCAGGTAATAATTCCATTAACTTTCCCCATTCGTAACTATGAAATACAGAACCATTGTATTCTTCCATACAGGCATCCCAATATTGGGCGTCAGTACATATTTCGATTTCCATATAATCACCTTTTAATTCTTATTCTCTAAATATTTTAGAATTTGACTACATATATACTTAAGGTCCTTGTCTACTAAAGGATATTTAAAAGGTATTGATAATACCCTTGGCCATAAAAAATCTATATTTTCTGTCTCGGTTGCGTACTTCGAAAAAATAGGGATTTCACTCAGAGGTAAATAGTTCCAACAAGTTTGTATACCTTTTTTCGCTAAATGTACAGAACACTCATACCTATCAGATGATTCTTTGAATATAATGGTAAAATAGTTTAAATAAACATTCTGAGCTGAAAATATAATCTGAACGCCATACTTTTCTTCAATTTCCTGCAGCATTGTATAACACAGACTAGCGTTGCATATATTTATTTCTAAAATCTTCTTTGTTTTCTGTAGGTGTTTATCAATTAACAATGAACGTACTATAGACATTCTTTTTGGATTTATAACTTCCGTTTTCTCCGGTAAAGAATCTAATTTACTATTATTATAGGCGGGCAGAATCTCTAATTTCCTCCAATAATTAGTAAATAAGCTCAGTACTCTACTCTTTTTTATTCTTATACCTAATTGTGTTTTTAAATGATTCTTATAATCTAAAATCACTTCTTCCTTCTTTTCTTCATCCATGTCACACAATTCACTTATTGTACGATTAAGAAGTAACGCTCCTCCCCCTATACTTGGGATTGGTTTAGTTCCCCCAAAACTTAAAATACCAATGTCACCTAAACTACCAACTGGCTTTCCATTTTGATAAGAAAACATTGCTTGTGCAGCATCATCGATGATATAAATATTATTTTCTCTAGCCCAGTCAATAATTTCTAAATCATCATGACATCCATACAAGTGCGTAAGAATAATTGCCTTTGTATTAGCATTCAAATGTTTTTTTATTTTATTAAGAGAAATTGAATGATTAGCGTTTAAATCAATTAATACAGGTTTTGCTCCCACCGTTAATAATGCTTCTATCACATTAGGACAATTAAAGTTTGATAGAATCACTTCATCTCCCTTTGCTACTTTTAAGTACTTTAAACCAACCACTAATGCAGATGTACCGCTATTAGTTAATACAATTTCTGCATCCGGATAAAGAGCTTGAAGACTTTTTTTAAGTTTAGAATCATTAGGTCTATATACACTTTTCAAAAAAAATACATGATCAGATATACTCCAAAGAGAAGAATATATGGGATACTTAATTTTCTTTGGATTCTTAGGATATAGATACTGTGTTTCCATACTTCTCCCCTATTATTATCTCTAGTCCTTTATCTAATGAAATAATTGGTTGATAGTTTAAAAATAATTTAGCTTTCTCTATTGAAGGGATTCTTCTAAAGATTTCAATGCTAGAATTTCTGACTCCCTCTTCACCTAAATCAAGAAATTTAATTTTACTTTTATTTCCCATTAATTCATTAATTTTTATTGCTAGTTCTTCCATAGATATAGGTTTGTTATTGCCAACATTAAAATCTGCAAAGTTCTCTCCTTCATATTCAAAGGCTAGTATAGTTCCGTTAACAATATCACTTATATAACTAAAACATCTAATTTGCTGTCCATCTCCATAAATAGTAATATCTTCACCACTATGAGCTTGTTTTAAAAACTTAGAAATTACAAAGTTATCATTTTGTTGTGAACCGTATACATTAAAATAACGTACCACTCTGATTTTCAAACTATCACTAGCATATTCTTTCAAATAATCTTCGGACATTAATTTAGCTTTTCCATAAGCTGATTTTGGCATTTTAATATCATTTTCTTTAAACGGAACACTCACGCCATCGCCATATACCTCTGAACTGGAAGAAAACAATAATTTCTCTATACCATTTTCGCTACAAACCTGTACAATATTTTTCGTACCTTCAAAGTTCACCCTCACTACATCTTCTTCATTTAAACGGCAATTATCAACACCCACTAATGCAGCTAAATGAATTATCCCATCGACATTAATAAGATTTTCTCTTAATGTTGCAATATCTAAAATATCAATTTCCTTAAAAGGAACATCAATACTTGGATTAAATTTATCAAATATAACTACTTCATAACCCCTTGCTAGTAACTCCTTTGTAACATGCTTACCAATAAATCCGCTGCCACCAATAACTCCAATTTTCATAAATATTTACCTCCCCATTTTTAATTGATATAGACTTTTTAAAGACGTTACAATATGTTCAACTTCATTGTCTGTAAGAGCACTATACAGTGGTAATGAAATAATTTGATTAAATATCTCTTCCGTTTTAGGTAAATATACGTTAAATCTCTCTTCATAATACGGGTGCATATGAACAGGAATAAAGTGAACACTAAGCCCAATATTTCTCTTTTTCATTTCTTGAATTACCTGATCTCTACTAACAGGAGAATTAGAATTAATTTTTAAAACAAATAAATGCCATGCGTGTTTTACACCTGGATCGTTAGTATAATTAGGTAACGTTATATATTCTTGAACCTCTTTTAATTCCTCTTGGTACCTTTCAGCTATTCTCTTGCGTTTTTCAATCATTTCATTAGCTCTTTTTAACTGACTAATACCCAAACTAGCTTGTAGATCCATCATGTTATATTTAAACCCCGGTAATAGAACATCATAACGCCAGCTTCCTTCTTCACCATAACGATTCCATGCATTTTTGGTGATACCATGCCAACCATATAATCTAGCTTTTTCAGCAATCGATTCATTTTTGGTAACTAACGCTCCGCCTTCACCTGTTGTTATATTTTTTGTGGCATAAAAACTGAAACAAATAACATCTCCATGTGTACCAATTAAAGTATTATCATATTTTGTCCCTAATGCATGCGCTGCATCCTCTATCAAAAACAATCCGTATTCTTTACATAATTTTTGAAGTTCTTTTAATTTAGCCGGGTATCCAGCAAAGTGAACTGCAATAATTGCTTTCGTTTTTTTAGTGATTTTTCTTTTAACATCTTGAAGATCAAGACATAAATCCTCTTCATCTATGTCTACAAATACAGGTTTTGCACCTACATGCATAATAACGTTTACACTTGAACAAAAAGTAAAACTTGGAACTATTACTTCGTCTTCTAATCCAACTCCCAGAGACAGTAATGCTAAATGTAATGCGGCAGTCCCTGAATTACAACTTACTACATGTTCAGTATTCAGATATTCTTTTAAATTTTCTTCAAACTCTATCACTTTTGGCCCCTTTGAAAGCCATCCAGATTTAAGGGCAGAAACTACCCTATCTATATCTTCATCATTGATTTCTGGTCGATAAAAAGGAATAAACTCTACCATGTAATCACCTACAAACTTATAATATTTTTTTTATATATTGATTCATCTTTAAATATGTTTCTTGTGTCTAAAATTAAACAATTTACCTCATTAAGCAATTTAAAATTAATGCAATCATGATCTGTATGAACAATAATTAAAGTGTATTTATCTAATTGACTTATGTTTAAATCTATAGATTTTTTCAATGTGTTATCGCCCACAATGAGTTCCTCTATAAACGGATCGTAATAATCCACGTTATAGTCTTCTATCATTAAATCATTCATAATATCCAAAGCTGGCGATTCCCTAGCATCATTAACATTCTTTTTATATGCAACACCAACCATAAGAATATCCTTACCATCTTTATCATCTAGTAACTGTAGTGCTCTATTAAGAACATACTTAGGCATGTTTTCATTAATTTCTCTTGCCACATCAATCATTTTTGTTGCTAAATCCTTATTATTTGCAATCCACTTAAAATAAATAGGATCAATCGGAATACAGTGTCCTCCTACGCCAGGACCAGGATAGAATTTTTGAAATCCAAATGGCTTAGTTCCTGAGGCATCAATTACTTCCCAGATATTTATGTTTAACTCATTACAAATTTGTGTCATTTCATTAATAAAAGCAATATTTATAAAACGATACGTATTTTCTAATAACTTAGCTGTCTCTGCTACTTCTGGACTGCTTACCTTATGAATATCCTTAATTAAATTACTATAGAAGGCTGCTGCACAATCGGTACAATTAGATGTAACTCCACCTACGATTTTTATAATATCTTGAATTGAAAACGATTGATTTGCAGGATCGATTCGCTCTGGAGAGTATGCTACAAATATATCTACACCAATTTTAAAATTAGTTTTCTGTTCTAATTTGTATAAAACTTCTTCCCTTGTAGTACCTGGATAAGTAGTACTTTCTAAGATAATTAATGTACCTTTTTTAATGTATTTAACTATTTCATCAACTGCTGAATGAATATATGTTAAATCTGGTTGTTTACTAGTTCTTTCTAATGGTGTAGGAACACATATAACTACAACATCACATTCGTTTATATCATTCATTTCTGTACTAACAAAAAATCTATTTGTATGTAAAGCATCTTGGATTTCAGTATCTTGAATATCGCTGATATAACTTATTCCACGTTCTAGTTTTCTTATTTTTGCTGAGTTTTTATCAAAACCTCTTACCGCATAACCTACTTCTAAACATTTAAGAGCTGATGGTAGTCCAACATAACCTAGGCCTACATATCCAATACACGCATTTTTATTTGCAATTTTTTCAACTAATAAACTTTTAGTTTCATTATTTAATACTGTGACCATTACTTATCACTTCCCCAAAAGATTTGATATTAAAATGCTTACTAGCAAATAATAACTGTGCGTTCTAAAATCCCATGGATGCATATAAAATACTGAATTAGCAACAAACTACATTTTTGGCACTATCAATCCTCCTAATTTAATAAACATCTAAATTTGTAGAAATTCATGCGAAATATCAAGGTGTAATTTATATCTATAATATTCACACGTTATTTTTTGGGATTCAATTGATATTTTTCTATTTTTTTACTTTCTCAATATATAATAATATTTATAATTCAGAAAATTCATTTTTAAAAAACCTAAATATTTTTATATCATTAAAACAATATAATAGTTGTTATGTCTACATTTAGTACGATTTTCATCCTTGAATAAAGAAAAAATTACGCTTATAATTATCCAATAAATCCCATCGTTTAGTGATTTAAATGAACATTTAACCATAACTAAAATGCATGAGTTTCATATTTTTTACTTTTTATTAAAATTAATGGAAAAAGATCTATCTGAATTATAAAAAACAATTTGAAATATATTCAAATTGTTGACATAACAGATGAATTTATTAACACTTGTTGATTTTGTAATAATTCTCAAATACATAAACTCCTTAATGCTACCCACAAATCATAATGACGCTTTACATCAAAAAAAATCGCAACCCTCTACATTTAATGGGGGTTGCGATTTTTATGTACAAATAATTTTTATAAATTTTGCGTTAACCTAATCATATCCATACATTGAATACCATTTTCATATATTTCTTCATTATAGTTTTGTAAGAAAAAGTCCTTATCCACACTGGTTATTCTAAAACCACATTTTTGATAAAGGCCTAGTTGCATTAAACTAGAATTTCCTGTGCCTATTTCTATAGTTTTATATTTTTCTTTTTTAGCATAATCTATAGCAAATCTAAGTAGGTATTTCCCATATCCTTTTCCTTGCTCTTTTTCGGAAACTGCTATATTTATAATCTCAATTGTTTCAGTTCGGGTAGGAATTAAAATCATAATCCCTACAGTAACAGCACCTTTTTTTAAAACAAAACAATCTCCCTTTTTAAGATATCCATTAACTACTTCTGTTGAGGGATCAGCTAGCAATAATAACTCCATTTCTTCCATGTTAATACTTGTACTTTTTTCTATACTAATTCCATCCCCATTATTTAATTCCATTTCTAACATCCTCCCAATTAATATTTTCAATTAATATCTTAAATGAATTCCTTCTTATAAGACAATATCAACAACAATATTAATATTTTGTAATAGACAGAGTGATGATAAAAACTATAAATTTCTTACTTTAAATTCACTTAATCCGTATAATAGGTGTTTATGTTGTTTTATTTCTGTTTTTTCATCTCTTCCATTTCTTGCTGCCATGTAGCACCAACCCCACCTGATGGCGTATTCCAACGGTCTTCTTGTCGTTTAATGCGTTCCATGTCTGCATCACTCGGCTTAAATTCTTCTATTTCCTCACGTTGCTGTTCCTTATTATGATGTTGTTCAACTTCGTTATTATTAGGTTTATGATTCGTAGTAAATTCTCCGGGCTTTTTATTTGCCTTTACACCTGCTGTACTAGATGCGGGCTTATCATTTGCTTCAACATTCTTACCTTCGTTCCTTTGAGACTTGTGATTGTTTGACTTACTCTCACTAGATTGCAAGCCTACGTCTCTCTCTTCATCCCAACGATTATTTTTTACATCCCATCCAACAGGAATAACTGAATACATTTCCTTATCTTGACCAACATATTCCGCACCAAATAAATTACCATCCTTAAATTGAACTTGTATTACCGCTTCTGGCGCCTCATAAGTATATTCAATTAATTCAGTATCAAATTTCTTAGTTTTAATTGCACTTGTCGCATTACGGTGTAACGCCTTAGCTACTTCTTCATATGGCATACCATGTTCAAGTGCTTCAAAGTAATCGACAGGCATCGTAGAACTACTTTCATCTGATGGAAGCTGATACTGCACAATATCAACTTTATCTTCACTATTTTTCGTATCAAGCGCTTTGTTTTCATTATCCTTTGGCACATTATCATCCAACTTTTCCGTGTCCTTTAATTCATCACGCTTTGTTTCGTCTACCTTCTTATTGGCTTGCGGGTCCTTCTTCACTTCCTGCTCACTCTTAGGCGTTTCTTTCTTGGTAGAGGCGTTCTCCTGACCACACCCCACTAATAAACTTGACAACAATAATCCTGCTACTAGATACTTTTTCATGTTCATTCTCCCTGTTTGCGCTATATTTATACAATAACATTAGCATATTTACCTTATATTACCTTATTCCCTTTCGTAATATTATAACAATATATTAAAATATACAACGATTTAATTCTCTATTATGCTATCTATTACGAAATATCTTACGAGTTTAATTCTGTCAAACACGCTACAGCTTTCTAGCACTTCTTTTGCACACTTTCTTCTTTCCCCGAGATGCACCTCTAATGAAAACAAATGAACAAAATTTCGTTAACCTGGTATGTATAGGTACTTATATAAATCAATAATTGATACGTTCAATGTATCGATCAGTCTGGCATTCCAATTAACCTCAATATTCACCCTAACATGCGTTTCTCATTGTAAATAAAAAAACGGCGATTCCTCCATGTAAGAGAATCCGCCATCACAAGTAACTAATTATTTCATATCTATTCTTTCTTTTACTTTCGTTGGGAGCTCGTCTCTCTTCACTTCCTCCCAAACTTTCCTAAGTAATATACACGCAGGGGTGCTTCTTTACAAAGATTCAAGTTGTACCGCTTGTATCATTTCACTGTTTACAAAATACAGTTAGGAACGAAATGCTTCCACTTGAACAACCATTTTATTCCATAACTGTTACAATCCTTTGTAGAGTAGCTGTATCGGTATGTTCAAGTTTAATATTTTTTTGTACCAGAACCCACAACTATATTTGGTTCAACCGTTCCTATCACTACCATATCTTTATCAGTGATTATCTTCACCGTTTGATTTTAAATTATAATTTTTTCATAATATATGTAGAAGAAATATAACCTACAAGTTTTTGATCTGCAGTTTTAACTGGATACCATACAAACTGATTGCTACTATCTACAGATTCATCATATGCTGCGTTTCCTTGAATAATCAAGTTCGTATTTTTACTTAATGGTTTCCCACTTGAAGCGGAAGTAGGTTTAGATCTTAAATTTACTCCATCTCTTGTTACAAGTACTTGATCTCCTGTTTTTAGGTGATAGATAGAAGGATGTAGATTAGTTAGTGTGTACTCCTTCTTTTTAAATATAATGTTTGTGCTCGTGTTAGGATCATATTCGAAATCAGCTGTACTGAAAGGAAACTGCCCCAATTTTGTATCATTTAAAAAACTGTATTGTTCTAGAATAGAAAACACTTTTTCCTGGTAAGCGTTTAAATTTTTTTGACCGGTAGCTTTATACAAAGGACTGTTTGCAGGTTTTGTTCCATTATAAGCCATAACAGAGAAGTACCAGTTTTCAATTATTTCTGGTCCAGCAACTTTTACCTTAGGTAGATCTGTTCGCTGATACATACTACGAAGAACTTTAACACCTGCTTCAATATTATAATTAATATCATATTTTAACTTTTGTTGATCGAACTGAGGTTGATTGGTAATTTGCATAATCCCAATTCCACCATCTTGTGCTATGATTGGCTGGCCGTTTCCATCAAATTGTTTCCATCCACTTTCTTGTGTAGCTACAGCTTTTACAACTTCAGGAGGAACATTTTCTTTTAATGCTGCGTTCGTTAGTAGGCAATTTATGTGCTGACGAGAGGGATTTTGGTTCGGCTTAATTTCACCATATGGCTCACATGTAGATGCAGCAGAGACATCTTCATAGGACCAACAGAATATCATGAAGCAAGCCAATATCCCTATTCTTAGTAATTGTACTTTCATTCTAGTATTCTCCAATCTATTTAATAATTTATAGTTATACACATTTTACCATAATACATTTCTAATATTCTTTATTTTAAGAATGCATAGGACAATTACGAGAGTGGTAATGGGACACCATGGTCTTGCACGTCAGCCATAGCAGAAATGGACTTTGCCTTTGGTAACAAGAATCCTACTAACGTTAGTCAACTTGCCTCTTTAGAGATAGGAGCTTCAATTTAAATAATGCGTTCTGAGACACAACTCTTCTTCTAAAATAGCATAATAATATTCATCCCACCATTCATTCCCATGTGGTATACACTTCCTGAAATAGCCTTCTCTTCTCATTCCAATCTTCTCCATCACCCGATATGATGGAATATTTTGTGGCTGACATGTAGCTATTATCCTATGTAAATTCATTTCCTTAAAGCCATATTTTACTGTAGCTTGTGCTGCTTCAGAGGCATATCCTTTATTGAAATATTTTGGATTGAACACCCAACCAATCTCATAAGTATGCTCACCAAAGTATTTATGAAAAACTATATGACCAATCAGAATATCTTTATCAATTAATACTACAGGAAAGTTCTTAGCGTTTTCACCAATATTTTCATTCACAAAGTTTCTTGCACCTTCTTCAGTAAAAACCCCTTCAGGTATATATTTCATAACATTAATATCTGATGTATACTCATGAACAGCTTGCCAATCTTTGAACTCAAATCTTCGTATTAATAACCTTTCTGTTTCTATAAACATTACTTTTCCCCCTCAAAGAATTGCAACTATATTTTAAATCCACATTTAACCCTTAAAACAAAAAGAACTTGTAGGACTCTCTACAAGTTCTTTTTAGTTTAAGGTGAATATACGGGCCAAACAAACTATCTTACAGATTGACTGTAGAAACTTTAGGGGTAATGCTTTGACAACTATATTATATAACAAATATTAACATCCACGGGATTTATTTTTGAAAATTATGTGAATTAAGAAAGAAAGTAGTTTTTTTAGCTATTATTGTTAATAACTGACGGTATCCTTATATTTCAAGAAAAAATATAGGTAGCCCGTTAAAGAACCCTGCAGAACAGGTTTATTAACATGTAAAGTGGCAACCTATTTTTCAAAACTACAGAAATTCAACATTTTCGTTATACCGTATGTATAGTAAAAGGCATCGACACCATTCATGTCCCGTACAAAAAAGCGAAGTCTTTAACTAAACTTCGCTTTTCAATGTATTATGAATTACAGGAATTATTGCTAAATGCCAAAAGTGTATTTCTCCAAATATAAATCTTTTTTATTTCAGCTAACTTTGCAAAAGAATTTGATCAAATATAATTAATTATTGATTAACCGCTTTAGCTACAAGTACTGCGTATGCTTCTGCACCTATATTGGTTAAATGCACACCATCAGGTGCAAAGTAGTCTTTCTTTCCAGCACTTGCTGCATACCAATCAACTAGAGTTACATTAGGATATTTAGGTACTGTTACTTTCAGTCTCTCGTTCACAATTGATTCCCACGGACGTGGCACTCTCGTATTAATAAATATTATTTTACGTTCGTTTCCAATTAATTTTATTAATGAAACAAGTTGCTCAGTAGTAAAGGCTCCATTTGTTCCTAATCCGATAATGACATAGTTTCCTAAATTCCCTTCATTTTTTAACTGTTCAACTACCGGAATCGCTTTTGACAGCTGACGACCAATTTGCGCATCAATCCTAATATCAGGAAAAGTATTTTTTAAATATGGAGTAATATCAATCATAACGGAATCGCCTATCGCAGTAACTGTGAGTGGATTTTTAGGTTTTGCAGGATTTACTTCTTTTGATTCCCCTTGATTTAGTGGCGTTTCTTGATCTGCATTTTCCCAAACAGCAACTGGATGTGGCGCCGGTTTTGTTTGTACTGTTTCCACCTTATCTTGTTGAGAATTCTCCTTAGCCTTACTAGCATTTGATAACCCTAAAACTGCTATTGACGAAAAGAATAATGAACAAACTAAAGCTAACTTAACACCTAAAGTGACATTTTGAAGTCTTAAGTTCTTAAACTGAATGTTCCGAAGCGCACCTTGTCGGATTGGTTTTTCGATAAACTTCCATGAAATTTGCGCAATCAATATGATTAAAAGAAATTGAAAGATTGCTCTTATTATTGAAAAATCCCCTACATTTACTTTTGGAGTCGTTAATGTAAGAATTGGATAATGCCAGAGGTATATGCCATACGATCTTACCCCTACCCAACGTAAAGGCCTAAATCGCAAAAATTGAGCAATGCGACTAGCTGGATGAGCTAGATTTGCCACTAACAATGCTGTTGCAATTGATAAGAGAACCATTCCTCCCTTGTATAGAAATGGATCATATTGATTGGTCTTCCAAAACATAACCAAAATTATAATAAGAGCTATGCCCCCCACTACATCAAGAATGAAACGCGCCTTCGGGATAATTCTATTAGCAAGCCTATTGCTTGGCCAAACTAAGGCAAGTACCGCTCCGATAAGTAAGGAAAAGGCCCTCGTATCTGTACCATAATATATTCTACTCGGATCAACTCCAGGTTCATATAAATTTGCCATTGCTAAAGCTGAAGCAAACGCTCCTAGACAAATCAATAAAATCATACGGGATTGTTTTTTTATGTAGTAAAGTCCTAAACTAATAATAAACGGCCAGACAACATAGAATTGTTCTTCGACTGCTAACGACCAAAAATGATTTAATGGAGAAATCTGGTTAAAATTATCAAAGTAAGATAATTTATGATAAATATACCACCAGTTACTAACATAAAATAATGCCGCTAATGAATCTCCGCGCATTTTTTCAAGTAAAGAGCTATGAAAAATCGTAATCCATGCCAATGTTATAACGAGCATAACAAGCATTCCTGGAAGCAATCTTCTTGCTCTACTAAGCCAGAATTTTTTCAAATCAACTCTCTTATTTCTCTTCCACTCCATGGCTAGAATATCTGTAATTAAATAACCTGAAAGTACAAAAAATACTGTAACCCCTAAAAACCCTCCAGGTAACCAATTAAAATTAATATGATACAAAATAACACCTAGTATAGCTAGACCCCTTAGACTGTCCAACCCAACCATATAACGACTATTTTTTTTAAAAGGTTTAGTCATCCTACATTCACCTCTATTTCTTGGTAACTAGGTTAATAATAACGGCTTGAACTACCCCCACTTTCACTTCGTTTAGAAGTGGAGGATTCCTAAGTAAAGAGTTCTATCGAACTCTAATTGATTAGGCTAACCCCGCAGGCCTTGCGGTTAGAAGCCTTATCGCTTCATTCTTCCAATTGATACTTGCGTTAATATCCCTATCATGGTGTGTACGACAAGAAGGACACTCCCATTTACGTAGGTTTAGATTTTTAACGTCTTTATTTTGATACCCACAACATGAACATAATTGGCTTGAAGCAAATGTTTTCGATACGACAATGACTTGTTTGCCATACCATTTTGCTTTATATTCCAACATGGATCGAAACTGTGACCATGATACCTCACTAATTGCTTTTGCTAACTTATGATTCTTTAACATATTCGATACTTGCAAATCCTCTATACCAATAACATCGTGGTTTTTGATGATTTCAGTCGAGATTTTGTCCAAGTAATCTTTTCTAGCATTTGCCATGTATTCATGAATTCTAGCTACTTTTACTCGTTGTTTATTCCAGCGAGAAGATCCTTTCATTCTTCTAGAAAGAACACGCTGTGCTTTTGCCAACTTCTCTTCTAACAATCGAAAAAACTTCGGATTTTTATAGGTTGTTCCATCTGACAAAATGGCGAAATCTTTTAGTCCCACATCCATTCCAATGTAAGAATTTGTTTTCGGAAGTTCTTGCACTTCTGTTTCCACTAACAATGACACAAAGTATCTACCAGAAGGGTTCCGTCTAACCGTAGCATTTACAATACGTCCTTTTACTTCACGACTTTTGGCAAATCGAACAAGACCTAGTTTTGGCAATTTCATTTTGTTTCCTACAACGGCAATGTTTTCATTTGTTTGTTTTGTGGTGTAAGATTGTACGTTGTTCTTCTTAGATTTGAAACGCGGGGCACTGTTTTGTTTTTTGAAAAAGCGTGTATAAGCATCCGCAAGGTTGCGAACAGATGACTGAATCGCAATACTATCGACTTCTTTTAGCCAAACAAACTCTTTCTTCAAGGTAGGAAGTTTGACAGAGCATGTACCGTATGTCAAACCTTTTCCTGTTTCTTTATATGCATGATCCCATAGAGATAGGAAGTGATTGAATACAAAACGAGAGCAGCCAATCGTTTTATTGATTAGTTTCGCTTGTGCTTTATTTGGATAGATACGAAATTTATATGCTTTATTGATCAACATTCATTTCACCCCCATTTCGATATAATTCTATTATATAACAAACGTACATTCGGTTGGTAGTGAAGTAACAGTTTATGTATGTCGAACAATTAAGATGGCTTTCTGCCATCCCTTGTCCGAATGCAATTCATCTCCCACCTACTCACTTCGCGTTCCTTGAGGAAGGAGTCTTCTTGGCTAAAATGATAAAATGCTATTAATTTCCTAAAATCATATAAGCTAAATAAACCGTTACAAACATCATTTTGTAAGGCTTTTTTTTATATTTACATGCACAGCAATAAATACTTTATCACGTTATCTGGCTCTGTTGTGAAAATTTTTATAGTAGGTGTTTTTACTCTTCCTAAACAAGAAGAATTTGCCCAATCGAAAATTTATATACCGTGTGTCTTAAAGTAAAATTTTGATACGTTTTTACAGACATATCAAGGCCTGTGACATTTTGAATATAATCGATAATGCATACGTAAAGGATTTTGCATATAAAAACATTATAAGAAATGGATATGCATAATTACATATTTCTCTTACTGATAAAGCGCCTCCATTTCAAAAAATCCTCATTAATATTTTTAATCTCTTTGTTAGCTTGATAGCTTAATGGTATAGCAAACAAACCATAATCGGGATATTTCCACAAGTATCAATTGGAAGAATGAAGGAATAAGGCCTCTAACCACAAGGACTATGTTGAATACCTACTAACTAAGTTGGAATTCGATAGAGCCCCCTTACTTATTAATTCCCCCTCTTCTATACGAAGTAATAGTGGGAGTAGTTCAATAAAGGGTTAATCTTTATTAAGTAAAATTACTGGGAGTAAAAAAGGAGACTTTCGTGTTTGTAAGAGCAACAAAAAGAACTTGTAGGAATCTCTACAAGTTCTTTTCAGTTTAAGGTGAATATACGAGATAAAAAAACTAACTTGCAAATTCATCATAGATACTACAGGGGTAATGCTTTGACAAGTATATTATATAACAAATATTAACATCCATAGATTTTGATTTTGAAAATCCTGTGAATTCAGAACAAAAGTAGCTTATTTTATGGTTTTACCGCTAAATTATTCACAAAACTCTCTATAGAATTCGCTTGGAATATACGGAAATAAGAGGATTGAACGTCGTAATATTTGTCGGTAATGATAAGAATTGAAGGAAAGAATTTAGAAGTTTTCGGTTGCCAAGATTCATTATGCCATTCTTGGCTATGGAAGTATAACTCATATCTATTTATCTTATCTTGCATTATCTTTTTACTGTACACTGACTTTTGAACTTCAATAAAGAATGGCGACCTACGCCATATAGTAAAAGCATCCGGCTCCATATATTCCTTCCCATACTTTGGTTCCACTTTGAATAACTTAGGATTTTCATAATGAACAGGTTGTTTGTATACGTCCACAATACCAAGGAAATGAGGAATTTTTTGACTGTTTTTTCTGATAGAACTGGGTTGCGGAAAATAAATGTATGGGTGTTGCAAGACGTTAGCATCAACATGGCCGTCTCTTCTTAATCGTTTCATAACCGTATTACAGCAGGTTATTGCATTCTTTAAGCCTTGGAAATGCAAGTCAATAATATCATCTCGGGACATGCATCTAAATTGCTTCAAATCATTCAGAATTCCTTTATCTCTACTCTTCATCATCTAACACCCCAAATAACGGCATTTCTACTTGCGATGAATTCTTGAGTATCTTCTCCCCTTTAGACATGCGATATGGTTCAACAATTTGTTTCGCCTTACTTAATTCCAAATAAGGAGCTTGCACTTTCTTTAATCCATTGCGTTTAAAAATCATTTGTCCAGATTGCTCTAAATACTCTGAACCAGGAGTACCCATAATATTACTATTAATCACACTATCACATTTAAAGCCCATTCTTACAGTCATATTAAGTTTTAACTTACCATCTAACACCTTGGCATCTGGCCTCTGCATACTAAGCAAAAGAAATACCCCAAGTGATCGCCCAACTGCTGAAATCTTTTCAATTGTAGCCATACACTCTTTTTCATCTTTAAGCATAGCCACCTCATCGATAGCAAGTAGGATATATGGCTTTTGATGATCTGGATTTAATTTGTTGTACGCATCAATATGATCAACTTCATATTCTTCCATAAGTTTTCTTCGTTCCCTGATTTCCTTCCATAACTTTTGAAGCATTATTTTCATTTCGATTTCTTCCATACAAACTTCTTTTACATGCTTCACTCTACGTAAAAAATGAAATTCAGAGTTTTTTAAATCACCAAGATACAAATGCAACGTATTAGGAGACAAATATTGAATGAGTGTGGATAGCACAACACGTACCATACTACTTTTCCCGCTTCCTGTTTCTCCTGCGATCAATAAGTGCGGTGAATTGGAACCAATCATGTCGTACGCAATCATTTTTCCGTATTGGTCCCTGCCGACCACAACAGGTAAACCGTAACTTTTTAATTGTGGCTGCCATTCTCTATAACAATAAGTATACGGCTTTAGCCCAGCATTCGAATGAAATACATGTAGGACAAACTTTTTCACATCCCCTTCAATCGTAATATTCCGTCCTAATATTTGCTGAAAACAAAACCACTTCTTTTCAATCTTCTGTGGATCTAATCCGTTTGGTATGGTAAATACATATCTCACGCTTTCCGCTGAAGAAGATATATTATATATCTTTGGATAAATAGGCACTTTCCCCCCGCGTGTTTGATGTTCCGTATATAGACCTGTTTTTCCAAATACCTCTATAAGTTGATTCCTTAACCTTTTTGTATGAAGCCAATCCTTTATCATTCTCATATAATTCCCCCTAAAACATGATGAGGATGCGAATAAATACATATCCAATCAAACAAACTCCGCCTATTCGCATGCCGTAATAAATACCTTCACTTATAAATTTAGCTGCTGATATATGGTCATGTCGCACTAAATATTTTTCTAATATGACTGCCCCTATTAAAACCGTTCCCATTACTCCTAATGCAATGTAAGTATGTAGTACCTGATCCGACATATGAAGGAATGCGAAAGGACTAACTGAATTGTATTTATGTATTTTCTTTTCTTTCTCTTCGTAAGATCGATTCATACACTCACGAAAAGAAATTGTTTCCTTCCTACCACGCATTTAATTGCCCCCCCTCTATAAACAAAATGAACAAACTAGATAAAATATAGGGTTTATGTGCCTATTACCTTGATAACACTATCTTGACTGTTAACTTGGTAGATACCTTGCTAGTACATAGGCTGGTTGATTTGGTATCTAATTTGGTAATAAGTTTACTAAATACCAGAGTGGCTACCTTGATACATCATATTGCGTGGGGCTTGTACATTATTAACACTTTTGTTTAAAAAAATCATGCTTTGGTAAAGATGTGATTAATAGAGAATTTATGAATAGGAGTGTTCACAATGTTTGGCTTGGGGAAACCATTATCAAGGTTTGGTAAATTTTTAAAAACAAATAGTATTACTCAAACCGAATTAAAGGAATGGAGTGGAGTAAATCAAAATACAATTAGTCGTATTTCTCGTTCAAATACATACAAACCTTCATTAGGGAATGGCCAAAAATTAATTAGGGCCTTAAAAAGGAAAGGTTACAGCGTAGACTTTGAGGATTTCTGGATGTAATAATCAGCTCGTTAAACCGAGCTGATTATTTTTTGAAGAATTCATCATTCTTTTTGATTTTTGTGCCGTGTTAGCTTATATAAAAGTGCTAAAATTCCAAAGAACGTGTATAAAAAGTGACAAACAAAAGATATATTGTCAATAGCAATAATATTAATACACAAGTAAAATACACGATAGATATACGCTTTCTATTCTCTTTCCAATTACGTATACTGGAAATTATAAAACTTACTATCACCATGCAACAAATCCCTACCAAAAACACCAATACATACTCGTGAATAATAACACCACAAATTAAAAATATAACTGCTAATATTGCTAATAGTGAATGAACTACACGCAAAAATAACCTCTCCTTATCTCATTGGAAACATATTAATGTACTATTATTTTATTTAGCAAACAGATGGTTTCCAATTTGTGCAACGGTTTGACGTGTTGTAATCCATTTATCAGTCGAGGTTTTGGGATTGTAGAAATAAAGCCAATCAGAATTTGTTCCTTTTGAAGTGAGAGCCTCTTCTACTGCCATTCTTGCTTCCTGTGTAGCAGGCTGATTAATTCTACCGTCTGTAACAGGAGTAAATGCATAACCATTTTTAATGGGTTCATAAATTACACCTGTAATTGTATTTGGAAAACCATTTGCGTTAGCACGATTTAATACTACCTTTGCAACTGCAACCTTTCCTGCATGCGGTTCTCCTCCTGCTTCTGCATTTACTAATCGAGCCATTAAATCCACTTCTTGTAATGAAATACCAGTATCAATCTTTAAGTGCTGCCCGACAAAAATATGATTTTCATCTACGTTATTGTTTTGTTTTATTGACTGTATTGAAACCTTATATTGTTGTGATATAGAACTTAGTGTATCCCCGCTTTTCACTTGGTAAATTGCTTGATATGTATTAGTTGAAACTGTTGAATTATTTTTTTGAACATATTTGTTTGCAGTTGACGATACCGGAATTGTTAAACGTTCTCCAATATTAATTTGATCATTTGCTTTATTGTTTTCTTGTTTAAGTGATTGTACAGAAACCTCATATTGTTTACTTATTGCTTCTAGGGTATCATTCTTTTGAACCGTATAAACCGTTGAAGCCGCAGTCCCTACTGGATTTGTTACTACTGTAATCATTGCAGCAGATAATGGTAACCAGGTTTTCGCCTTACATAACTTCATTCAAAAAAGCCTCCTAAAAATTATTAAGTACTCTTAATATGTTTAAGTTAAAACAAATCAAGCTATCTATAGCGTAACAAAACATTGAATTCAAGTCATTGAATTTGTATTTCTATATAATAACTGAGTTGCTTACAATATTGAAATTGAATTATTATAGTTATGTTTCAAAAGAATTGAACAATCTAATTCTTAAACTAAATATGGTGAAAGTAGAGGCTGATTTCAATTGCCTAATAGTTTCTTCCCAAAGAACTGTTTCTATATGCTATACTGACTCCTAATTAATTGTAGAAGGAATGATAAAAATGAGTGATAGATCCTCAAGACGATGGAAAATGCAACAAAAATTACGGGCACTGAAAACCAAAAATAACAATGATACAAACCCTTTGTTTAATGAATGTATTGAATCCCTCGGAGCAGAAACTCTCATTTTCTCTCAAAATAAAAGCCAACAGATTGTAAATACTTTAATAAATTCATTTCCTATAACTGTCTCTGGAAGAATAGATTGGGAACAGATAGACAATCAATTAATAGCTTTAAATAAAGAGCAACTAATTTCCCTTATTAAAGAAAACAAACCAGATTTTGATGAACAGATTTTTATATTATGGGATAATAATGAAATCCCTGTAATAAGCACAAATCTTGATAAAGTATTCCAATCACTAGTTGATATTGATGCAGTCAGTTTTTATTTCTGGTTATTGGATAAAGAATATAAATTTATAATTGAAATAAAAAATGAAGAAATGATTATGGTTGGATTTAGCTAATAATCCAATCCACTTTCCTCATTCTTTTTTTCTATAAATGAGCTTTTTCCACCGAAGCTATGTCGCCTTTAGCAATACGAGTACCTCTTTCAATTTCATGATCTTGCATAATTATCCTCTTTAGGAACTTCATTGTTAACAACCAACACTCCGACTTCTCCATGGCAACTACTGTCCACCGTTCCAAGAACATTGTGTTCCTCGTTATACCGATACGGGGATGTACCTGCAATTCATATCCTGGTAGAGCCTTAAAAACTTATATTTTTGGGACACTAGCATGTTTCTTTTTTCATTTATAAGTTTAATATTTCTTATACGGCATTTGGATTTTGCGATGTAATTTCAATCTAGAATGGGAATTCCCTCTCACTACTTGTCTATTGTCTTGTTATTCGCTTTTTCCTAGTGGGTTATAGCAAACGACAAGACTATTATTTTTTCTTCTAATCCCGTACTTATATTCTTTGATTTTGTTATTTTTCCTTAACAAAAAACAAGACGCCAACCAGATCACGGAAGCGCCTACAATACTTGCTATAAACTTAACTAAACTTATTTACCTTCACGTCATTTACTTCTTTGTTTCCATACCCCATTCTCTTTACGATAAGTATTCTTTCCATTCATGAATCCCGCTGTATTACCAGGAATGCTATATTTTTTATTCTTAGCTTTCTTCTTCATTCTCTTTTCTTCTTGAACAGCTTGCAGATCCACCTTCCATTGTTTTAACAAATCCTCTTTACGTCGCATCGAATTTGTACCCCTTATATCGAAAAATAAATTGAATAATCATATTATATACATTTAAATATATTTTTCAATAAAAAGAGAGCACCCCCGCTACCGGTGCTCTCAATGTGAATCGGGGTTATCCTGAGCATTGAATAGGACACAAAGAACTCGTCCTATTACATAATATGCTTGTCCTTATAATAATGTGCATTAAAAAAGCACCCTCGCACAGGTTCCAAATAATACATATACTTTGAATTAACTAACATGTTCGAAAAGACCTTTCCATATCATTGTATGATTATAAATTATCTTTATACTTAAATGACTCCTTAAGTATGTTTAATGTATAATTTCTATATAACTAAAAAAAAGCACCTGCATCATATAACTTTCTATCTTTCTTAACTATTCGCTTTATGTTTGGTGGTTGGGAGAAAACCAAGAATCTTCTCATTTATACTCCGTAGGTTCAGTCAGTACTTCTGTTGTCCCCTCACCTTCGCTCACCAATTATGGTTACGCAACATGATACCTACTAACAAATAAATCTATATATATAGTTTCAAAAATATGTGGTTGAGTGTTAAAATTGCATAGGTACTCTTTAACGTATTCCCCGAAAGAATTCTCCTTCCTCAAGCGTGTGAAGGGCGTAGCCCTACGATAGGTGGGAGATGACTTTCGGTTTGGCATAGCCAAAAACTTTTGATAAACTTGCTATATGAAGTTCTTTGATAACTTGATATAGAAGGTTGCAGGAAGAAAATAGAGTGCGAAAACCAAGCCATTCGGTTCCTGCGTAAAATATCAACCGTACCAACAGAGCATCCATGCGTTGGACATCTAAGGATGGAACACCCCGAAGTAACGCTCAGGGAGACGAAAGGTTACTTTCGTCGTGGAACTGATAAGCTCCCACTTCAAGCTTTGCTAAGTGGCGAGTAGTTCACGGAGTTCTCATATAAATTAACAAGAGTTTAAAAATTCTCGAATCTTAGCCCCTTGGAGCGCCCTCCAAGGGGCTGAACTAATTAAAATATAGATTATATGCACCTTTATTATTTTTATTGACTCTATATATTGCATATACGTAATATTTTTGTGAAACATCGCGGGTTTCAAATACAACATTTTTTAAAGAACTCTTATCTTTCCATAAGAGTTCTTTTTTAATAATGCATTTGTTTAAATTCTTAAATTTGGCCAGACAGTCCAGTAATTCTCAATACTTTGTCAATCTTCCTGATTGTCGAAACCCAAATACATAATTATTTTCACCTCGGCATCCTAATAATACAATATTTTAAAAATAGATGAAGTTATGTACCAACAAACAAATTTTACATGAATCAATTACCAAAAATAGATAAAAATTTTTGACTATAGCGCATTTACCTTTATGAATATGAGATACAGACGAAATACGGGGAAAAATAGGTCATAGGACAGAAATGAAATCTGAAACTTCTAAACTATCTTTTTATTTCCTTTCGACATAATATGACAATATAAAGATATATGATGTGTTATTATTACTGTTGCAATCTTAAATTTTACATAATTGGAGGAACAAACGTGGGAAAAATATTTAAGTTTGGATGCCTAGGCATTATAGTTTTATTTGTAATCGGAATAATTGCTATGGTTGCTGGTGGCGGTGATTCAACAGAAACAACTTCAACAGACACTAAAGCAGTATCAAAAGAAGGGGTATCTTCTGATGTGAAAATCGCTGTAGGATCTATGGAAACAGTAGATTCTGTAGGCAATGAATATACAAAAGAACAAGCACAAGGTGTATTTAAAATTTTAGAAGTTACACTTACTAATAATCAAAAAGACGCTATCACTGTTGATGCTAACAGCTTTAAATTAGTAGATAGTAAAGGTCGCGAATTCACATATTCAACACAAGGTCAAACATCTTTTGACTTAGCTAACGGTGGAAAAACTGACTTCTTCTTAAAACAATTGAATCCTGGTCTAACACAAACAGGTAAAATTGTATTTGATATACCAAAAGATGCTGAAGGAATTTTCTTAAAAGCTAGTGGTGGTATGACGGGTAAAGAAATTAAGTTAAAAGTAGAATAGTAAAAAGGTACTCGAAAGAGTACCTTTTTTTCTCACTGACCGACATTACATAACACGGGAAAATAAGATGTGGATGAGAGTCCCATACATATTATTAAAATTAAGACGGTTCAAGTATGAGAAAGGCTCCTTAAGTTAGCTATTCTTTTTGAAAAGTAACTTTACACATAGAAAAAATCTCATATATTGAGGCTTTATAGTAAACATTTTAGTATTTTCTTCCTACAAACTCTCAGCGGGAAGAATCATAAAAAAACATTGAATTACTGAAGAATTCTGTCCTCAACATTACATTAGATTTGCATCATATTTATTAATCGTGAATACATTTCACATTCTTCTTTCGACTTTTTTATATAATTGTGAGCAGCATGAAAAACATCCAAAAATTGATTAAGAAAAAGCACTTCCAAAATATTCCGCAATACTTTCCCATTAAACCTACTATGATAATAAACGTCTAATTTTTTCTACACAAAGGTTCTGTATACTCATATATATTTATTTTAGCTTTAAGATACGTTCAATTTCCTCCACACTCAACTTACTTGCTTTTGCAATAGTTTCAAGTGGTACACCAATTTCATGCATTCCTCGGATTATCTGCATCTTACCTTGCTCGATTCCTTTTTCCATGCCCTCTTGTTCTGCATGCGCTAACTTAGCTTGTTCATCTAGAAGTAATTTCTCTCGAGCTTCATATGCTGTTCGGAAAGAAGAATCATGGCTCATATTTTACCATTTATTTATTACCTTTTGTAAAATTGGATCTTGATTCATCGCAATCTCCTCCAATATTTGAGTAAAATTCTTCACACATTATTGAGATTCTTCTCCGTCTAGAAAATTAAAATTACCATCAATAAGATTCTGTAAATACTCATCAAAGCTGTTTGCAATCACTTCATATTCATCGGGGTCGTGTAAAAAACGAATGATTTGACCACATACCCCTTCTTCAGAAGGATTAAAATCAATATACAGCTTTGATGTTCCACCGTTGTTCATACAATCTGAAAAGTGAATATACGTGCCAGGGAGAAGACCTTCTGGATTTATCTTAGAGTCAACAGCATCCTCGTCATCTTGGTATTCTAAAAGATAGGAGACGTCTTCTCCTTCTTTTGAACTTTCGATCATTTCCTGTGTAGAAAGCAAATAATATGGATACTCTTCAACATCTGAGCCTAAAATACATACCGTGACTTCGTTTTCTCCATATTTCCGCCAATATGTACCATCGATATTTTCAAG
This sequence comes from Bacillus cereus group sp. MYBK14-1, assembly GCF_051916885.1. Taxonomy (NCBI): domain Bacteria; kingdom Bacillati; phylum Bacillota; class Bacilli; order Caryophanales; family Bacillaceae; genus Bacillus; species Bacillus cereus group sp. MYBK14-1. Next base: position 6,118 of record NZ_JBQAHM010000008.1, on the reverse strand, counting down.
TAAAGTGATTAACGATTGTGGACAATTTGGATATTTCGTTCTTAATATATCAATATCCCCTTTTGTAGCACCGTATGCTTTATTTAGTGCTTCGAGATCATCTGTTGATAATGCTACTTTCAAACCGTTCAAAAATTTTTTTACCAAATCCATTATTTTGTCCTCCCCAAAAACGAATATAAATTTTCTTAGTCTATATACCTAACATAAATAAGATTTGACCTTTAACCGTTTACACATCTAATTTAATTAGTAGCATTACGTTCTAGCTCTTCTCGATTAAAGTATTGTTCTAGTAACTCTTTACCTGTTTTGATTGTAGTATAGTACTCTCCACCATACAGTTTCCCTTCTGATGGTTTATGAAAATCTTCGTATTTAGGGAAGTCTTCATTCTCTTCAAATGATTTCTTTGCAACTTCCATGTCTTCTGCTTCTATTTTAGCAAACAATCTACCTATACCGAATAACCCTTCATCATCAATACTTTCTTCTATAAGATAGTGTTCCTCTTCCTCTATAGGTGTCATTTTACTTTTTCTAACAGAATATAGATGACCCGTTTCTTCTTCTCTTACCGTAATAAAAATCCAACCAACTCTTACAACTGTACAAGGTTCTAATCCTAATAGTGTATAAGCAACTACCTTTTGGTCTTTCACATATTTCCCCATTTTATCTACCCCTTGTTGTTTATTTTGTTTAAAAGTTAAAATATTTTCAACGTGGTGATACATATCTATAACCATATAAAACCGTAATTCCCTTTACTACAACTGTTTTTTTTCAATGCTTTTCACTACCTCCTTTCCTGTTAAACAATTCATATATTAAATATAAATTGCAAATTCTATAGGTTCCTTTTTATTCCCATTTTGGTCATCCTTTTCGTTCCTATTAATAATTTTTTCAACTTCTATTAAGCCAATTATTGTCTATGAAAACATTAAATATTCCCATTTTTATCATACAGGATAAAGAATGATTGCACCAATTATTACCATGCGTTTCTAAAGTTTTTTGAAATGACGTTATTACTTTTTAACAAGTTTATTATTCGCGTACATCAAGTGTACAATGATATTTATTTTGCCATTATTGAAACAGAGTAAGATAGTAGCTAGTTCATCTTAAAGCGAGCTTTTTAATTCTAAATACAAAGAGCTATCATCATTAAACATGATGATAGCTCTTATATTAATCCAAACTAATTTCTTGATTATTTTTTTATAAATCCCCACCAACTAAAACAAGTTGTAATTGTTCATATATTTCCTGTGTATCAGGTGTACTTTCTGCCTGCTTACGTTCACGTTTAACTGTAGTATCATTTTCCACTAGTATTTCTTCTTTAGTTTCTGCGACCATTTCTATGTGCTCTAGTACAGCTACACGCTCTAAGCCTTCCATTTCATCTAAATCTTCTACATCATCTGCATCGTCAATTATTTCTGATTCTTCTGTTTTTATAATCTCTCTCTGTTCTTTTTTCAATTCAATTACTGCTGATTGCTCTTGTACTATGCTCTCTTTTTCAAGGCTAAATTGAGCAACTTCAATTACCTCTAAAGGTTTATTTTTAGTATTTGCAATTTTATTTGCTTTTGCTATAGCAATTTTCACTTTCATCGCTCTTAATGAAGAGGATATTTTATTTAGTATTCTTCCTAATCCATAGAAACGAATTGCCTCAACTATAACACCCATTGCAATTCCAAAAATCCATGAGCTTGAAAAATACCCAACTAAGCTAAATATTATAACTCCTGGTAAATATAAGCTAGCATAGGCTATTAAATTAGGTATAGCTTTTTCTACTGTTAATTTGAAGCTATATTTAATTATTAAATATATAGCACTTAACCCCACTATTAAACCAGCCAGATTTAATAATAAATTTTTAAAAGTTTCACCTATCATTATAATTTCCTCCCTTTATGAAAGAAAATGCTCTAAAGGCAAATCTATTAGAGGGTTATAGGATGGTTTCACCTCATGTAAAACCTTCTCTACTATAATTTCTGCATATTTAAGCATATAGTCAGTTAAACTATTACCCTCTTCTAACACGCTTCCATAATCCACCTTCGGAAACAAGATTTTCTACTCTTTTACCATTTCACTAATACAATAATTCATTTCATATTCATTGAAATTGAACTTTAACACCTAGAAATATTTAAATAACTTATTGTCATAATAACAAGGTACAGTCTCCATCTCTTTTTTTCTCTAATAATCTTTGATAAATAGGTTCTCCCAATTCTTTTAAAGTACCAATTCAATACTTTTCTCACCTATAACGTTACGTATTGCAGCAGCTGGTGATTCTTCAAATGAAAAAGGTATATGATCTTTCTCTTACCAAATCATGTACCCTAATGATTGGCTTACGGCCATTAATTATAATTAGAAATATTGTATATTTTCCCTTTTCAGCATAAAACTGAAACTGTGATTCAAATTAATAACTTATTGAGTTTTTTCTTCAGTACCAAACTTCAAATTGGAAATCCCATTATCAATTGCATCTTTTATACTTTGAACTGTACTCTCAATGCCCCCAATTATTGTGAAAAGTAGTAAGGAAACACACTGTCCTATATCCGCAACAACATGTGCAAAGCAAAAGGCAGATTGATATGTTTTACCTTCTACTAGAACTTCTATCATCTGCTGATGAGTAGCAGATCTCTCAACTTCCTCTAAAATCTTAGCTATTCGCTCAAATCCATTTAGTTCATTCGTTTTAGTAGTAACATACATTATTTTTACTCCTACTACTTAGTATGAAATTTGTTTAATAAGTTAGTGGAAGTGTTACAAACCCTTTAGAGTAACTGCATAATAAAATTCCTTTTCAAATATATACAACACCCTTCATCCTTTCCTTATGGAAATATCTATATAAACGGCATAAGCCTAATTGTTTTTAAACACAAAAAACCCTTTCGGGTATATGAATTTTTGTAAGCAAGGCTGCTTTACAAAGTCATTTCCCCGAAAGGGTTGTAGTATTTATGGATTAAAAAAAGAAAAAAGAAAGTCTTACATACATTATATAAATTATCATCATCATATTCAATTTATTTTCAACAGAATATTCAGACTCCTATTTGTATTCAAGTTCTATTTTTCTTTATAATATGGATATATTTTAAAGGATTAAGCTATAATTCCTCATTACCTTCTGATATGCATGTGGAAAAAAGTCAAGATTCTAATAATTTTCCTTTTTTACTATAATTAGATTGATATATGCAGACTATTTGTTTGCTATAGTTCCTTATCACTTCTTGATATTATATGATATTTCACCACTGAGGACCTCTAAAATAACATTATTTAGGGACCTCCAATTATGTATAAAAGCACTAACTTTATATACTTAAAATATAACATGTGTAACTTTTGACTAAGTTTGATAATTCGCCTTTAACTATTAGTTCTATATTAGGAGTGGATCTTATGGAAGGAAAAACATTGATAAAATATATTTTTTACTTTTTTTCTTATTTACTTGTTTATATACCCTCATTTCCAGTTATAGTTATTCTTAGTATGGCTGGTGCTTCTCCTGATGTAGAACATACTATACTAGAATGGATAATTACGATTTTTGAGTTATCTGTTACAATTTTAGGTGCTTGGTTTTTTAACTTTATTTTCAAAAATATTATAGGAATTAAGAAGAATACAAAATTCACCTGGACTATCTGTATTCTTCATTTAATTCTTATTCCTTGGACATGGAGACTTCTTCTTTATTATTAAGTTATCAATCTTTTTTATTAATAAAACTACATTTCAAATCCTGATTATTTAATCGTGTACTTGCATACTAAAAAAATAAATTCCTGTGTTTGTCTTAAACAAATATTCTTCATAACAGCATGCATAATAACCTCCTGGATCTAATTTAATCCAATAAACCTCATCTGGTTCTTGTTTGAATACATTTAATAACTGCTCTATTATAAATTCCTTCGGAGTCAATCCATGTAAATCATATCCGCACGGTATTTTCCCAAACCAAGAAGACTCTCCATTGGAATATTGGCAAATTAGGAATTCTTTTTTCCATTCTTTCAAGCGGATGAGTTCTAATGTGTCATTACTAGTAGCATATGTCGCCTTTTTGGCAAGTACAAAAATATTGTCCTCTTTATTTTCTGACATAATACTAAGCTCATAATAATTCCTCACGTATTCATCTGTATTTATATCTGCAAAATCACTTAAGATTTTATTAATTGTATTCATTTTTTACTCCTTTTAAACGTTGCTTTAAAATAAAGTTTAATCAAAAATCTCTTACCAAATTAGATTCTATGACTCACAAAAAAGAATCGATTTAAAAAAAGATTGATTAGAATCAACTCTTTCTTTAGGATTGCATGAACAATTTTCATAAAAAAATTTGTTCATTTTCTGTTCATGTTCCTAGAAAATATAAACTTTTGGTTGATTCATTCTAAAGAGATATTTCATACTGATATAACTTAATTCATAACTTTATACTTTTTAAAATTATACGACTTTCATTTAAAAATATAGCATTTAGAACTAACATAACCATCTATCGTTTAAGAGTTAGATGGTTATGTTAGTTATTGAAAAACTAATACAAACTTTCATTTTCTGTAAAAAGCAGCAAAACCATTCATGCACTTTGCGTCGAAAAAACAAAGTTATCAATAGAACCTATTACATATTATTTTTGATATACAATTATTTTATAAGTTCATAGATGTTACTACTGTTTTGAATTTTCTCTGACGTTAGCCAGAGTGAATAGCTTGTTCTATCTTTGTTGGATACAAATATATCAAATTTCTCGTTATGTAGTTCTTCTTTAAGAATCGTGACCACCTTTGTCAAATCCTCCATTACATCGGGATCATTTTTATACTCCATAGAACTGTCATTAAAAACTATCGTAGCTTCATATTTTGGGCATTTCCCTTCCTTCGGATGTGCACAAGTAATATCTTTAATTACAAAGCGGTCATTTTGAATTTCTTTTAATCTTTCAACGACTTTTGTTTGAGTTTCAATTAAATATGTCCAATAACCGCTTACTGTGTCTTTCATTGTTAGTAGAAGTTCTTCTTTCGTTATACCCTTTTGCACATCTTCGAAAGGAAGACCAATCGATTTACCATTATGATCCTCAATTTCAAGTTCTGTTATGTTTCTATTACTCTTTTGAATGAGTTGAAATAATGTATGTAAACGATCTAATTCTATAGTTTCAAATTGAATATAATCGATTTCCTTACTCATTTTTAAGGTTAATAACAACTCATCTGTTGGTTTTTCTGCTGCATTGTTATAATCTACTATATATTGAAGAACATTTTTATTTTCAGATTCCTCGTAACCTAACTTTTTCATTTCTTCAAGAATGGGTTTGAATTTCTTATATTCCTCGTATGTGTTTTTCCCATATTCGTATTCATCACCTTGTATTTTGGAATAGAAGATACCATTTACCTCTACTCGAAATTGAATATTTTTATTATCCTTTGCCTGAACAGTATGGTACGTATGTCCCATATTTCCTTCATGTATCCCGCCCCAATCTGTTACAACAACATCGAAACCATGTTTTTCTTTTATATATTTTTTCACCTGATCTTCATTTTCATAATTGCACCCACTCAAACATAAGAAACATAACACTAATAACCATACATTTTTCATTCTTTTCATATAACCCCTCATATCCCTTCCTTACATAAGAAACGTTCTCTGGTTGAATACTGTAAAAATATTAAAAGGTAAAGTAATCTTTTGAATAACGTACTTCATTCGTTCAATTATTTTCTCGCTAGCGCCAAGGTAGGTTACTCCATAATCTCGGCGGGAAAAATTACAAAAAACATTGAATTGCTGAGAATTTCAATTCTTAACATTAAATCAGATTTGCATCATAAATGTACATCCTCATTTACCAGGTATTTTCCTTTATTAAGTCTTTGTCTTATAAATAATTCTGCAATAAGTGAACTACCCGCCACTTAACGTCCTAACGGACTGTTTGAAGTGGGGGCTTCTCGGTTAGTCGTTACTTTTGATAGCTAACGAATTCGTCCTAAGACAGCCGAGCTAACTC
>NZ_JBQAHM010000007.1:0-286616 GCF_051916885.1 Bacillus cereus group sp. MYBK14-1 | reverse complement strand
AACCGAGCAGATCGAGGCGCTGAAGCCAGGAGGAGCGCAGTGTAGAAACACTACTCGAGCACCGGACTGGCGAAGCAACGATGAGATGCGACAGTTATCTAAACCAGACTTTTTAAACTTCCTTTCAATACAGGTTTAAAAAGGAGGATTTAGAGAACCGAGCAGATCGAGGCGCTGAAGCCAGGAGGAGCGCAGTGTAGAAACACTACTCGAGCACCGGACTGGCGAAGCAACGATGAGATGCGACAGTTATCTAAACCAGACTTTTTAAACAACCTCTCAAAAAAAGTCTAGACGGTTATAGTATAACCATCTAGACCCTATTCTTACTTCTCTTCTTTCAAGCTTAATTTTAAGTTCAGTTCTTCAAGCTGCGATTCTGCAACTGGGCTTGGAGCTTCTGTTAATAAGCAGCTTGCGCTTGCTGTTTTCGGGAATGCAATTGTATCACGAAGGTTCGTACGGCCTGCAAGTAACATAACAAGACGATCTAAACCTAATGCGATTCCGCCGTGTGGTGGTGTACCGTATTCGAATGCTTCTAATAAGAATCCGAATTGCTCTTGCGCTTCTTCTTGTGAGAATCCAAGTGCTTTGAACATTTTTTCTTGTACGTCACGCTCGTAAATACGAAGTGATCCACCACCAAGCTCATAACCGTTTAATACAAGGTCATATGCTTGTGCACGTGCTTTTTCTGGTGCTGTTTCTAGTAACTCAACGTCTTCACGGAATGGCATTGTGAATGGGTGGTGAGCTGCGAAGTAACGCTCTGCATCTTCATCGTACTCAAGTAGTGGCCAATCAGTTACCCATAGGAAGTTAAATTTACTTTCATCAATTAACTCAAGCTCTTTACCTAGACGTAAACGAAGTGCGCCTAAGCTATCTGCAACAACGCTCTTCTTATCTGCTACGAATAGTAATAAGTCGCCAGCAGTAGCTTCTAATGTGCTCATTAACACATTTGCATCTTCTTCACCGAAGAATTTCGCAATCGGTCCTTTTAGGCCGTCTTCTTCAACTTTAAGCCAAGCTAGACCTTTTGCACCGTATACTTTCACGAATTCAGTTAATGCATCGATGTCTTTACGAGAATATTTACTTGCAGCACCTTTTGCATTAATTGCTTTTACTTGTCCGCCGCTTTCTACAGCACTTGTAAACACTTTAAAGCCACAATCTGCTGCAAACTCAGATAAGTCTGTTAGTTCCATTTCAAAGCGTGTATCTGGCTTATCAGAACCGTAGCGAGCCATTGCATCAGCATATTTCATACGAGGGAATGGTGCACTCACTTCTACACCTTTTGCATCCTTCATAACTTTCGTCATCATACGCTCCATCATATCTAAAATTTCATCTTGTGTTAAGAATGAAGCTTCGATATCGATTTGCGTGAATTCTGGTTGACGATCCGCACGTAAATCTTCATCACGGAAACAACGTGCTACTTGATAGTAACGCTCAAATCCGCCGACCATAAGAAGCTGTTTAAATAACTGTGGTGACTGTGGTAATGCATAGAATTCACCATCATGTACACGACTTGGCACTAAATAGTCACGAGCTCCTTCTGGCGTGCTTTTCGTTAAAATTGGTGTTTCTACTTCTAAGAACTCTTCTGTATCTAAGAAGTTACGAATTGTTTTTGTTACATCGTGACGCATTTTGAATGTGTTGAACATTACAGGACGACGTAAGTCTAAATAACGATATTTTAAACGCACATCTTCTGATGCATCTGTATCATCAGCAATGATAATTGGCGTTGTTTTCGCTGCATTTAGTACATTTACTTTTGTTGCTTGTACTTCAATACGACCAGTTGCCATATTGTCATTAATTGCGCCTTCACCACGTTCAACAACTGTACCTTCTACGTGTAATACGTATTCGCTACGAATTGTTTCTGCTACTTCTAACGCTTCTTTTGATGTTTCTGGGTTAAATACAACTTGTACGATACCTGTACGGTCACGTAAATCGATAAAGATTAATCCACCTAAGTCACGGCGTTTTTGTACCCAACCTTTTAATTGAACTGTTTGTCCAACAGCTTCTACTGTTACTTTTCCACATGCATGTGTTCTTTCAGCCACTGTAAGTTCCCCCTATATTAATTTCTCTGCTACGTATGAAGCAAATACATCTAACGCTACTTCTTCTTGTTCACCTGTTGCCATATCTTTTAAGTTAATGATGCCTTTATCTAGCTCATCTTCTCCTAATACAGCTACAAATTTCGCCTTTAGACGATCTGCTGATTTAAATTGTGCTTTCATTTTGCGATCTAAATAATCTTTTTCAACTGACAATCCAGCTTTACGAAGATCGAACGCAACTTTTGCAGCATGGTCTTTCGCTTTTTCGCCAAGCGCTACAACGTAACAATCAATGCTATGTTCAAGTGGTAATTCAATGTTTTCAGCTTTTAGCGCCATAATTAAACGTTCAATACTCATTGCAAAACCGATACCTGGCATTTCTGGTCCACCGATTTCTTGTACAAGTCCGTTATAACGGCCACCACCGCTTAATGTAGTGATCGCACCGAAACCTTCTGCCTCACTCATAATTTCAAAAACAGTGTGTTGATAGTAGTCTAAACCACGCACTAAGTTCGGATCTTTTTCAAATGGAACATCCATCATCGTTAATAGTTCTTGAACTTTGTCATAGTATACTGCTGAATCTTCGTTTAAGTATTCTGTAATAGATGGTGCTGTTCCCATTAATTCATGGTTACGGTCTTTCTTACAGTCTAAAATTCGAAGTGGGTTCTTTTCTAAGCGAGATTGACAGTCAGAACAGAATTCGCCGATACGTGGCTCAAAGTGTGCGATTAATGCATCACGGTGTGCTTGACGGCTCGCTGCGTCACCTAAACTGTTTAATACAACTTTAATATTTTTTAAGCCCATGCCGCGGTAAAATTCAACAGCAAGTGCAATTACTTCTGCATCAATTGCAGGGTCATTACTGCCGATTGCTTCGATACCGAATTGTACGAATTGACGATAGCGACCTGCTTGTGGTCTTTCATAACGGAACATTTGACCGATATAGTATAATTTCGTTGGTTGTGTCGCATCACCAAACATTTTATTTTCAACGTAAGAACGTACAACAGGTGCAGTACCTTCTGGACGTAATGTTAAGCTACGCTCTCCACGATCTTGGAATGAGTACATTTCTTTTTGTACGATATCTGTCGTATCACCAACACCGCGTAAAAATAGCTCAGTGTGTTCAAAAATTGGTGTACGAATTTCTTTATAATTGTAACGACGGCAAATTTCGCGTGCTTGCCCTTCGATATACTGCCATAACTCAACAGTGCCTGGAAGAATATCTTGCGTTCCGCGTGGGATTTGAATAGACATATTCAGTTCCTCCTCAAATTGTTTTAATCTTAATAAAAATAAAAAAACTCCCGCCTCTACTGTTTAAACAGTAGGGACGAGAGTATTATACCCGTGGTGCCACCCTAATTGAAGCACGTATGCTTCCACTTTTTTAATAACGCTTAAATATGCGTTCATCCCTACTAAGCATATATGCCGTTCAAGTTGAAACCTCTAGAGTGTCATTCAATCAGTCATCATGCAGAAATGTTTTCAGCCTAAGACATTCCTTCTCTTTCCATGTGTGTCTCATTTACTCTTCTCTATCAACGGTTATATTCATATGTAAATATAAAATTACTATACGTTTGTTAAGTAGGATTGTCAAGTGCTCTAAGAACGTTCAATCTGCTTCTTTAAACGCTTTACATCTTGAAGAGAAATCCCAAACTCCGAAGCAAGCTCCATTGAAGTATTGTTTTGCTCTTTTGAAATAAAATCATGAAAATTCACGTTAAACAGTTGATTTGCACCATTTGTAACAGAATGCCCTTTTTCATTCATACGCATACGTATATCCCTCACATTCAATATGGATGTTTTACTTTTTATTGTTCCATATTGATGCGAGAGTTATACATAACCGAAACTGCTATTGATTCCAAATAAATGAACAAAACATACAACAATGTATAAAAAAGAGAGGATTATATAACCCTCTCTTTTTTATGAACACTATTTACTTTCTACAATTAAGGTCACCGGACCATCATTGATTAAAGAAACGTCCATCATTGCTCCAAACTTCCCTGTTTCCACATGTAATCCTTGTTTACGAACTTCTTCATTAAAGAAATCGTATAAACGCTCTGCATAATCAGGTTTCGCAGCATCCATAAAGTTTGGACGTCTGCCCTTGCGGCAATCTCCGTATAATGTGAATTGCGAAATAGATAGAACTTGTCCTTCTACATCAAGTACAGAATGATTCATCTTTCCGCTCTCATCTTCAAAAATACGTAAGTTTGCAATTTTTTCCGCAATGTAAGTTGCATCTTTTTCTGTATCTTCGTGCGTAATGCCAACTAGTAATGTTAAACCGAACGGAATTTGTCCTACGATCTCACCGTCTACTGTGACAGACGCTTTCTTTGATCGTTGTAAAACAACTCTCATCTTTCTACACTCCCTATTAATGCATCATGCGTCGTACTGCATAAATTTCTGGAACGCGTTTAATGCGTTCTACTACTTTTTTCAAGTGTTGTAAGTTACGAATCGAGATTGACATATTAATTGTTGCCATCTTATTACGGTCACTTCTACCAGAAACAGCTGAAATGTATGTTTTCGTCTCTGTAACAGCTTGCAGTACTTCATTTAATAAACCGCGGCGATCGTAACCTGAAATTTCAATATCAACGTTATACTCAATTTCTTTTTCAGGGCTACCTTCCCACTCTACCTCTAATAATCGTTCTACAGCTTCTTCTGTATGAACATTTACACAATCACGGCGGTGAATTGATACACCTCGGCCTTTCGTAATATACCCAACGATATCATCGCCCGGAACTGGGTTACAGCATTTCGATAAACGGATTAATAAATTATCAGCACCGCTTACCTTTACACCAGAATCCCATTTTCGAATTTTCATCGGTTTACGGACTTCTTTAACTTCAACAATTTCTTCTTCTTCGCGTTGTTTGCGGAACTTGTCCGTTAGTCGCGTAACAATTTGCGAAGCTGTAATTCCGCTATATCCAACTGCTGCAAACATATCTTCTTCATTTGCAAAGTTAAATTTCTCAGCGACGCGTTTTAAGTTATCCGGCGCCAATACTTCTTTCATCTCATACTCTAGACCACGTACTTCCTTTTCAACAAGTTCACGGCCTTTTTCAATATTTTCGTCTCTACGTTGTTTCTTAAAGAATTGACGAATTTTATTTTTCGCATGAGATGTTTGAGCAAGTTTTACCCAATCCTGGCTTGGGCCATATGAATGTTTCGACGTTAAAATTTCAATGATGTCGCCTGTTTTTAATTTATAATCCAGCGTCACCATTTTCCCGTTTACTTTTGCACCAATTGTTTTATTCCCAATTTCCGAATGGACACGATACGCGAAATCAATTGGAACAGATCCAAGTGGTAATTCCATTACATCGCCTTTCGGTGTAAAGACGAATACCATGTCAGAGAATAAATCAATTTTTAATGACTCCATAAATTCTTCTGCATTAGAAGCTTCATTTTGCCATTCTAATATTTGACGGAACCATGTGAGTTTCTTCTCTAATGTACCTGTTGTTTCTGCTGTTTTTCCTTCTTTGTATGCCCAGTGTGCCGCGATCCCAAATTCTGCAATTTCGTGCATTTCTTTCGTACGAATTTGCACTTCAAGTGGATCACCTTTCGGTCCAATTACAGTCGTATGAAGAGATTGATATAGATTTGCTTTTGGCATTGCAATATAATCTTTAAAACGACCTGGCATCGGCTTCCAGCACGTATGAATAATTCCAAGCACTGCATAACAATCTTTAATACTATTTACAACGACACGTACAGCTAATAAATCGTAAATTTCATTGAACTGCTTATTTTGCAGTGCCATTTTACGATAAATACTGTAAATATGTTTCGGTCTTCCAGAAATCTCAGGTTGAATTGCAACTTCTTTTAATTTCTCACGAATACCAGTCATTACTTCGTCTAAATATTCTTCACGTTCTGCACGTTTACGCTTCATTAAATTTACAATACGATAATATTGTTGTGGATTTAAATAGCGAAGTGACGTATCCTCTAGCTCCCATTTAATAGTACTAATTCCGAGTCTATGTGCCAAAGGTGCAAAGATTTCTAACGTTTCATTCGCTATGCGACGCTGCTTCTCTTGAGGCAAATGTTTCAATGTACGCATGTTATGAAGACGATCAGCTAGTTTAATTAAAATAACTCGAATATCTTGAGCCATTGCAATAAACATTTTGCGATGGTTTTCTGCTTGTTGTTGTTCGTGAGATTTATATTTGATCTTCCCAAGCTTTGTAACGCCATCAACAAGCATAGCAATTTCTTTGTTAAATTCCCGTTCAATATCTTCTAATGTAATCTCTGTATCTTCCACTACATCATGTAAGAAACCTGCTGATACCGTAGCTGGATCCATGTGTAAATCAACTAAAATACCTGCAACTTGAATCGGATGAATAATATACGGTTCACCCGATTTTCTATATTGTTCGCTATGCGCATCACGTGCATATTCATAGGCACGTGCCACTAGCTCAATATCTTCATCCGCTAAATATTGACTTGCTTTCTCGAGTACCTGTTCAGCTGTTAGTACCTGCTCATTTGCCATCGAATCACCTTTTATTGAAAATTGACTTTATCTTTATTTAATAGAATAAATTATATTCTATCATTATAACCCAATGATTGTGAATTGTGAAAAGGAAAAGATTTTACTGACATTTCACCATAATTTTTTGTTCAATTATACAAAAGTACCCGCTCCTCTCCAAGAGATTCACGGGTACTTTTTATCACCGTAGTTTTACCTATATAGTGATTAGTATTTTTCTAATACTAATACATCGTAACCATCTAACATTTTACGACCATCTAAGTAAGTAAGTTCTACTAAGAATGCAATTCCTGCTACAACTCCGCCTAGCTCTTCAACTAACTTAATTGTCGCTTCGATTGTTCCACCTGTAGCTAATAGATCATCTGTAATTAATACGCGTTGACCTGGCTTAATTGCATCTTTATGGATTGTTAAAACGTCTTTACCATATTCTTTACCGTAGTCAACTGTAATTACTTCACGTGGTAATTTTCCTAATTTACGAACTGGCGCAAATCCTACTTCTAACGCATAAGAAACTGGGCAACCGATAATGAAACCACGAGCTTCTGGTCCTACTACAACATCGATATCTCTTTCTTTTGCGTACTCAACGATTGCGTCTGTTGCTGCTTTGTATGCTTTACCGTCATTCATTAAAGGTGTAATGTCTTTAAACACAATACCTTCTTTCGGATAATCCGGTACAATTGCGATATGTTGCTTGAAATCCATATTTCTGAATCCTCCTCAGATCTAAAAGGTTTGTAAATACAAATCCTTTACCCTAACTGTTCTACTTCTTTATGATTACGAATCGTTTCAAACCATGTATATAGTTGCTGATATGTGCTATAAACCAATTCTTTTTCTAATTGTAAGTGGTTCATTTTCTCACGATATGTGTTCGATTCAATTAAATCACGCTTTTGTTTTTTGTCTGCCATAAAAATGACGCCATCTTTTATTGTAACAAATTCTAACTCAAAAAACACCTGTGTCATGAAATTTACTGTATCTTTTGACCAACCTTTATGACGACATAGTTGTTCTCCATATTGTCTTAAAGAAAATGGTGTTTTTTGGCTTAAGAAAGAATAGTACCATTTAAAGTGTTCTCTGGTCGGAACTGTACTAAATAAGTGGTTATTCTCTTGATAAAATAGCGTATAAATTCGCGCTGGGAATCCTACCTTAAATAGCTCACGTAATTCATCTGTTCCTTTTGGTAAATCAAGTAACACGATATATTGATCATCTAAATGCGTTACTTCTGAAGCATGCATGAGCTTTTCTTTATAGCTCTCTAAAGAAAATTTATTCAATACCTCTTCAGAAAAATACACCATTGTTATTTTTTCTTTCGGAAGTTCTGCTAAATTTGCTTCTGCATTACGCATACTACGCCAATCAAATAATTGCCACGCCTCTACAGCAATATCTTGTACCATTAGTTGTGGCTTCTTAAAGTTATTCCATTCATTAATAGACGCTTCTCCTATTACAGATACTTTTGCAACTGGAGAGATTTCTTTCGCATATGCACCAAAGCCAAATCCAATTGTATCCAGTGTTGCTTGTCCATCACGAAGAGCCATTTTTAAATGAGAGCCATCTGATCCGATTGCGCGAATGCTTTCTAACTCTGCATCTTTTACTGCAATACGTGGTTTCGGATTTCCAACACCAAACGGGGCTAGTTTTTGCATATCTTCAATTGCCGCTAGCGTTACATCCTCTACTTTACAAAAAACATCAACTGCTGTAATTGGAATAAAATCTTCTTCTGTTAAAATTGCATCTGCTTGTTCATTTAAGCAGCGACGTAATTCATCTACATCATTCATATGTAGCGTCATTCCCGCTGCCATCGGATGCCCTCCGAAGTGTGGTAATAACTCTCTACAATCTGATAAATTTGCAAACAAATCAAATCCTGCAATACTACGTGCTGAGCCTTTTGCTGTTTCTTTTATAGGATCAATGCTTAATACAATCGTCGGACGATAAAAACGTTCAACTAATTTCGAAGCAACAATTCCAATTACCCCTGGGTTCCAGCCTTCTTTCGCAAGTACTAATACTTTATTTTCTTCTGGTGGGAAGTTATTTTCCACTTCAGCGATAGCCTCTTCTGTAATTTGCTTTACAATATCTTTTCGCAGTTTGTTCAGCTCATCAATTTCTTCAGCTAGCTCTTTCGCTTCCTCTGGATCATCTGATAATAAAAGGTGTACAGCCGGCGCAGCATCTTCTAAACGCCCAACCGCATTAATACGAGGTGCAATTGAGAAACCAATACTCTCTTCGGTAATTTCACTTTGCGAAACGTTAGCAACTTTAAACAATGCCTTCAAACCAATATTTCTCGTCATACGCATATGTTTTAAACCGCGTTTCACTAGCAACCTATTTTCACCATGAAGTGATACTAAATCGGCTACTGTACCAATTACTGCGATCTCTAATAAATGTTCTGGTACACGGCCTAATAGTGCATGCGCAACTTTAAACGCAACACCTACACCAGCTAAATAGTGAAACGGATATACACCGCCATCTAATTTCGGATGTATAATCGCAAGTGCTTCTGGCAATTCTGGCGGTGGCTCATGGTGATCTGTAATAATTAGATCTATTCCAAGCTCTTTCGCTACATTCGCTTCATGTACCGCTGCAATACCAGTATCGACAGTAATAATTAGCGAGAACCCTGCGCTATGCGCCCAACGAAATGCTTCTTCGTTCGGTCCATACCCTTCTGTAAAACGATTTGGAATGTAAAATTCTACTTCTGCACCTAATTCTTGAAGAGCAAGATATAAAACTGTCGTACTACTTACTCCGTCCGCATCGTAATCACCAAATATTAATATTTGCTCTCCATTTTGAATCGCCTTATTTACACGTTCTACCGTTCTATCCATTCCTTCTAATAAAAATGGATCATGAAATTCTTGATTTTCTGTATTTAAAAAATCTAAAATCTTATCTTCTGTATCGAGTCCTCTACCGAGGAATAACGAAACGACAAGTGGCGATAACTGTAATTTACTTGCTAATTCACTCACTCGCTCGTCATTATATTCTTTTTCTTTCCAACGCGTCTTCGGTTGTAACACGAAATCACCCCTTAACCTGTTCATTATACAAGACAGATTAAGGGGTGACAATATAATGCAAACTACGATGCAATATCTATATACTAAAATGTTAATGATGTTTAATTTGGAGAATACGGATTTATATGTACGAATACATTTTGTACATTATCTTGTTTCATAAGTATTTCTTTCACATGTTTTCCAATACGGTGTCCTTCTTCTACAGTAATGTATGGATCTACGGACACTTTAATATCGACAATAACATAATGACCATGCTCCCGTGCATATAAAGAACCAATTTTTTTCACACCATCTACTTGAAGAACTGCTTCTCTAAGCGGAATAACATCCTCCTCATGAAGAACATGGTCAAGCGTTGCATGAATTGCTTCCGCTCCAATGCTCCATGCCATTTTTACAACAAGAAGTGAAACAACTAATCCCGCAATTGGATCAGCGTATACAAGCCAGTCTATACCAAGCTTACCACCTATTATAGCTGCACAAATACCGATTAAAGCTGCAATTGAAGAAAATACATCCGAACGGTGCTCATATGCATTTGCAATAATTGCATCACTGTTTACTCTTTTCCCTAATCGGAATTTATATTGAAACATTCCTTCTTTCACGACGATTGAAAGAACAACAGCAAATATCGTAATTCCTTTCGGCGGTTCTAGTTCTTGCGAAAAAGCTTTTATAGACGAAATCGCGATTTCAAGTCCCACAATAAATAATAATACCGCAACAATAATCGCTGAAATCGATTCCGCTTTACCATGACCATACGGATGATCCTCATCAGGTGGCTGCTTTGCCGCTCGCAATCCAAAAAGTACAGCTAGCGAACCTATTACATCTGATGCAGAATGCACGGCATCCGCTAATAGCGCTTTACTGTTCCCAATATAACCAATTACCGCCTTTACAATCGCTAATATAATATTACCAACGATCCCGACAATAGCACCAAACTCGGCCTGTTTAAAACGTTCATCTTTTTCCATAATTAAAATCCCTTCTTTTCTTAACCTATCTTTTTATTTTAACAAAAACAGCGATAACACCACCACTTTCTTCCATCTTCTTTCTGTTAAAAAGTTGCTATCTTATTGTATCCACAAACGAAAAAAGAGATGCCTCATAAAGAGACATCATCTTTTCTATACTTGCGGTTCAGATTCTACTTTCTCAACCTTCTTCTTGTTTCTTCCCTTTTTCAAACGACGGTTTTCAAGCATTAACCAAATTTGAGAGGCAACGAAAACAGAAGAGTACGTACCTACAATTAATCCAACAAGTAGCGCAAACGAGAAGTTACGTAGTGACTCACTACCGAAGATAAGCAGTGCAATTACTGGGAATAACACTGTTAATACGGTGTTAATCGAGCGACCAAGCGTTTGGCGAATACTTGCATTTACGATTTCTTCTAGATCTTTTATATCGCGCACTCGTTTTTTCTGTTTGTATAATTCACGGTTTCTATCAAATGTAACAATCGAGTCATTAATAGAATAACCGATGATTGTTAGTACTGCAGCAATAAACGTTAAGTCTACCTCTAGTTGGAAAATACTAAACATAACAATCATAACGAATGCGTCATGTAATAATGCAAGTACTGCAGATAACGCATACGTAAATCGGAAACGAATACTTACGTATAAAATGATAACCGCAGAAGCAATCAGTACTGCGATAAATGCATTTCGTGCAATTTCTTTACCGATTGTCGGTGAAACTGTACTTACGTTTGGATCTGTACCATATTTATCGTGGAAGAATGTTTTTGTTTTCGCAATTTCATCTTTTGATAAAACACCTAATGTACGAACTGCGAAACCTTTATTGTCATCTCCAGTCGGTACAATATTTTCTTCCTTCACATCAATGTTCAATTCTTTAAAATCTTTATGAACATCAGACACAGTAACGGCTTGTTTTGATTGCAAGTCGATACGTGTACCACTCGCAAAGTCAATACCAAGATTCAATTTGAAAATTGGTAAGATAATTGCACCCGCAATTACAACTACAATCGAGAAGATAAGGAATTTATGACCGATATTTACGAAATTAATACGATCAAATCTTGTTGGCGGATGTACTACACCTTTTGTTAATGGAATAATATCCTTTTGTTTCACACCAAAATATCCTGGTTTTTTATCAAAGTAACGGCTCTTTACAAGTAGACCTAGTAAGAAACGAGTACCGAATACGTTCGTAATAAAACCAACTAAAATACTTACGATTAAACTTGTTGCAAATCCTTTTACAGAGCTATTACCATAAACGAATAACACACCAGCTGCTGCAAGAGTCGTAACGTTTGCATCTAGAATTGTTGCTAATGAACGATGGTTACCAGCACGGAATGCCGACATCATTGACTTACCAATTTTCAGCTCTTCTTTCAGTCTCTCGTACGTAATAATATTTGCATCAACTGCGATACCTACCCCGAGCACTAACGCTGCAATACCTGGCAACGTAAGAACTGCATGCATCCAGTTAAAGACAAGTAATGTAACGAAAATGTATAACCCTAACATAATAACCGCTACAAGTCCTGGTAAACGGTAGAATACAAGCATAAATAAGAAAATAAGAGCGATACCAATCGCACTAGCGAAAATCGTTTGCTCTAACGCTTGTTGACCAAATTTCGCTCCAACAGATGTTGAATACATTTCTTTTAAATCAACAGGAAGTGCACCTGCATTTAATAAAGATGAAAGTTGTTTCGCACTTTCAACTGTGAAGTTTCCACCTACGATAGATACTTCAGCTTGGTTAAATACTTGGTTTACTGTTGCTGCTGATAAGAATTTCGGATTCGGTTTTGCAGATTCTGCTTTATACGAATCTTTTCCTTCTTCAAAGTCAAGCCAAATTACCATTAAATTCGTTGGTGGTGGCATTTTAGAAATTTTTTCAGTTACTTCACGGAATTTTTCAGCACTTTTTAGTGTAAGACCTACGCTCGCACGGCCTTGCTCATCAAATGTTTGCTTCGCTCCGCCGCCTTTTAAATCCGTTCCATCCATAAGAAGGTTATCATCCACATCACGGAATGTTAATTTCGCTTGTGTTGATAACATTTCACGTGCTTTTTGCTGATCTTGTACACCAGCAAGCTGTACACGAATTCGATCTTGCCCTTCGATTTGAATGTTCGGCTCACTTACACCGAGAACATTGACACGATTTTCAAGAGCACCTACTGTACTTACAAGTACATCTCGATCGATTTTATCACCTTTTTTGGCTGGTTTTACTTCATACAGAATTTCAAAACCACCGCGAAGGTCTAGTCCTAGACTAATTCCTTTTGCTATGTCTTTTCCTGCCGCACCAATTACTCCACCGATTAATAAGACGATGAGGAAAAAGGCGGCAATTCTCGTACCACGCTTTGCCATATGTACCCTCTTTCTGCTACTAACACTTTCAATAAATCTCTTACGATTCACTGCTATACGTGTGCATACGCCTAGTTAGTAGACTTCCTTTCTATAATTTTTGCTAGTTCATCACTAGCTCTATAGGTAAGCTTTTACACTACCTACACTTCCATCATTTATTTTCCTCTTCACTACCTCCTTTATATATAATCTTAGACATAATTATTTCCTCTTTATCAATACATATCATTATACTGCAAAAGGAAGAACAAACCAATTGCAGTCGGTTATTTATTTTCGTACTCATCAAATGACCAAAGTGGCGCTTGGTAAGCTTCAACAGTTAAATATGTCATATATTCATTAGCTGTTACTGTTAATACGTCATTAACTAATTCATACAATCTAACATCGCTGTCTATCTTCTTCCACTTTTTCACTTTAAGAAACTTCCAAATGTCATCATCTGTCACTCGGTCGTAACCGAACATTTGAAACTCTTCTACTTTACTTTCTAAAACGACTTGTAACTGTCCGCGGTATGATTCTACCAAAGCCTCTCTATCTAACATCTATAAACATCTCCTTCTTATTTCAGCACGAAAAAGTCGCTTTAATCCCGCTCTAATGGACAGCAATAACTACTTTCAAGAGCACTATCATACTTCACTCTCTTAAATGCTTGTCATTCTTGTCTCGTACGTGCATATAAATTATTGTAAATCATTCCATTGATTTTGAGAAGGTAGGAGAAGAACATGACGAGACAAAGCTTTTTAAAAGGCGCATTTATTTTAATGATAGCCGGCTTTATTACAAAAATACTCGGCTTTATCAACCGCATAGTAATGGCACGTATTTTAGGAGAAGAAGGCGTTGGTCTTTATATGATGGCCGTTCCTACATTCATTTTAGCAATTACATTGACACAAATTGGTCTTCCTGTCGCAATCGCAAAATTTGTAGCAGAAGCGGAAGCTGTGAACGATAAACAAAGAGTTAAAAAAATATTAACCGTATCACTAGCTGTTACATCCGTTATTAGTATCATTTTAACAATCGGAATTATGTTCCTCACACCTATTTTAGCAAAAACATTATTAACCGACGAAAGAACCTACTATCCATTAATGGCCATTTTGCCCGTTGTTCCTGTTATTGCTGTTTCTTCTGTGTTGCGTGGTTACTTTCAAGGGAAACAAAATATGAAACCTAGCGCTTATGCGCAAGTTCTAGAACAAGTCGTCCGCATTACCATTATCGCTATATGCATTCAATTATTTTTACCTTACGGCATAGAATATGCTGCAGCCGGCGCTATGTTATCAGCTGTTCTCGGTGAAGTTGCATCCTTATTATTTTTACTCACGTTATTTCAGCGAGAAAAACATTTATCAATACGCTCTGGATTTTTCACTACTGTAAAGGAAAGCAAAGGGACATTTTATTCTCTGATGGATATTGCCCTTCCAACTACAGGAAGTCGTTTAATCGGCTCCGTTTCATATTTTTTTGAACCTATTGTCGTTATGCAAAGCTTAGCAATCGCTGGTGTCGCTGCTTCTGTTGCAACCCAGCAATACGGTATATTAAACGGTTATGCATTCCCGCTCCTATCACTACCTGCCTTTATTACATACGCTCTCTCTACAGCGCTCGTTCCTTCTATTAGTGAAGCAATGGCAAAAAGACAACATAAATTAGTAGAGCACCGTTTACAACAAGCACTTCGAATTTCATTAATTACCGGCGGATGGTCTGTCGTTATATTATACGTATTCGCTTCTCCTGTTTTAACTCTTATGTATGGATCAGACAGCGCAACAGCATTCATTCAACTTCTTGCGCCTTGCTTTTTATTTCATTATTTCCAAAGTCCACTTACCTCTGTTTTGCAAGCTTTAAACTTAGCAAGAGCCGCAATGATGAATACATTTATTGGTGCCATCGTGAAATTAATCGTTATTTTTGTACTAGCATCAAGGCCAGAGTTTCAAATGATGGGGGTTGCACTTGCTATTGCTGCAAATATTGTAACAGTAACATTTCTTCACTACGCTACTGTTTTAAAAAAGATTACATTTACCATTTACGCAAAAGACTATATTTTCGGCGGACTTGCCATCGGTATCGCAGGCGCCTTCGGTTTTTATCTTCATAAATATATTATTTTCTCTCATTCCCTTGGCATACAAACATTATGGGAAATCACTTTAACAACAATTGTTTATATCGTACTTCTCTTCACTTTCAAACTCATTCGAAAAGAAGAGTTAAGTCGTCTCCCTATCATTCGTAAGCTTTCATTTTTGAAATAAGGTGAAACTTTAATCAGTGGGGTAATCTCCACTGATTATTAGTTATACTAATCATCCTTACTCTTCCAAAGGATAAGTCTCTAATTTTCTTTTACATCAACAAAAAATTGTCCATTTTGAAAACTACAGTATAAAATTTGTGTTATATCGTTATAACCTAAGTTTTTTAATTTCTCAATAAGCCATTCATCTGTATGCTCAATCATTTGTAAATGACTAGATTGAATTTCTCCATCAATAATAAGAGGAAGCGTAAACTGCAATGTATCTTGTTTATTTTTTTGTTTTTGAAAGACAGATAACTTCCCAGACGGTTCCAAAATAGCATATTCTACATCCCGAATATCTCCAACTCCTTGTTCCCTTAATTGCATCATTAAATCATCAATATTATATCGTTGGTTTCTCATCTTTTTTTCATCAATCTTTCCCGCATTAATAATAATTGCTGGTTCACCTTCTATTAAATGCCGAAATCGTTGAAACTTTAATGAAATGACTGACAAAATGATTTGTATGCACATAAGAAAAGTCATCGGAACTAATTGATGCAAAAGTGATTTATCGGTATTTTCAATTGCTACTACAGCCATTTCTCCAAGCATAATAAATACGACTAAATCTAATACACTTAGCTCTCCTATCTCACGTTTACCCATAAGACGAAAAATAATTAAGATGATGATATACAAAAGCATTGTCCGTCCAATTACCGATATCCATTCCATTTCTACATCTCCTTTTTTACGTATAGACTCCCCTATAAAAAAGAAACTAGTCTAACTTGAGCAAAAGGAAAATATGCTTGTATTAAAAAGGGGGAATGCATAAATGGATGGAACGAAAAAATTATCAACTGCAATTGGCTTCGGTATTGTTACGCTACTAATTCTCGCATCTATTACTAGTATGATTATGGCTCTTTTATTAAAGTTTACGAATATAAATGAAGGGACATTAACCGTTACTATTTTTATACTCGCTCTTTTATCTATGCTTATGTCTGGATTTACTGCCGGCAAAAAGGCTCAAGGAAAAGGTTGGCTAGTAGGTTTCACAACAGGGCTCACGTTCACTATACTCGTCTTTCTAGTTAACTATTTAGGCTTTTCTCAAACCTTATCGAACTCACAATTACTATATCAATTAGCATTAATGGGGGCGAGTACACTCGGTGGTATTTTCGGTGTAAATATGTCAAAGCAAAGTAACTAAAAAAGGCCCTGCACATTTCATGCAGGGCCTTCCACATTAGTTTTTCACAACTTCACGAATCGCATTGCGATCGAAAGTTAAGTGTGAACCACCAGATTTAATAACGATTTTTGTCTCATCTACTGATTCGATTGTACCGTGTAAACCACCGATTGTTACGATAGCATCACCTTTTGCTAACTCACTTTGCATTTGAGCAACTGCTTTTTGACGTTTTTGTTGCGGGCGAATTAATAAGAAATAGAAAATCGCAAACATCGCAACGATCATAACGATATTCATCATACCTGCATTCATCTTTTGTTCCTCCTTTTAAATTATGTATTAGAAGTTTTTAGCATTCGGTTTATTAAAGCCATACTGTTCAAAGAACTCTTCGCGGAAATCGCCAAGACGGTCTTCACGAATAGCTTGTCTCACCTGCTCCATTAAGTTTAACAGAAAATGAAGGTTGTGATAAGACGTTAAACGAATTCCGAACGTTTCATCACATTTCATTAAGTGACGAATGTACGCACGTGAGTAGTTTTTACATGTGTAGCAATCACAGTTTGGATCAAGCGGACCGAAGTCTCTTGCGAATTTCGCATTTTTTACAACAAGGCGACCTTCACTTGTCATACATGTACCATTTCGAGCGATACGAGTTGGAAGTACACAGTCAAACATATCAATACCACGAATTGCGCCATCGATTAACGAGTCAGGAGAACCTACACCCATTAAGTAACGAGGCTTATTATCTGGAAGAAGTGGTGTTGTAAACTCAAGAACACGGTTCATAATATCTTTCGGTTCACCAACAGATAAACCACCTACAGCGTAACCAGGGAAGTCCATTGAAACAAGATCTTTCGCACTTTGACGACGAAGCTCTTCGTACTCCCCGCCCTGTACAATACCGAATAAACCTTGATCTTGCGGACGTTCATGCGCTTTTAAGCAACGTTCTGCCCAGCGGCTCGTACGCTCTACAGATTTCTTCATATATTCAAAAGTAGCTGGGAATGGTGGACACTCATCAAATGCCATCATAATATCTGAACCTAATGCATTTTGGATTTCCATCGCTTTTTCTGGTGATAAGAATAATTTATCTCCATTTAAGTGATTACGGAAGTGAACGCCTTCCTCTTCAATACGACGGAAGTCACTTAAACTGAATACTTGGAAACCACCAGAGTCTGTTAAGATTGCACGATCCCAGTTCATAAATTTATGCAAGCCGCCTGCTTCACGAATAATTTCATGACCTGGACGTAGCCATAAATGATACGTATTACTTAAAATAATGCCAGAATCCATTGCTTTTAATTCTTCTGGTGACATTGTCTTAACTGTTGCAAGTGTACCAACTGGCATAAATGTTGGTGTATCAAATGAACCGTGCGGCGTATGCACACGACCTAAACGGGCACCCGTTTGTTTACATGTCTTAATAAATTCATAACGAATTGCTGTCATAACTTACTCCTTTTATTTGTTTCTCATTTTAGCGTGAGATGCAACGAACATTGCATCACCGAAGCTAAAGAAACGATATTTTTCTTTTACTGCTTCATTATAAGCATGAAGTACATTATCTCTATTTGCAAATGCACTTACAAGCATAATTAATGTTGATTTCGGTAAATGGAAGTTTGTAATTAAACCATCAATTGCTTTAAATTCATATCCCGGATACATGAAAATATCTGTCCATCCAGAAGCGGCGCAGAGCTTACCGTCATGATCTGTTGCAATTGTTTCTAACGTACGAGTTGATGTCGTACCTACAGTAATAATACGTCCACCATTCTCTTTCACACGATTTAATAATGCCGCTGTCTCTTCAGACATATGATAATATTCTGCGTGCATATGGTGTTCTTCAATCGTGTCTGCAGAAACTGGTCTAAATGTTCCAAGTCCTACGTGAAGTGTAATGAATGCTAACTGAACGCCTTTTTGCTTTAACTTCTCAAGTAACTCTTCTGTAAAGTGAAGTCCCGCAGTCGGCGCTGCTGCTGAACCGATTTCTTTCGCATATACTGTTTGATAGCGATCGCGATCTTCCAGCGTCTCTTTAATATATGGAGGAAGCGGCATTTCCCCAAGTTCATCTAAAATTTCATAGAAGATGCCATCATATGAAAATTCAAGCTGGCGTCCACCTTGATCTGCAGTTCCTGTGCAAGTTGCTTTTAATTTCCCTTCGCCAAAAGAAATAACAGTTCCTTCTTTTACACGTTTCGCTGGCTTTACAAGCGTTTCCCACTTATCACCTTCTTCTTGTTTTAAAAGAAGTACTTCAATGTGCGCGCCTGTATCTTCTTTCACACCGTGCAAACGAGCAGGCATAACTTTCGTTTCATTTAAAACTAAGCAATCCCCCTCATGTAAGTAAGAAAGAATATCCGTAAAATGTTTATGCTCAATATCACCTGTTTCACGGTCTAACACCATTAATCTTGATGTTTCACGATCTTCTAACGGGACTTGTGCAATAAGTTCTTCTGGTAAATGAAAATCAAACAGATTTATATCCATAGCTATATCCACCTATTTCTTATTTAAATCGATTTATTATATACATAATAAAAGATAATACAATACTTAACACAATACATGTAATGATAGGAAAATAAAAGGTAACGTTTCCTTTTTTCACAAAAATATCGCCTGGAAGCCTTCCAATGAACTTCCAAGCTAATCCAACAACGATGAGTAAGATCCCGGCTGTAATAAGCAGCTTTGGCATCTCCGTCATACTTTTGGTATCTCCATTCCGAAATGTTCATACGCAAGCGGCGTTACAATTCGGCCCCTTGGCGTTCGTTGTAAAAAGCCAATTTGTAATAAATACGGCTCATACACATCTTCAATCGTATGAGATTCTTCTCCAATTGTTGCTGAAACCGTTTCTAATCCAACTGGACCGCCACGGAATTTCTCAATAATACCAAGCAGTAATTTATGATCAATATGATCTAGACCTAATTTATCTACTTGCAGTAGCTCTAATGCCATTTGTGTAATTTCCATCGTAACCGTTCCGTTACCACGAACTTGCGCGAAATCACGTACACGTCTTAAAAGACGATTCGCAATACGAGGTGTACCACGAGCACGTCTTGCAATTTCTAATGCAGCTAACGAATCGATTTCAACTTCAAATACTTCTGCTGTACGTTCAACAATCGCAGAAAGCTGATCTACTGTGTAGTACTCTAACCTTGAAAGTACACCGAAGCGGTCACGAAGCGGTGCCGATAATGCTCCAGCACGTGTTGTTGCTCCAACTAATGTAAATGGCGGTAAATCTAGGCGTACAGAACGTGCTGAAGGCCCTTTTCCAATTACAATATCAAGGCAAAAGTCTTCCATCGCAGGATACAATACTTCTTCAATTGATCTATGCAAACGATGAATTTCATCAATAAATAATACATCCCCTGGCTGAAGCGCTGTTAATACAGCAGCTAAATCTCCTGGTCTTTCAATTGCGGGACCTGAAGTTGTTCTAACATTAACGCCCATCTCATTGGCAATAATATTCGCAAGCGTCGTTTTACCAAGACCTGGTGGTCCATATAAAAGCACGTGATCTAACGTTTCTTCACGCATTTTCGCCGCTTCAATAAATACTTCTAAATTATGTTTTGCTTTATCTTGGCCAATATACTGACGGAGCGTCTGTGGCCGTAATGAATATTCTAAATCCGCATCTTCATATGCAGATTCCCCTGAAAGGAGACGTTCGTCCATTATACTCACCTCTTACCATTTAGTAAAAGACTAAGTGCCTTTTTAATATACTGATCCGTCGTTAATGATTCTTTTAATAACTCTGGTACAACACGAGAAACTTCGCGTTCTGCGTATCCAAGTGCGCGGAGAGCTTCCAGTGCCTCATCAAGCTCAGCTGATGAACCTTTCTTCTCATCAAAACGTTCTGTGTCTGAGAATAAATCAACAAATGCATCTGGTACGACATCTGCTAGTTTTCCTTTTAAATCTAAAATCATTTGGCGTGCTGTTTTCTTTCCGACGCCTGGGAATTTCACTAAAAACTTCTCATCTTCATGCTCAATCGCTTGAACGACCTGTCCTGTTTGACCAGAAGCTAAAATTGCAAGAGCTCCTTTTGGCCCAATGCCAGACACGCCTAACAACTTTGTAAATAATAAACGCTCTTCACGTGTTTTAAACCCGTAAAGTGCCATAATATCTTCTCTCACATAATGATATGTATAGACACGGATTTCTTGCTTACTTCTTTGAAATACATACGGATTTGGTGTGAAAATTTGATAACCAATTCCATTATGATCAATTACGACATATTCCGGCCCTACATACTCCACGTAACCTGTAACATATTCAAACAAAATACGATCTCTCCCTCTTAAATCATGTATTCCATTTTAACATATTTAATGATAGAAAAGCGAGACTGCCCCAACAAATGTTCTCCACTTGAAACTTCTGTTATTTTCCATTGACAGAAAGGTTAAAGCACCTTAATATACAGAAGTCGATAATGATTATCAATACTAATTAAAGGGGTTACATCAGGATGAAACGTAAGCTATTTATTTTATTTACTATTATGCTCGTTGTTCTTTCTATCGTTGGCTGTTCTTCTCAAAAAGAAGAATCGAAGGCAAAAGAACAACCGAAAACAAAAGTTGTAAAACATGCTAAAGGTGAAGCTACAATTCCAGTAAATCCAAAGAGAATTGTTGACTTATCTGGATCAACAGAAGAACTATTACTTCTTGGACACAAACCTGTTGGTACAGCAAATACATATAAAGATAAAATCCAAAATCACTTAACAGACAAGTTAGATGGAGTAAAAGCAGTAGGTTGGTACTGGGCACCTAAAGTTGATTTAGAAGCTGTTACTGCTTTAAAACCAGACTTAATTATTTTAAACAACCGTCAATTAAAAATTTATGATCAACTAGAAAAGGTTGCACCTACAGTTGTTCTAGAAACAAACTTAGAAGACTGGCGTGGTAAGTTTAAAGAAGTAGGTAAGCTATTTGACGAAGAGAAGAAAGCAGACCAATGGATTGCAGACTACGATAAGAAAGCAGACTCTTTATCTAAAAAAATTAAAGAGAAAACAAAAGATGAGAACTTTATGTTCGTTGCAGTTACACCACAAAACTTCCGTGTATACGGTAGCTTCGGATACGGTGACATCATCTTTAATGACTTAAAACTTCCAGCAACAAAAGGTACGGATTTAAAACAAACGATGGCGCAAGTATCACTAGAAGGTCTAGTTGCATTCCAGCCTGACCAAATGTTTATTGTAAACTTCGGCGGCGAAGCTGATAAAGTTTACGAAGACTACAAAAACAGTGCCGTTTGGAAAGACAATAAAGCAGTTAAAAATAATCACGTATATGAAGTATCAAATGAAGTCTTCAATACGAAAGCATTCAATCCAATCGGAAAAGATATGCTAATTGATGAAATCGCAAAAGAAATTTTAGCTAAAAACAAATAAGAAAAAAAGCAGCTCACCATGAGCTGCTTTTTTTCTTACTTTGAACTGCGTATTGCTTCATTTTTTCAATCGTCTTCACAAAACCTTCTTTTGATTTAATACGAATGCCACGTTTCAATTTCGCACGTTCATAGCTCTCAAGCTTTTTCATATCAATTTGAAAGAAAGAATGGATCGCATTATCACTTTTCGGTACACCTTTGAAAATTTGTAATATCCCTTCCTCTGAAACACCAAAATACCCGCTCGTTTTCAATAACGGAGAAATATCATCAACTTTCTTTTGCAATACAATTTGTACATCATCACGATCAACGAGCTGCCATTCTTTATACTGCTGTAAAAACTTTTCTAAATCCGTCACTTTTTCTGTAAGTATTTCTTCGCTTACTTCGCCATCAACATACATACGCTCTAATAAAATTGTAACCTCAGGTTCTTTTTTCGTTACTTCTGGTACTGGCCCTTCCGCCTTCACATTCGTTCCATAAACGAAACAAAACATCATAACGAAAGCTTGCATCGCAATCAGTATCCATTTCATTTCCGTTCACCTCTTTTAGGCAAGATCATACTTTCATTAGTAGTTTTTCCGGAAATGGGGGTTTTATCCATATTACATTTCTTTCGAAAAATAAAAAATGCAGATAAGGGTTTACCTCATCTGCATGTATCATTTACTTTTATATAAAATGAAAGACGCCTGCAAAGCAGGCGTCTTGATGCGTTTACGGCGAGAGACCAGGCGACCACATTCGCGTGTTTAGCACTTAAGCATATCTCTCGTCTTACGTAAATTAGCTCATCGCTTTGCTAATATAACATTAATAAAGTATAAGTGCAACATGTTTATAAAAATATTTTATTTCCTCTTTCATCCAAATTATTTTATGTAAATTATAAATTGATAATTGCAATATATATGTTACAATTAATGTGACAGCGAAATCATAATAAGCAGGGGATGAATATTATGAAAAAAATAAAGGATGAACGCCTCATTCTTCAAATGTTAAAAAACATACGTATTGTCTTTCTTTTTCAATACATTGGCGTAGTTGGAATTTTAGGCTATATCGGATTCACTGAAGGCATTGATCAAATTACGAAATCTCCATTGTGGCTATTATTTATGTTTACAAGTATTTTACTTGCTTATTTACAGTTAAGTGTTTCAATCGATGTAGAAGAAGGCGAAAAGGAAATACAGTTAACTCCTTATTACAAACTTGTCTTCCACTCCCTTATTGTAGGAATCGTTACGGCTATTATTTATATTATTTTCAGTCCAGAAAGACCTCTATTTGAAGCTATTTCAACAGGTAGTATTCTTTTCATATGCTTTTTAGTTTCTTATTCCGTTAGTTATTTTATTAAAAAACGTCGCTTACAAGACAACGATGAATAAAGAGGAAGGGCTATCCCTTCCTCTTTTGTTTTGTTATCGCACTGTACCAGTTAAACCGTAACGAATGTCTCGGAACATATTCACTATGTCACGATTAAAATCGTTTGTAACTGTACCGTTACGTAGACGCGTACTCATTGCATCGACACGAGTAAACATATCATTTCTTACAGAAACATATACGTTTCTGTTTCCAACTTCATTTGCAACAGCTTGACGAATTTCGTTAGCCATCGCCGTTTCATTTGTCACTGTGTTACGTGGTTTTACCGCAATCGCTACATCGTTTCCATATACAACTGTAGACACACGGTCTACGTTATTCATACGTTTCACACGATTTGTTATTCTTTCAGCTGTTTTACCATCATTGTTAATGTATGAATTGTTCATTGTAATATTACGAGTTGGATGCGGATTAGCAATTTGTCCATTGTAATTTACATCTCGATAATAATTGTATCCTGTATCGTTACGACCATTTCTATATGTTACATAATCTGTATAACGATCATTACGTGTCACATTATCACGATACTGGTGTGTATCATTATAAGATGTACGCTCGTAATTGTAGTTACGTCCATCCATTGCATTGTTATCTTTCGGTGTACCACATGCAGCTAATGCACTGGTAACTAACAAAGAAGCAGCAATCACTTTTACTTTCGTATTCAATACAAAAACCCCCTCTGTTAGAATGAGCTTCTCTACTGAAAAGCTCCCTCTTATGATGAGTAACCGAGAAGGTTTTTACACTGTTAATATTTCACTGGGAATTTTCTAGCACTTCATAAAAAAACTTCATTTTCTTAATTAACAGGAATGTAAAAAAGGCGGGAATACTCCCGCCTTTTTAAACTTCTTCTTCGTCCTCTTCTTCTGAAACGGGCTCTCCAAATACATTCGGTGGATCTGGTTGATAATACATCGTTCCTGGCTGTGGTGCATATGCAGACTGAGTTGGTTGGTAATATAAAGGATTCGCATATTGCGGACCGCCTGGTTGTGGACTATATAGTCTACTTTCTCCTCCGCATCCACAATCTTCCTCACCCTGCACAAGCGGCGGCATATTATTATCCATTGGCATCATATTCGGGTTTGGCATAGACGTATATTGCGGTCCAAACGGCGCTCCTTGCTGATATGGCATTTGATATGGATTTGGTTGTTGATAATACGGATTCGGCGGCATCATGGGCTGTTGATACGGCATTTGATAGGGCATCATATTGGGTGGTTGATTGTTATCCATAATCGGCATCATATTGGGTGGTTGATTGTTATCCATGATTGGCATCATATTCGGCATTTGATTGTTATCCATAATCGGCATCATATTCGGCATTTGATTGTTATCCATAATCGGCATCATATTCGGCATTTGATTGTTATCCATAATCGGCATTATATTCGGCGGCTGGTTGTTATCCATAATTGGCATTATATTCGGTGGCTGGTTGTTATCCATAATTGGCATTATATTCGGTGGCTGGCTGTTATCCATGATTGGCATTATATTCGGTGGCTGGTTGTTATCCATGATTGGCATTATATTCGGTGGTTGGTTGTTATCCATGATTGGCATTTGAATATTTGGCGGTATGACTTGTGGAATAACTACATTTTCTTTCGATACATTTGGCGATACTATATTCCCTACGTTTTCTTTTTTCACTTGCGGTGACACTATATTCCCTACATTTTCTTTTTTCACTTGCGGTGACACTATATTCCCTACATTTTCTTTTTTCACTTGCGGCGATACTATATTTCCTACATTTTCTTTCTTCACTTGTGGCGATACTATATTTCCTACATTTTCTTTCTTCACTTGCGGCGATACTATATTTCCTACATTTTCTTTCTTCACTTGCGGCGATACTATATTGTTTTTTTTCGTTTGCGGAGAAATGATATTGTTAGGTTTCATTTTACTAATTTGAGGAGCAATTAACTCGCTTCCTTTTTTTATTACATCTGAAATTTTATATTCTTTTTTCGGTTTTATTGGTGGTTGTGGCGGCTGCGGTAATACATTTACCGAAAACTTCGTGTTTTCTTTTTCCGCCGGTTTTTGTTTTTCTATCACAGGTGGTTTTTGAATAACAGACGGTTTTTCAACTGGTTTTTCTTTTTGAATTGGCTGTTCTTTTTGCGGTTTCACCTGTACCTCTTTTTGCGGCTTTACCTGTACTTCTTTTTGCGGCTTTACCTGCATCTCCTTTTGCGGTTTTACTTGCACTTCTTTTTGTGTTTGTTGCATAGCTGGCTGCTGTGTAATTGGTGCTGATTGATACGTAACTTCTTCTTCATCTTCTATTCCAAGCGGAGTTGGTGTTGCTGCAAATTCTTTTTGCTGCACTTCTTTTACGTATTGCTTTGGAGGCGCTGAACCTGCTCCAGCCTGTTGTTTCATGTGAACACTCTTGGATGGCACTTTAATTTTCATACCTGGCATAATTAAATCTGGATTACTAAGTTGTGTATTTGTTTTTTTCAACGTGTCAAAATCCACTCCGTACTTTTTCGCAATTTTCCAAAGGGTATCCCCTTTTTGCACGATATGAATTTTCAAATTTTCCCCCTCCTGTATAACTTATCTATAAGTAACAAATCTCATGAAGTAACTCTTTCTAAATAACATTAACTTCTTTTCACTTTTATCACTTCTTCGATTTTCAATATCATTCGAAGCGGAATAAGCATAAAGAACCACAATGATTTCTTCAAAACAATGTATGCCCATTTCGTTCTCGTTATGATTATATGTATGAAAAAAAGCAACAGGAATACCGTTGCTTTACACACGCTCTAACATACGATTTAATGCAAGAACCGCTTCTGCCGTTACTTGTTTCTCTACGCTAATAACGTTAATTTCTTCTCCTCTTTCTATCGTTTCAAGTGTCCATAATAAGTGAGGCAGATCAATTCGGTTCATCGTTAAGCACGGACACATAAATGGATTAAGTGAAACAATTTCTTTATCTGGATGTTGCTGAATAATTCGGTTCACTAAATTCATTTCTGTACCAATCGCCCATTTGCTACCAGATGGCGCTGATTCAATCATATCAATAATATATTTCGTTGAGCCTGCATAATCTGAAGCAGCTACAACTTCATAACAACATTCTGGATGTACAATAATATTCATATCAGAATGATTTTTTCGTACGCTCTCAATGTTCTTCACTGTAAAATTTTGATGAACAGAACAATGCCCTTTCCATAAAATTACTTGAATTTCTTCTATATCCCCATCGTACTCTAATGAATCTGTGTGTGGGTCCCATACTGCCATTTTATCTAACGGGATACCTAAATCGTACGCTGTATTTCTCCCTAAATGTTGGTCTGGTAAAAAGACGAGACGTTCTTTTTGAGTAAACGCCCAAGATACCATTTGCTTTGCATTAGAAGATGTTACTGTTGCTCCTCCGTTACGACCACAAAACGCTTTAATTGCAGCTGTAGAGTTCACATATGTTAACGGAATCATCGTATCTCCAAATAATTTCGTGAGCTCTTTCCATGCTCTTTCTGTTTGTTCAATATCTGCCATATCCGCCATCGAACAACCTGCACGCATATCTGGTAAGATGACAACTTGATCATCTGTCGTTAACATATCTGCTGTTTCCGCCATAAAGTGCACCCCGCAAAACACAATATATTTTGCGTCTTTATTGCTCGCTGCAACTTGTGCAAGCTGAAGTGAATCCCCTGCTGCATCTGAAAATTGTACCACTTCATCTTTTTGATAATGATGCCCTGGAATGAATAACATTTTCCCCATTTTCTCTTTAATTTCACGAACACGCTTTTCCATATCTTCCGTTGACATCGTGTAATAACGCTCTGGTAACATCGTTTCAATTGGCTGTACTTGTTCTAAAATACTCATATACGTTTCTCCCCTCTAAGCCACTTTCCTTATCCTTCAATATTGAAACTAATATCAAGTGCTTTCACTGAATGTGTTAACGCTCCAAGTGAAATATAATCTACCCCTGTTTTTCCGTATTTCGGTAAATCTTCAATTGTGATGCCCCCTGAAGCTTCTGTAACGATAGCACTTGGTACAATTTTTGAAAACTCCCGGATTTCATCTGGCGTACGATTATCGAACATAATAATATCAGCACCAGCAGCAACAGCCTCTCTCACCTGTTCCTCAGTTTCTGTTTCTACTTCTACTTTCACCATATGTCCTAACTTCTCTTTCACTGATGTAACAGCTTTTGTAATAGAACCAGCAAACGCAATATGATTGTCTTTAATCATGACACCATCATATAAACCGAAGCGATGATTAAATCCACCGCCGCACACGACTGCATGCTTATCAAACATACGTAGTCCTGGCATCGTTTTTCGCGTATCACAAATGCGAGTATGACTGCTATCTAAAGCAAGAACCGCTTTACGCGTCATCGTCGCTATTCCGCTCATACGCTGAATAACATTTAATATAACGCGCTCTGCTGTTAATAACGATGCAATTGGACCTTGCACAGTTGCAATGATTTCGCCTTTTTCTACAAGGTCCCCATCTTTTTTATGAAGCTCTACTTCAATTCTCTCATCAATTAATTTAAATCCTGATTCAATTACTAAACGTCCTGCAAAGACCCCTGTATCCTTCGCAAGAAACGTTCCTTTCGAAAGCAAGTTATCTGGAAAAATAAGCTGAGATGTTACATCTCTTTCCCCTATATCTTCTAAAAAAAATCGATTTAATGCTTCTTTAACTTTTATCGTGTTCATAAAGCCCCTCTTCCCCTCATTACACAAGTTGTCGTTTTCTCTTTACTCGAACAATCTCTTTCTTTCCTATATTTCTATCTGGATAATCACTCCGGTAATGCCCGCCAATACTTTCTTCTCTTTGCAAGGCTGACACAACTATAAGCTCACAAACCGTTAACATATTAATAAGCGTTATCTCTTCATTCGTAAGAACATCATGTTGTAATATCATATTTCGAACACCATACTTACTAAGCCATCTCTTCGCATAAGATAAACTTTGCTCTGTTCGCACAATCCCAACATATTTCATCATGCATTTTTGTATTTCTTCTTTCGTCGGTAAATGATTCAGAACGATAAACTTTGCTTCCTTTTCGGCTAGCATGTTCACCTTTTCTTTTGTCTCTCTAGATAAAATGTGTCGTCCGATTCTTTTTCCAAACACAAGACCTTCTAATAATGAATTACTCGCTAATCTATTTGCACCATGAACCCCGTTACAAGCTACTTCACCGACTGCGTATAAGTTCGGAATAGACGTCTCTCCATCACAGTTCGTTTTCACGCCGCCCATGTGAAAATGAGTACCAGGCACGACTGGAATAAGTTTTTTATTTATATCGA
This sequence comes from Bacillus cereus group sp. MYBK14-1, assembly GCF_051916885.1. NCBI lineage: Bacteria > Bacillati > Bacillota > Bacilli > Caryophanales > Bacillaceae > Bacillus > Bacillus cereus group sp. MYBK14-1. The sequence goes on along the minus strand of NZ_JBQAHM010000007.1, from coordinate 257,556 downwards.
CTCCATTTGTTTTACATATCGATGACACGGTCGGAAAGCGTTGTTCAAAGTTTTGAATCATTTCGATGTTTAAGTACACTTTTTCACCCGCAAGTAGCTGTTCATGAATAGCCCTTGCGACTACATCACGAGGCGCTAAATCCTGTTCGGAATGTATATCCATCATAAAACGCTGCCCTTTTCCATTTATAAGGACAGCTCCTTCTCCGCGAACAGCTTCGGACACAAGACCAGAACAACGCCCACCCGCGTATAACATCGTCGGATGAAATTGTATAAACTCTAAATCTACAAGCTCTCCGCCTGCACGGTACACCATTGCAAGTCCATCGCCTGTAATCGTCTCATCATTAGAAGTAAAGGCGTATAAACCGCCAATACCGCCTGAAGCTAACACCGTATAATCTGCATTGTAACGTTTCAATTCTCCTTTATTGTTGCGAGTTAAAGCCCCAACACATTTATCTTTTTCTATAATAAAATCGAGCACCATTTCCTGTTCCACTACAGTAACGTATGGAGCTACTTCTTGAATAAGATGCTCTAATAAATTCTTTCCTGTTGCATCGCCACCTGCATGTAAAATACGACGTTTTCGATGCGCTCCTTCTTTTCCAAGATGAGGACCTGTTTCATCTCCATCAAATTTCATTCCATTTTCAATAAGGTTATTAATCTCTTTCGGTCCTTCCTCGACTAAATAACGGACCACTTCTTCATTGTTATAATGACACCCTGCTACTAGCGTATCTTCAAAATGATCATTAGGATTGTCGTATGTAGCTACCGCTGCGGCAATTCCACCTTGAGCTAAATGTGTATTATTATTACGTTTCGTCTCCTTTGTGATAATAATCACATTCTTTTCGTGACAAATCTCTTTTGCAACACGAAGTGCCGCAACGCCACTTCCAATAATTAAGACATCTGCGCTTGGCATAATTGTTGCCTCCTACTTTACACTTTTCAACTGTCTTGACACCTATATTTACATAGTTTTAAAATAATGACAAGAGTTTTTTTTTAATTCTTATTTTCACTACCATTTAAAAAGTAAAAGAAATGTAACTCTTACTAGAGAGAGGAACTTACATGATGATATATCTTGACTATGCAGCTACTACACCTATGAGCGAGGAAGCGTTACAAACATATATGAAAGCAGCTTCACAATACTTCGGAAATGAACAAAGTTTACATGATATTGGAGGAACGGCTTCTTCTTTATTACAAGTTTGCCGAAAAACATTTGCGGAAATGATTGGAGGCAAAGAACAAGGAGTATTTTTCACAAGCGGTGGATCGGAATCGAACTATCTTGCGATTCAATCACTTCTAAATGCCCGAAATAAGAAGCATATTATTACGACACCTATGGAACATGCATCCATTCGAAGTTATTTTCAATCTCTAAAATCAAAAGGCTATACGATCACTGAAATTCCTGTTGATAAAAATGGACTCATTTGTTTAGTAGATTTAGAGGCAGCTATTACGGAAGATACTGTGCTAGCAAGTATACAGCATGGAAACTCTGAAATCGGAACCGTTCAAAACATTACAGAAATCGGGGCACTTTTAAAAAAATATAATGTTTTATTTCATACGGATTGTGTGCAAACGTTTGGTAAACTGCCTATCCATGTTTTTGAGATGGGGATTGATAGTCTTTCTGTTTCAGCACATAAAATATACGGACCAAAAGGTGTCGGCGCTTGCTACATAAATCCGCAAACTCGCTGGGAACAAGTATTTCCAGGAACTTCTCACGAAAAAGGATTTCGCCCAGGTACAGTGAACGTTCCCGGCATCGCATCTTTTTTAACAGCTGCTGAAAATATATTAAAAACTCAATGGGAAGAAAGTTTACGTTTTAAAGAGTTACGATCCTACTTTTTAGAGCAAATACAAACACTTCCGCTAGAAATTGAAGTAGAAGGTCATTCTACTTCTTGTTTACCACATATTGTTGGGGTTACAATAAAAGGAATAGAAGGTCAATATACTATGCTAGAATGTAATCGCCATGGTATCGCCATTTCCACCGGAAGTGCTTGCCAAGTCGGTAAACAAGAACCTTCGAAAACTATGCTTGCAATTGGAAAAACGTATGAAGAGGCAAAACAATATGTCCGCTTCTCTTTCGGACAACAAACAACGAAAGATCAAATTGATACTACTATTCATGCACTACACACAATTGGAAATCAATTTTATAGAGGTGTTAAATCATAATGAAACAAAATGAACAAAAAAAGATTTTAGGTGAAGAAAGACGACAACTTATCCTCCAGTGGCTTCTTGCTGCAAATGAACCGTTATCGGGGAATGAACTATCGAAAAAGACGAACGTAAGTAGACAAGTTATCGTGCAAGATATTTCCTTGCTTAAAGCACGAAACGAACCAATTATTGCGACTGCTCAAGGTTATTTATATTTAAAGCCACAAGAGAAGCAACAAACTTTTGAACGCGTAATCGTATGCCAACATAAACCAGCAGAAGTACGTCAGGAACTTACAATGCTTGTTGACCATGGCGTTACGATTAAAGACGTAAAAGTTGAGCATCCTGTATACGGTGACTTAACAGCCTCCATTATGGTAAGCAATCGCTTTGATGTAGAGCAATATTTACAAAAAATCGAAAACACAAATGCTTCCTATCTTTCACAACTAACAGATGGTATTCACTTACATACAATCGAGGCAGATTCTAAAGAAAAATTAGATGCTGCTTGTGAGGCGTTAGATAAAGCAGGATTTCTCGTTTATTAATGTAAAGCACAGAGTTTTTATCATTCTCTGTGCTTTTTTAATGCTATAATATTGTAATCAATCGTAAAGGAGATCAAATATGGGAATTGAACTCGTTCACTTTAGCATTGGCAAACCGAAACAAATGAAATATGGCGAAGATAAAGAAATGATAACAGGTATATGTAAAGATCCTACAGAAGAGGCCTTTCTCTCAAAAGACGGATTTCGTGGTGATGACGTAGCGGATTTAAAACATCACGGCGGACCTGATCGCGCTGTTTGTGTGTACCCACACGAGCATTACGCACTATGGGAAGAGGAATTTCAAACTACGCTTCCCGCTTCCACATTTGGTGAAAACATTACCGTAACAAATATGTTAGAGCATGACGTATGCATCGGAGATACATATCAACTAGGCGAAGCAATCATTCAAGTAACGCAAGCTCGCGTACCTTGTAGCACAATTTCAAAACGTCTTGGCATCCCTGGCATACTGCCGCGTATTGTAGCAACTGGATTTACTGGCTACCTATGCCGCGTTCTTCAAGAAGGTACTGTACGTAAAGATTCAAAAATTACATTACTAGAACGTCCATCAAGCAATGTTTCTGTTTTATTCTCTAACGAAATTTATTTTCATAATAGAAAAGATAAAGATGGCATCGAGAAGATTCTTGCTGTTCCAGAACTAGCTGATATTTGGCGTGGTCAATTAGAAGATCGTCTTGCGAAGTTAAAATAAAGAATCCCACCTTCTGCAGGTGGGATTTTATTAATCTATTAAAAAATATATTAGGCAATGAAATGATATTGACGATTAGACAAACACCAACATTCCATCTACATCTTACAACCAATAAGAAGAATAACTCCCCAGCACAGTAACAGAAAAACCGAGTGCTTCAAGTTCCATCGTTACGCCTGGCAATAATACGTCATCGTATGCTTTATCGACATCGATTAAGAAAAAGTAATTTCCAAGACCTGTTTTCATCGGACGCGATTCGATTTTTGATAAGTTTAATTTTCTCCATGCGAAAGCTGATAACACTTGATATAGGGCACCTGCATAATCTGCAGGTAACGTTATCATAAGCGTCGTTTTCTCTCCGCGGTTCTCTCCGTTATTCGGGAGTACTGCTTTCTTTTTCTTATGGAGTACTAAGAAACGTGTATGATTATTTTTATGCGTATGAATACTACGTCTCACAATTGTTAATCCGTATTTTTCTGCAGCCGCTTCATTTGCAATAGCGGCAATTTTCTCTTCAGGATGTTCTTTCACATATTGTGCAGCAGCACTTGTAGATGTCATATCTCGAACAGTTACTCCTTTTAATTCTTCATTTAAAAATTTATGGCACTGTGCAATGGCATGCGGATGAGAATGCACTGCATATACTTCTTCCCACACTTCTGCATACTGCGGATGTACAAGTAAATGCTGCTGAATTGGTACTGTAATTTCTCCTACAATGGAAAGCGGCTGCTCATGTACAAGGTAATCAACCGTTATATTCACTGAACCTTCTATTGCATTTTCTAACGGTACAACTGCGAAGTCTACATTTTCATTTGCAGCTGCATCTATACAATCTGGAATCGTTCGATACGGTACATGCTCTGCTTCCGGAAAAAAACGACTCACCGCCATATTTGTAAATGTTGCTTCTGGTCCTAAATATCCTACTCGAATCATCGTCTTTTCCCCTCTTTTTCGTTTTCTTACTGTTATACCATACTTTTTTATATTCTTCTATGTAAATTTCGAATATTTAAAAAAGACTAGCATTCGCTAGTCTAAATGTTTCTTATACTCTCTTTGAGCGAAGAAGAAATAAATGATACATGCTGCGATATAAAACAGAATGAACAAACCTACTTTTCTTAATGATCCATCCATAAAAAGCGTATTATGAAACGTATATAATGCAACTGCACTATGCATACTCCCTACTATAATTGGCGCAAAAAATAGCATACATAATTGCCAACGAGAAATTTTCCATACTTCTTCCTTCGTCATTCCAAGTTTAGAGAGTGCACCATACTGCTTTCGGTCCGATGCAATATTATGGAACCATTTAAAATACACGATACTACATGAAGTGAGAAAGAATAATATACTAATAAATGAGCCTACAAATAGAGTAATATCGCCGACTTCTTTCATATTTACATACAACTCCATATTGCTTCGAAATGCATTATTATTATCTTGTTTTATATGTCTCCGTAAATCTTCATTTAATTTCTTCGTCTTTTCGATATTTGATAATGTGTAGCCTCTATATATCATTTTTTCAGAATCAGGAACCTGATTTGCTATACTGTCAAAATCTTCATCATTCATAACGAAGAACAGACCATTAATGTACGAAGGGTGATGGTTAAATTGAACCCCTTCTTTCTGACCGTTAAATACGAATTGATATGGTTGATTCATTACTTGCAATTGAATCTCTTTTTGATTATATACATTCGAATTATTGTATTTATTATAATAAACGAGTGTCACTGTACCTTTTTTAGGACGATACGTTTTCTGTCTTTGTTTCCTTGCTTCTTGGTTATATTCACTTTCTTTTATAAGCGGTACTATTGTTGTTTCTCCCTTATTAGACTGAAAGGATGCATAAACTCCAACAAAACTCATATATTGAAAATCATCATACTCATAGTGATGCAGTAATTTTTCAACCGCACCTTCCTCAAAGACTTCATGAGTAGAAATACCTTTTTCTATGTACGAAAACGAGTGTACCCCTCCAGTTCGCCACATATCTTGCATGCTAGAAAAATATAAGAACACCGTACCTGTTGCTGTAACTACAAACGTCGTTGCCATAGACATCAGAAAGAAAAAGCGACTATTTTCCTTCATTCGATGTGACAATTGATTCACTATAAATAAATACGGATATGTATACATAATCTTTTTATTTCGCTTTATCATTTCTAACACTTGGGTAGCTCCATGTGTAAAAGAAAAGTACGTTCCAAAAAAGACAAGTATAGACACAGGGAAAAAGTATATTGCTATCGTAGTCATCGTCACTTGTAGCGCCAACGCATACCCGCCCACTAAACAAGCAAAACCGAATAAACAAAGCCACTTTGATGTTTTCTTCTCTTTTTTATCTGTTCGAAATTCTTTCAATAACCGAATGATTTTTATATTCCATATACGTAAAGCACTTATAAAAGATAACAAAATAAAAACGACCATATATGTAATAAATGTTACACCAATCGCCCTTACGTCAAATATCACAGGGAGTTCTTTCGGAAGCCCCAGTAACATACTAAATACCATAAAAAAGAGTTTTAAAAATATCATACCGAGCACAATACCGAAAATATTCGCGAAGACCCCGATTAAAATTTGTTCGGTCATAATCATTCCTATTACGTTAGATTTCGTTGCTCCCATTAACATATATAACCCTAATTCTTTCTTGCGTGCTTCTATGAAAATAGAAGTAGAGTACAAAATAAATATGACGAAAAAAGAAATGATTATAACATTACATATGATAAGTCCCCAACGTACGTTTTGATACCACATCGTCTCTTGCATATACGGATGCACAATGACAGACATATATGCGTAAGAAGCAAATATTGCAAAACAACTACTTAAGAAAAACACTTTATAATTACGCCAATTTCCTTTTATATTTTGCAGCGCTAGTTGCCAAATGTTCATCTATCGTCCTCCTGTAACTTACTACATAGGCAAAAAGCTAGAGGTTCCCCTAGCTTTTTACGTGTTTTAAATATCCTCTTTGCGCGATCATAAAGTAAATGGCAGAAGCTAAAATGTATGCTCCAATTACAAGCGCACCTGATTTCCATAAATCAATATAAAGCATTTTCCCTAACGTATGAAGAGCAACTCCACTATGAATGGAACCGATTAAAATTGGGATAAAGAAGATAACTCCCATTTGTCGAATCGCAATTTTGCGAATTTCTTTATCTGTCATACCGATTCTCTTTAACGATTTAAATTGAATACGATCTTGTTCTTTATCGTTAAACCATTTAAAGTATGTCATACTACAAGCGAAGAAGAAGAACAGTACCGCTACGAAGAAACCGATGAACATTGTAATTGCTCCACCTTCTCTTATATCCTTATACGCAAACACTGAATTTCTCAATTCTCCTTGCTTTTCTGGTGCAATTTCATTTTTCAAATCTAATACAAGATTTTCTGTATTTTTCCAATCCTCGATATAATAACCGTAATATTTCGTCTTTTCTTCATCTGGTACGAGTTTTGCATATTTCTCAAAATCTTGATCATTTACAATAAGATATTCACTATCATTAAAAACAGAATACTGCGTTGGATTATTTAATTGAACAGACTGCTTTTGCCCGTTAATTGTAAATTCATACGGTTTCGTACGATCTATCTTCATCAGTTCATTTGACATATCAACCATAACCATCGTTGCACTACCTGGTGCATTATGAACTTCTGTAGGTTGCTCTCTCTTTTGTTTGCGCACTTCTGCATTATATTCTTTTTCTGAAATAATCGTCATCGGTACTTCATGTTCACTATTAAACAACGTTATTTTCTGTGTTGCCGGTAGTTTAACGTAGGTTACTTTTCGCGCATCTTCAAACCCGTGTCTCTTCACAAGCTCCTGTACCTTTTCTTCATTAATAAGATTATGCGTATTTAACCCCTTTTCCTCATATGAAATAGCATGTGGTGTAAGTTCTACCGTTTTCGCACTCATATTTTCAAAATATACGTACAGTGTACCTACTGCTGAAGATACTACCGCCGTAATAATAGAAATTACAAATAGAAAACGAGCATTATCTTTCATTTTATAAATAAGATTGCTAAGAACAAACATATTTGGATACGTATAGAAAGATTGCTTTCTTTTTTGTAATGCTTTTAATACAACTGTACTACCTTGTGTAAATAATAAATACGTTCCGCCAATTGTCAGTCCTACCACCGGTAAAAAGAGGATGAGGAAATTCAGAAACGTTACTTGGAAGCTAAGTACATATGCAACAATAATACATCCTATACCAACTACACATAACCATGTAAATGCAAACGGCTCTACTTTTTGCTTTCTAGCTTCTCTTAATAAGTCAATAATTTGCAAGCGTCCTACCGTCCAAACGCTAAACAATGATAGGATTAAAAATAGGATAAAGTATACGCCAGCTGTAATAAGAACTGCTTTACTATTCCAAACAAGTGGAAGTGTCTTATCTATTTTCAATAATACGCTTAACGCTTGGAAAAATAATTTTGAACAAAGCATTCCAACCCCAATACCAATTACAATTGCAATACTACCTAACATCAGTTGCTCTAATATAATCATTCGGCCGAGCTGCGATTTCGTTCCGCCTATTAATGTTAGTAGACCAAACTCTTTTTTTCTTGCTCGTAAAAACGTTGAATTTGCATATAAAATAAAGAGTGCCGAGAAGATGACCACAATATAATTCATCGATTCTAATCCTTTTGTGATCATCTTTCTCATACTAATATTACCGCTTACGACATCTGGATGATAAATAAAAGAAGCATACATGAAAAATACGACAATCGATAAACAACTACTTATAAGAAACGCTTTATAGTTACGCCAATTTCCTTTTACGTTATTAAGCGCGAGCTGGCGAAAGTTCATGATATTCTCCTCCTAGCATCGCAAGTACGTCCAGAATTTCTTGGAAAAAGGCTTGTTTCGTTCTTCCTTTATGTATTTCCGAGAAAAATTCCCCATCGCGTATGAAAAGGATACGTTCACAATAACTAGCCGCTACTGGATCGTGCGTAACCATTGCAATCGTTACTTTCTTTTGCTCGTGTAAATCTTGCAGAGCGCCCATTAGCGATTTCGCTGACTTCGAGTCTAAGTTTCCAGTTGGCTCATCTGCTAAAATTAACGTCGGTTCATGAATGATTGCTCTCGCTGCTGCTGCACGTTGTTGTTGTCCCCCAGATACTTCGTATACTTTTTTATTTAAAATTTCTTCGATGTTTAAAAACTTCGCAATTTCCAGTACTTTCGCATCGATTTCATTTACAGATTTCTTCGCCATTACAAGAGGTAAAATAATATTTTCTTTAATCGATAGCGTATCAAGTAAATTAAAATCTTGAAAGATGAACCCTAAATGTGTACGGCGAAACTCCGCTAATTTTGCAGCACGCATTTGATTAATTTCTTCACCATTTACAAGCACATGACCTGAAGTTTGCTTATCAATTGTTGCTAATAAATTTAAAAGCGTCGTTTTCCCGCTTCCTGAAGGACCCATAATCCCTACAAATTCGCCTTCTTCTATTTTAAAATTTATATCGTTTAAAGCAGTCGTCGCTACTGAACCTTTTGATTGGTACACCTTCGTTAATCCTTTTACTTCAAGAACACTCATTTCTAATCCCCCTACGTGTTTTCTTCTTACATTTACTATAAGAAAAATAAGAAAAAGAAACGAGTGATTTCCCTTACAAAACGTTTTGTTATCTTACAGTTTTGTCATTTTTCTCATCAATGTATGATATTCTTCATCTTTTGCAAATTGGAACGTGAATGTTGTCCCTTCTCCTTCAGCCGATTGAACATACATTCCATGATGTAAATTATCGCAAATTTCCTTCGTAATATATAAACCCATTCCAGTCGCTTCTCTCGTTTTACGGCCATTTACCCCCGTAAAGAATGGATCAAATATACGCTTTACATCTTGCTCTGGAATACCGATTCCATTGTCCTTAATATGTAATAACACCTTTTGGTCTTTCTCTTCAATTTGAAATTGAATTTCTTTTTTCTCTGCCGCTGAAATTTTTGTATACTTAATTGCGTTTACAACAATTTGACCTATAGCAATACTTAGCCATTTTCTATCAGAGGCAACCATACAAGTATCTTCTTCAAACATCACTTTCGGAAATACAGACGATTGAATGAAGGATTTCCGATTTTCATTAATAATACCTCGCACGACATCTATAACATTTACTACTTCTACCTTATAATCTTTCGCAAACTGCTCTAGTCTTGCCATATGTAACGCTAAATCTAAACCATTTAGTATACGGTTATTTTCTTCACGAATACTTTCAACTGTTGCTCTTGCCTCACGATGCTCTTTGCCAAACTTTTGCAGCAATAATTCAATAACAGATACTGGTGTTTTCATTTGGTGAATCCATTGGTTCATAAATATCATTTGCTGTTGCTCTTTCGCATGCTGTTTATGAACTTCATTCATATATTGCTGTCTTAATAACGTAAAAGATTCAACGACCATTTCTTGCTCTGATGTATAAGATTCATCAATAAGTAAAGAGTCATGTAATGTATTTCCACCAGTAACATACTTTTCGATCCTCTTTAAAAACACACTCCGTTTTCGGTAATCGTAAATGAGGTATACAGTAAACACAACTGTTCCTAATAAAAGTCCATATAACCATGTACTCCAATCAATGGATCGCTTTTCTAAAAGACTTTGCAACTGTAAAACGAGCCCAAATAAACAAAGGCTAACAATATAAGAAAGAATTAAAGAAAAGCGGTCCATGAGGTAAATTTTAACCTTCATGCCCTTCGCCCCACTCCGTAAGAAGCGCATAACCATATCCACGTTTCGTTACAATTGCATTTTTAATGCCTAACTCCTCTAGTTTCTTCCTTACACGTTTTACATTTACGGTTAATGTATTATCATCCACAAATGCTACTTCATCCCATAGAGCTTCTAACAGTTCTTCGCGCGTTACATATTGATTCACCTGTTTCATTAAACACTCTAATAAGTAAAACTCATTTTTTGTCAGTTCAGTTTGTTGTCCTTGCCACTCAACAATATGCTGAGACGGGAATAACAACAGTCCATTTACACCTAAACAATCACTCTCAGCAGCAGAAGCATACTCTCCATAACCACGGCGAAGCGCACTCTTCACCTTTGCCATTACGATATCTAAATGGAATGGCTTCGTAATATAATCATCGCCGCCATTTTCAATCGCCATTACTTGGTCCATTTCTCCTGTTCTTGCAGAAACAAAAATAATTGGCGCATTCGATACAGTACGAATTTGACGACACCAATAAAAACCGTCAAAGTACGGTAAATTAATATCAAGTAACACGAGATGAGGATTCACTTTTACAAACTCATCTTTTATTTGACGTAAATCACTTGCTCTAAATGATTGATAGCCATATCTTTCTAAATGCTCTTCTAATATTCCCGCGATTTTCTCATCATCTTCTACAATTAATATTTTATACATGTTCGTTTTCTCCCCATAAAAAATTCTTCTAAAAACCACTCCCTTTTTATTATAAATTGAAAATTTAATTAGTGGGGATTTTTTCCTATATAAATCCGATTTTTACGATATAAAAAAAGACTGCCGTATTTCGGCAGTCTTAATCGATAAATTCAAATTCATATTCAAGAATTTTTACAATATCTCCGTCTTTTGCACCACGTGCACGAAGCGCTTCATCAATACCCATTCCGCGCATTTGACGAGCGAAACGACGTACAGATTCATCACGTGAGAAGTCTGTCATCTTGAATGTTTTCTCGATATCGTAACCAGAGATAACAAACGTGCCATTACTTTCACGTGTAATTTCAAATTTAACACCTTCAGTATCAAATTTGTACATTACACTTGTATCAGACTCATCCGCAACTTCATGTATTGGGAATTCTGGTGTTGTTTCTATTAAGTTCGCTACTTCAAACAGTAAGTCACGAACACCTTGTCTTGTTACAGCTGAGATTGGGAAGATTTTTACTTCGTCTCCCACTTTCTCTTTAAATGCTTGTAAGTTTTCTTCTGCATCTGGCATATCCATTTTGTTTGCAACAACAACTTGCGGACGCTCAGTTAAGCGAAGATTGTATTCTTTCAATTCATTATTAATCGTTACGTAATCTTCATATGGATCACGGCCTTCTAAACCAGACATATCAATAACATGCACGATTACACGTGTACGCTCAATATGACGTAAGAATTGGTGTCCAAGTCCGACGCCAGCATGTGCGCCTTCAATTAGTCCTGGAAGGTCAGCCATAACGAAGCTGCGGTTATCACCAGTTTCAACAACACCAAGATTCGGAACGATTGTTGTGAAGTGATACTCTGCAATTTTCGGACGCGCTGATGATACAACAGATAATAATGTAGATTTACCTACACTTGGGAATCCAACAAGTCCAACGTCTGCTAGTACTTTAAGTTCTAGAATAACATCACGCTCTTGACCTGGTTCCCCGTTCTCAGCGATTTCTGGCGCTGGGTTCGTAGCTGTTGCGAAACGTGAGTTACCACGGCCACCACGGCCACCTTTTGCAATTACAGCAGTTTGTCCATGCGTTACTAAATCGGCAAGAATTTGACCAGTTTTTTCATCTTTTACTACTGTTCCTGGCGGAACCTTTACAAGTAAATCTTCAGATTTACGTCCGTGCTGACCTTTACTCATTCCGTGCTGACCGCGATCAGCTTTGAAATGACGTTGGTAGCGGAAGTCCATTAATGTACGTAAGCCTTCCTCAACTACGAAAACAACATCTGCACCTTTACCTCCGTCGCCACCTGCTGGGCCACCTTTTGGTACATACTTCTCACGACGATACGCAACCATACCATTACCACCGTCGCCGCCTTTTACATATATCTTGACCTGATCTACAAACATTATTTCACCACACTTTTTTCAATTGGTTGTAATATAACTGAGACTTCTTCGTCTCGCACTGTATAAGAAATGGAATACCATTTATTGTTTTGGGTCGCAAGCCAATTCTGTAGTTCTTCTACACTCGTTAGCTTACCACGAAAATCAAAAAAGAAACGAGCATTATCCGCGTCACATTCAATTGTGATACAAACATAATTTTCAACATATACGTCTAAACTATGCTGAAGCATCGAGAAAAATTGATTCGTCCATGTACATACAGTCTCATCTAAGTGAGATAAGTTATGTAATTTCCCTAATACTTCGTACTCCAATAAGCACGGCTGCTGTTTCCAATTATATGTTAAAATCCACTCTGAAAATAAAGGCATTGATAGCCCCATCAGATTGGATTCTTGTCTCGCTTCTTGGACAAAACGATCGATGAGACTATGAATTTCTTCCACTTTTCCAAGGGAAAGGTTTCCTTTCACCATCTGCATACGATTGAGCCAATCATGTCTTGAATGGCGCAATGCATCTATAATTGTCCATTTTTCATTCATTTAGATACCCCTTAATATAGAAAAACTCTAACCTGCACTCAGGTTAGAGTTTTCCGTGAGTTCTTATGCTTCTTGAGCAACAGGATATACGCTCACTTGTTTGCGGTCACGACCAAGACGCTCAAAGCGTACTACGCCGTCAACTTTCGCGTATAAAGTGTCATCGCCACCACGACCAACGTTAACACCTGGATAAATTTTTGTACCGCGTTGACGGTAAAGAATTGAACCACCTGTAACCGTTTGACCATCTGCGCGTTTAGCACCAAGACGTTTTGACTGAGAGTCACGACCGTTCTTTGTACTACCTACACCTTTCTTAGATGCGAAAAACTGAAGATCTAATCTTAACATACGTTACACCTCCTGCACTTTTTCTATTAAACGGATATACTTTCCGTAATCAAGTTCGATCGTCTTAAGCGAAACAACTAATCCTTCTAAAAGCGTTTGTGCTTTTTCTGCTGCATGAACGTCTAAATCATTAGGCAATTCATACGTTAAGAATCCGCCATCACTTCCGAGTTCAATAGTTGCTTGCACATTACAAAGTTCTTCCACTGCATTTATAGAACCAAACACAACCGCTGTAGTTCCAGCACAGACAAGGTCTTGTCCATGTGGCGCATAATCGGCATGTCCAGTCATTTTAAATGATTGGATACTTCCTAATTTCGTGCGACTTATCGTAATTTTAATCATGTTAACCAGAATTAAGCGTTGATAGCTTCAACAACTAGCTTAGTGTAAGGTTGACGATGACCTTGTTTCTTACGATTGTTCTTTTTCGCTTTGTATTTGAAAACGATGATTTTCTTAGCGCGACCTTGTTTTTCAACTTTCGCAGTAACTGTTGCACCTTCTACAACTGGGCTACCAACTTTAACGTTTTCGCCACCAACGAAAAGAACTTTGTCAAAAGTAACAGTTTCACCAGCTTCAACATCTAATTTTTCAATGTAGATTGCTTGACCAGCTTCAACTTTAATTTGTTTTCCACCTGTTTCGATAATTGCGTACATACTTGCACCTCCTCTTAATTACTAAGACTCGCCAAAAACGAGGTAGACATAAATGCCTTTAGGGAACCTGTCTTGTGCGGTTGTAGCATATAGCCGTTTAGGTGCTATAAACTATAACATAAAGATGTTATCATGAATCATAGACGGTTGTCAATAAATGTTCTGCTAACTATTTTTTCCGTTCTACAATTTCTTTTTTACTTCCAAAACGAACGATAGCATACTTTTCGATAATATCATCTTTGAAATAAATTTCAAATGGAATATTTTTTTGTAATCCTTTTTGCAAAAACTGTTTTTGCAGTTCTTTAGGCGCAGCGATTAATACTGCTTCATCTTCTATATTGCCATATGTGATTAGTTCTCTCTCTAACTCATACGCAATTGTTTCATGCGACATCACATAACCCGTCGCTTTGCAAGGTACACACTCTTTTAATAATACGTCCCGTAAAGAATGCTTTTTACGTTTACGTGTCATTTCCAAAATCCCTAGCTCCGTAAAGCCGAGCACCCTTGTATATGTTCGGTCATCTTGCATAGCAGCTATGAGACATTCTCTTACCTTTTCTTTATCTTCTCTTTTTTTCATATTAATAAAATCAATTAATATCATACCACCAATATCACGAAGTCTTAATTGGCGTGCAATTTCTTCAGCGGCTAGCTCATTTGTGCGAAGTACTGTATCTTGTAAATTTTGTTTTCCCGTAAACTTGCCCGTATTCACATCAATTACAGTCATCGTCTCCATTTGTTCTACAATTAAATAAGCACCATTTGGAAGCCAAACAATTTTTTGGAGTGCTTTCTCAATCTCACGCTCTATTCCAAAATGGTTAAACATCGAAGACTTTTCATTATAAAAAGATACTTTTTCTTTTCCAACTTTGTCTTCTAATTCCTTTACTATACTTCTTGTATCTACAACTACTTTTTCAATTGTTTCAATTGGGTTCTCTTGAAATACACGATCTAAAAAGGTCGCCGGTCGATGAAGTAATAACGGCACCTTTCCTTGACCCTCTTTTCTTTTTAACTCTTCATACAACTGTTGTAATCCTTGCATTTCAGCTTGTATTTCTTCAATTGCTCCTTTTTCAGAAGCAGAACGGAAAATGTACCCCCCCGTTCCCTCTATTTCAATTTGGAGTAACTGTTGTCTTCTTTTATTATTTTTTATTTTTCGAGAAACAGCGCGCATCTCATCAAACGGCATATAAACGACATATTTCCCGGTAAATTCTATATTCGCTGTCAATTTAGGCCCTTTCGTATCAATTGCCTCTTTCACAACTTGTACGAGTATCGCTTGCCCTTCATGTATACGATAAGAAGATGGTACATCATCGTATGAAAGGTAAGCATGTTTTTCTAAACCGATGTTTACAAAAGCTGCATTCATTCCAGCAATTGTTCTTACGACACGTCCAACATAAATATGCCCAACAATCTCTTGCTCTTCATTACGTTTCCATAAAAACTCAACAATCTTTTTCTTCTCTTCAATTGCAACGCGCTTTTCCGAACCAGCGTAATTCACATATAACGTTTTCAAAATTATTTCCTCACTTTATAATCTTCTTTGCTTTTACAATAATAAAAGGTTAGTGCTATCGTCAACACTAACCGATTAATTCTTCAACTGATGAAGTTGTTCGTTTTTCAGTAAAATATGCATAGAGCAATTCATTTTCATCCAATGTGTAATGCTCTTTATATTTTCCACGGACGATAATAGAATGCTTATATCCTCTACGAAATTTTGTGAAAATCGTATATAAACGATCTTCCGTTTGCACTTCAATAGGTGCAATCTTTTCGATTCCTCTTTTGTTTCCATAATAACGTTCTAATAAAAAACGCATAAATGCATACCGTCTTTGTTTCCACTCTTGATATAATGACACTGCTAAAAATATGAGTAGTACCCACATCATAATATTGTTACTATTCCAAAGTAACTGCCATCCTAATATTACACTAAAAAAAACACATGACAATTGCATCATCTTTTCATGTGCTTGTAAATAAGGGAAACGATATGATAATACATTAAACAATACTTTCCCGCCATCTAACGGCCAAATAGGAAGTAAATTGAATGCTAAAATAATTATATTATTCCACATGAAGAAATAATATAAATCTGCATTCAGCCAACCAGCTTTGAACAACATATAACCTACCAGCATCATCCAAACATGTTGAATCGGTCCTGCAATTACGACAACAAGTTCCTCTTTCAATGACTTATTACCATGTTCCTCAAGCTCGGCAACGCCACCAAACGGCAAAAGCTGAATTCTTTTTATACGCCAATTATAGTGTGCTGCTGCAAAAGCATGCCCAAGTTCATGAATAAGAACAATACAAAATAACAGTAGTAACTCTTTAAAACGCGCAGTAAAAATACCAATGACAATAATAACCCAAAATAATGGATGCACGGAAATTTTCGTTAAAACGTCCCTATATTTAATCAAATGATATCACCTGGATCGGATCAATAAATTTCTCATTCTTTTTTATCGCGAAATAAAACTTTCCATTTTTATCATTTGTATCATTACTCACCGTTCCAATTTTTTGTTTCTTTGAAACGTAATCATATAATTTCACTGACATATCGTTTAAGTTTGCATACCATGACTCCGTACCATCTGCATGTTGAATTTGAACTGTATTTCCAAGTTCCTCTTTCTTGCCTGCAAAAACAACTAACCCTTCATTTACTGACTCCACTTTTGCATTTGTAGCTGTTTGGACAAATACACCTTGGCCATTTTTTTGAAACCCTTGCATTACCTTTCCAGAAGCAGGAATTGCATAATCTTTTTGCTGAATACTTCCTTCTTTTTTCTCGTTCGGCGAATAGAATACAAGCGGTTTTCCAAATTGCTTTTCGTACCATTTCGCTACAGTAGCAAACTGAAATTCCTCTTTCATCACTTTTTCTGTAACAGCTTTAGCTCCATTGAATGAAGAAGGAGCATTCTTATATAAAATAGCAACCGAAAGAACTAATATTGCTGATAATAAAACTTTGAAGAAAAAGACTTCCTTTCGAAATAAAGGATGCATTTCCTTTTCTCCATCTTCAATAAATACTGCTTCACTATCAAAATTCCCTCCGTTAAAATACTGCTCTTCCTCCATCCTTTCTTGCTCGGCCTTCCTTTTTGCAATCCGCTTTTTAATTTCTTCTACGCGTCTATTCTTCATACTGTCTCCTTTCTTTCGTTAAGCTAATTTCATTAGAAACAGTTGTATACAGTTTGTACATATGTATGAGCTAAGAAAGAAAGATATTCGTGTGAAGAAAAAAGAAAGCACCTCGCATATGTGCGAAGTGCTCTTAACGGATTCCAAAGAAGTTTTTCACCTTTGCAAATACCGATACCTTTTCTTGTTCAAATGCTTGTAATGGTACATTCTCACCTAACAAGCGTCTTGCAATATTACGATAAGCCAACGCTGCTTTTCCGCTTGGTTGCAACGCCACAGGTTCACCTGTATTTGTAGCTCGAATAACTTCATCGTCATCTTCGACAACACCAAGAAGCTCGATTGACAATGTACGTACAATTTCATCAACATCTAACATATCCTGTTCATGAAGCATATGACTACGTACACGGTTAATAACAAGTTTGGGTGGTTCAATATCCTCTTTTTCTAAAAGCCCAATAATACGATCCGCATCACGCATTGAGGATACTTCTGGAGTCGTAACAACGATTGCTTTATCCGCACCAGCTACCGCATTTTTAAATCCCTGCTCAATCCCCGCAGGACAATCGATTAATATGTAATCATAATCTTGACGTAATACTTGTATTAATTCATCCATTTGTTCAGGTGTTACCGCTGATTTATCACTCGTTTGTGCTGCAGGTAATAAATAAAGATCATCAAAACGTTTGTCTTTAATAAGAGCCTGAGGTAAACGGCAACGCCCTTCAACGACATCAACAAGATCAAATACAATACGATTTTCCAGCCCCATTACTACGTCTAAATTTCGAAGACCGATATCTGTGTCAATTAAGCACACTTTCTTTCCAGATAACGCTAGGGCCGTACCAATGTTCGCAGATGTAGTAGTTTTACCTACTCCGCCTTTTCCAGATGTAATTACTATTGCCTCTCCCACAGCTATACAATTCCCCTTTCTAACTTTGTTAAATTAGGTCTAAGATGAGTGAGAAGTTGCAGGCGATCGACAACAATGTGATTGTTCTCATTAATATACGCACATTCTGCCGCCTCCGCTCCGTCTTCTTTCTCTTCCGGAGCCCGCATTGCCACATCACTAATTCGAAGTTGCATCGGGTTCATAACAGATGCAGCGATTACAGCATCCGAATCCCCATAATACCCAGCATGTGCAATTCCTCTTAATGATCCTACGACAAAAATATTCCCCCCAGCGATAACCGTTCCGCCTGGATTAACATCTCCAATTAACAACAAATTTCCTTTTACATGTAAAACTTGTCCAGAGCGAACAATTTTGGAAATAGGGACAATTTCTGTTTCTTCTTTCCAAGCTATTGCTTCTGCTTTAGTGATAACATCACTTTCAATTGAATCCACAACAAGATTCTTTTTATTACGAATTAACGTACGAATCTCTTCTTGTTGGACTTCTGTTAAATAACGATTTCCTACTTTCACATGCACTTCAATTAAAGAGCGCCCATCACCATCGTAGTAATGTGTAGAAAGTTTTTCGTCTAATTCCATCAATAATTCTGAGAATGAACAACAATCATCTAAATGAAGCGTTATCCCATCTTTTGTCCCTTTTATCGTTACATTTTGTTGCTTTTTTTCTTCCACTAAAGTTCACCCCACCGATTCAATTCGACATAAAATTAGAAAATCCTTTTTTCTTTTTCTTCCATCGCTTTTGAAAGACGCACTATATATCGTCTCAGTGGGAAACAAACTATCAATAAGAAAATAGCATTTAACAATAAAGTAGAAAGGAGACGATCTGTGAAAAAGACATACGCTGGCATATGAGTACGTCCTAATAAAGTTAAGAATCCATACACATAATACTCTAGTGCTACAACGCTAGCTAATATGATAGAAACAACAATAAATAAATTCAATTGTAGTACTTTCATCACACTATATACTAAATAAGCTAAAATCGGATAAGCAAAAATATATATCCCGACAAGTTCTGTGTATACGGTATCAAATAAGAAGCCAAATAATAGTCCGTAATAAATCCCTTGGACCGGACTATAATACACTGTAATAAAACATAAGACGATTATAAAGAAATGCGGTGCTGCTATGCTGTCTTTCCAAAATACATCCGTTGGAACAACAGTAGCAAACATATTTTCAAATAGAAACACAAAAAGGAGCAAAAGAGGAAGAGCTGCTCTTTTTAATATCTTCATCATCTCTTCTTCTCCTCCTATTCTAATGGCGCTGAAGGTGTTGCACGTTTAGCAACCGTAATATGCTCTACGTCATTTAAATCAGCGGCAGGTTTTACATAAGCTGTTTTTGTTAAGCCATATGCATCCGGCTGAACTTCAACGATTTTTCCAATTACAAGACCTTTCGGGAAAATATCACCCAGTCCAGATGTTACAACTAGTTGATCTTTCTCTACCGGTGCATCAGAGCCAATCTTTGTGAAAAGAAGTAATTGCTTTTCTTTGTCATAACCTTCAATCAATCCAAAGATTTTCTCTTGCCCTTGTACAATAGCAGAAACGCGATTTGTTCGGCTCATAGAACTTAGTAATTCTACTGATGATGTAAACTGAGATACACTTTTCACTCTTCCAACTAACCCTTGTGAAGTTACTACAGCCATATCTTTTTTAATTCCTTGCTGTGCCCCTTTATCAATTCCAATTAAATCGTACCATTTATCTGGATTACGAGAAACAACAGTAGCTGGAATTTCAGTATACCCGCTATTTAACTCTTTTTTACCAGTTAGCTCTTGTAACTTCTTGTTATCATCTTCTAATTGTTTTACTTTCCCTGATAGACCTGCATAATTATCTAATTTTGCTTTTAATTCTTTATTCTCTTCATACGTGCGCTTTACATCCTCTACATTTTCGAAGAATCCAGCTACGTATTTCGCTGGCTTTTGGAATACACGTTCTACAACACCGACAGTATCTTTAACAAACTGCTCTGGCCATGTTAAACTGTTCCGTTCTTTCAATGAGATTCCAATCAATGCCACGAGAAGAATAATACTAACCAACAAAACAATTAATCTTTTGTTTAAGAAAAACTGTGGCACGTTCACACCCTCTTAATTTCACTGATTTTTATTTTGCAATATTATCGAGCAGCAGTTTTGAAAAGATCGATATTGTCTAATGCTTTACCTGTTCCAATTGCTACGCAATCTAATGGATCTTCTGCAACAAGAACTGGCATTTTCGTTTCTTCACTAATTACTTTATCTAAATTACGTAGTAATGCCCCGCCACCTGTTAATACGATACCGCGGTCCATAATATCAGCCGCTAATTCAGGTGGAGTTTTTTCTAACGTATTTTTAACTGATTCTACAATCGCATCTACTGTATCTTTTAATGCATCTGCAATTTCTTCTGGCTGAATTAGTACTGTTTTTGGTAAACCACTTACTAAATCACGACCGCGAATTTCCATAGGCTCGATACCTTCTGGCTCGCCTGCAGAACCAATTTCTAATTTTAATGCTTCAGCTGTTCTTTCACCGATCATTAAGTTATAGCTTTTCTTAATGTACTGAATGATTGAATCGTCCATATCATCACCAGCAACACGGACTGACTGGCTTGTTACAATACCACCTAGAGAAATAATTGCAACTTCTGTTGTACCGCCACCGATATCAACAACCATACTACCAGTTGGTTCCCAAACAGGTAAGTTTGCACCAATTGCTGCTGCAAATGGCTCTTCGATAGGATAAGCATCACGAGCACCCGCTTGACGAGTCGCATCGATTACTGCACGTCTTTCTACAGCTGTAATACCAGATGGTACACATACCATTACATACGGCTTACGTGAGAAGAAACCGTTTGATTTTTGAGCTTGTTGAATGTAATATTTCATCATTGTTGCAGTTGTTTCATAATCAGCAATTACACCGTCTTTCATCGGGCGAAGTGCCACAACGTTCCCTGGTGTACGACCAATCATTTGTTTTGCATCGCTACCTACAGCAACGATTTGTTTCGTATCAGTTTGTAACGCAACTACTGAAGGTTCACGTAAAACTACACCTTTTCCTTTTACATATACAAGCGTGTTCGCAGTTCCTAAGTCTATTCCAAGATCGCGAGTAAATCCACCAAATCCAAACATATTATTTATCTTCCTTTCTTGTTTTCACGGACTCATTTTTTCTTACTTTATATTATAAAAACAGTACGTTTTTTATATCTTTATCCTTTTTGTAGATAAATTTCTACAAAAAACTCATAAATCACATTATAAAACAAAATAAGTAAAAAGCATAGTCTTAAATATGACCTTTTTCCTTTAAACTCACGAATTTATGGTCACCTATTATAATATGATCAAGCACTTCAATTCCGATAATCTGGCCGCATTCTACTAAGCGTTTTGTTACTGCAATATCTTCACGGCTCGGCGTGGGATCTCCTGAGGGATGGTTATGAAGACATATGATAGAGGCTGCTGCACGACGGAAGGCTTCTTTAAAAACTTCTCTCGGGTGTACAATTGACGTGTTTAAACTTCCAATAAAGATCGTTTGCCTATGTATAACTTGATTTTTTGTATTTAAATATAAACAAACAAAATGCTCTTGTTGTAAAAAACGCATTTCTTCCATCATGTATTTCGCACAATCTTCTGGACTTCGAATACTATATCTATTTTGATATTCTAAACGTACCATTCTTCTGCCTAGTTCAAAGGCTGCCATAAGTTGCGATGCCTTTGAAATCCCAATACCATGTATACTAATTAGCTCTTCTAATGTTGCATCTTTCAACATACGTAAGCCATCAAATTGATGTAAAATTTTATCTGACAACTTTAAAACTGTTTCTTCTTTAGAACCTGTTCTGAGTAACACTGCGAGAAGCTCTCGATTTGATAAACTTCCAGCACCTTCTAACAATAAACGCTCCCGTGGCTGTTCTTCTCTTACAACATCACGAATACCGTTCATCTCTCCACCCCTTTATTTGTTCTCTCAAAGAAAACCCCATGCAATTTTACGCATGGGTTACATCAATATCAAATTGTTTTAATTCCCGAACGAGACGTGCAATTGGTAAGCCAACTACACTATAGTAGTCCCCTTGAATATTTTGAACGAAAATAGATCCTTTACCTTGAATCCCATAACTACCGGCTTTATCAAAAGGTTCTTTCGACGCGACGTATGTATCAATTTCCTCTTCTGTTAACTCCCAAAATGTAACTTCTGTACGCTCATAAAAAGTAACCGTTTTTTCTTTTGCTATAATTGCAACACCTGTATACACTTCATGTGTTTTCCCTGATAGTAATTGCAACATCTCTTTCGCCTCATCCTCATTAGAAGGCTTACCAAGAATACGCGACTCATATGTAACAATTGTATCTGCACCTAACACAATGTGATCACTATTATTTTCTGCCACCGCTGATGCTTTTTGCAAGGCAAGCGACATTACAATATCAGAAGGCGATGAATATGCACCAATTGTTTCCTCTACTTCACTTACAACGATTTCAAATGGCACACTAGCTAACTCAAGCAATTCCTTCCTCCGAGGTGACCCTGAAGCTAAAATTATTTTTCTCATATTTTCTCCTTCCTTTCTCACATGAAGCAGAACAATTTATATTAATCGTATCAAAGGAATAGTTTGCCCACAAATGAAAGAAATATTAATTTCTCTAACTAAAATAACACTTCTTTATTGCATACGATTATATTCCTGTCATAGAGAAAGCACTTTGCTCTAAATTCAAAAGAAAAGAAAGAAGTACATGTACTTCTTTCTTACTCATTTTATTATCCTATCATTTCACTTTCTACGAAACAATTTTTTCATACGAGAGTAAACCATCAATAATAACTTGATTTAATTTCGCCAAAGATTCCTTATCCATCTTCCCATCTTTTACTGTTTGTACAGCTACCGACGTATACATATACAGTTTCTTTGCTTCTTCTTGTTTCATACTTTTCCCTTCTTTTTCAACCTTTTTCCATTCTTTTTCAATTACTTCTATATCTTTTGCGCTGCTTTTTCCACCAACTTGTACGCTAGAAGCATATTTTGCTAAATGAGTGTATAATGGCTGCACTTTTGTTAAAAATGTTCCTACTTCTTTATCATCTTTCAGCAATGCTTTATCTGTTATATCCCAGTTCTTTTTTAAAACGGAGACACCATCATTTTTATACTTAGTCATTAATTGATTTATAGACTGTTCATCGCTAGCAATACCAACAACTATTGCATACTTATCACCGCTCGGTCTCAAAGCACCAATGCCCCCATTGCCTTTCCATTCTTCAAGAGCTGCCTGTCCCTTTTCTTCAGAAGAATAAAGCCCCCCTTGAACAAAAAATAATTTCATTGGATCCAATGAAGTTCCTGCTTGTGCTTTTTGTTTTTCTTCTTTCGGTGCTGGTGTTTGTTCTGCCGTTCCACCCACCTTTGATTCTCCATTTCCAGTCGGCCTTGAAGCTGTCACTTCACTTCCTCCTGTCGTTCCTTGTCCAGTAAGTAAATGAAGCATCCCCATTCCAAACGCCGTACCGATAATGATTGCAGTTGCAACGATTACAATTAATGTATTACTCCACTTCTTTCGGTATTTTTCCACAGACATTGATTTCGCTTTTTGAAACGGAACAACATTTTTCGGTCGTTCACTTTCTACTACCATCCATTCAAATTCATCTTTCTTTTTTTCCTCATACTTCGCTTCTGTTCCATTCACTTTCACTGAGATCGTTCGTGATTGCTTGTCCATACACTCACACCTCACCTCTTATCGTTGTCCGCATCATATCATATTCATTTCATAAAAAAACGAGATATTTGTCAGAGGAATTCGCCAAATAACCCTATATATTTATCTTATATGTATGCATTTGACTTCATTTGTAGAACAAAAAAACTAGATAGCAAAGACTATCTAGTTTTTCTCGCAAATATATTTTCGTACTTCAGAAATGAAATAAAGAGAACCTGTTATGATAAAAACATCATTTTCTGCTATCATTTCAACTTTTGTATCAATTGCCTCTTTCCAATTTTCAAAAACTAATTTTGATTCTTTCTGTGAATATGATGCAAGCTTATCAGCAGAAATAGCACGATCAAAGGCGAATGTTGTAAAAATAATTTCATCTGCAATGGTTTCTAATTGGCCTACCATGTTATGTAATTGTTTATCACCAAGGGCAGTAAATAACACTATTACATTTTTATCTTTGTAATGCGCTTCTACTGTTTTCACAAGGCTTTCGATACCTTCTGGATTATGAGCACCATCTATAATAATATCTGGATTACTTTGCAGTTTTTCAAAGCGCCCCACCCAATACGCTTCCTGTAATCCAGTTCTTATTTCTTCTTCCTCAATTAAAAATGATAAGTATGTTTTTACATACATGACTGCCATAAGCGCAAGTGCTGCGTTTCCTACTTGGTGGCTGCCTTTCATTGTGATTCGCACATCTTCAAAAGAGGCGAAAGGACAAGTGAAATCGAACTGTTCTCCATCTTCACTAGACTGTTTATGTAATGCTGTAAAATGGTTGCCCATCTCGTATAAGTTTGCATGATTTTCCTTTGAAACATTTTGAATGACTTGCAAAGCTTCTTCATCTTGTACACCAGTAATTACCGGCACGCCAGACTTAATAATCCCCGCCTTTTCATATGCAATTTCTCCTAGTGTATTTCCTAAAATATGCATATGATCGTGACCGATATTCGTAATAATCGTGAGAACAGGGTGTATAACATTGGTAGAATCAAAACGTCCACCAAGCCCTGTTTCAAATAAAACAACATCACAGAAATTGAATTTGCCGAAATAGCAAATCGCCATAACAGTAATAATTTCAAACTCTGTCGCTTCCCCTAAATCCGTTTCATCTAGTTTTTCCACGACTGGTTTTACCAGCTTTACAAGTTCAGTAATCTCTTCGTCTGCAATTGGTGTTCCATTCACACTAATGCGTTCATTAAATGATTCGATGTAAGGAGAGGTAAACGTTCCTACCTTATATTTCGCGCCTTCTAACATGTAACGCATATATGTTAACGTTGAACCTTTTCCATTTGTACCAGCAAGATGAACACATTTTATATGACGCTCTGGATTTCCGAGCTCTTCTAGCATCCAATTCATTCTTTCTAATCCTGGTTTAATACCAAATTTCAATCGGCTATGAATCCACCCTATCGCTTCTTCGTATGTATGTATCACGTATGCTTTTCCCCTTTCAAAAGACAACTTTCATAGTTCTATTATACGCAAAGAAAAGAGACTCACCAATATAGTGAGTCTCTAAAAATATTTTTACTTTTCAAGATCTGCTAGACGTTGACGAACTGCTTCGCGTTTTTCTAGGTAATCTTGCTCTTTCGCACGCTCTCCTTCAATAACCGCTGCAGGAGCTTTCGCTACGAAACCTTGGTTAGAAAGTTTCTTCTGTACACGTTCTACTTCTTTATCGAACTTCTCAAGTTCTTTCTCAAGACGAGCTCTCTCTTCATCAAGATTGATAAGATCAGCTAACGGTAAGAATAACTCTGCACCTGATACGATTGCAGTCATTGCTTTTTCTGGCGCTTGTAAGTCCGTTTGAATTGTTAATTCGCTTGGGTTACAGAAACGCTCAATGTAAGAGCTATTTTTCGTAAGTTGAGCAAGTACAGCCTCATCTTTTGCTTTAATTTGCATTTGAACTTTTTTGCTCATTGGCGTATTTACTTCTGCACGGATGTTACGAACAGAGCGAATGATATCAACTAGAAGGTGCATTTCTGCCGCAGCCTCCGTATCTTGTAAATCTTCGCGAACTGTTGGCCACGCAGCTACTGTAATAGACTCGCCTTCATGCGGTAAATGTTGCCAAATTTTCTCTGTTACGAATGGCATGAATGGGTGTAATAGACGCATTGTTTGATCTAATACGTAAGCTAAAATAGAACGAGTTGTTTTCTTAGCTGCTTCATCTTCACCGTATAGTGGAAGTTTCGCCATTTCAATATACCAATCACAGAAATCGTCCCAAATGAAGTTGTATAATGAACGACCAGCTTCACCGAACTCATATTTATCCATGTTACGTGTTACGCTTTCGATTGTTTCGTTTAAGCGAGTTAAGATCCACTTATCCGCAACTGATTTTTCACCAGTTAAATCGATTTCTTCATACTTCATATCATCCATGTTCATTAATACGAAACGTGATGCGTTCCAAATTTTATTAATGAAGTTCCAAGTAGATTCTACTTTTTCCATGCTGAAACGTAAATCTTGACCTGGTGCACTTCCTGTTGATAAGAAGAAACGCATTGCATCTGCACCGTACTTCTCGATAACATCCATTGGATCAATACCGTTACCAAGAGATTTACTCATTTTACGACCTTGCTCGTCACGAACTAAACCGTGAATTAATACATCTTTAAATGGACGCTCGCCTGTAAACTCTAAACCTTGGAAAATCATACGAGATACCCAGAAGAAGATGATATCATAACCCGTTACTAGTGCATCTGTTGAATAGTAACGTTTGAAGTCTGCTGAATCTTCATTTGGCCAACCAAGTGTGGAGAATGGCCATAATGCTGAACTGAACCATGTATCAAGTACATCGTTATCTTGATTCCAGTTTTCAATATCTGCTGGTGCTTCTGTACCTACGTATACTTCACCAGTTTCTTTATGGTACCAAGCTGGAATACGGTGTCCCCACCATAATTGACGAGAAATACACCAGTCATGAATATTTTCCATCCAACGTAAATATGTGTTTTCAAAACGCTCTGGTACGAACGTTACTTTTTCTTCTTCTTTTTGTTGAAGCGCTACTGCTTTTTCAGCAAGTGGAGCCATTTTTACGAACCACTGTGTTGATAAATAAGGCTCAACAACCGCACCGCTACGCTCACTATGACCTACTGAATGCATATGTGGCTCGATTTCTACTAATACGCCAGCTTCTTGTAAGTCTTTTACTAATTCTTTACGGCATTCGAAACGATCCATACCGTTATACTTACCAGCTTTTTCGTTCATCGATCCATCTTCGTTCATTACTAAGATGCGTGGTAAGTCATGACGGTTACCTACTTCAAAGTCATTCGGGTCATGAGCTGGCGTAATTTTTACAACGCCCGTTCCGAAATCTTTTTCTACGTACTCATCAGCAATAATCGGAATCTCACGGCCTACGATTGGAAGTGTAACTGTTTTTCCGATTAAATGTTTGTAACGATCGTCTTCTGGATGAACTGCTACTGCTGTATCACCAAGCATCGTTTCTGGACGAGTAGTAGCAAGACGAATGTGACCAGAACCATCTGTTAACGGATAGTTCATATGGTAGAATGCACCTTGAACTTCTTTATGAATTACTTCAATATCAGAAAGAGCTGTACGTGTTGCTGGATCCCAGTTGATGATATATTCACCACGGTAAATTAAGCCTTTTTCGTATAATTGAACGAATACTTTATTAACCGCATCTGATAAACCTTTGTCTAATGTGAAGCGTTCACGAGAATAGTCTAGTCCTAAACCAACTTTCCCCCATTGTTGACGAATGTGAGAAGCGTACTCTTCTTTCCACTCCCAAGCTTTTTCAAGGAATTTTTCACGGCCAAGATCGTAACGTGAAATACCTTCTTCACGAAGTTTTCCTTCTACTTTCGCTTGTGTTGCGATACCAGCATGGTCCATTCCTGGAAGCCATAGTACATCGTATCCTTGCATACGCTTCGTACGAGTTAAAATATCTTGAAGAGTTGTATCCCAAGCATGACCTAAGTGTAACTTACCAGTTACGTTTGGAGGTGGAATTACAATTGTATACGGTTGTTTCTTCTCGTCTCCTGTTGCTTCAAAATATTTGCCTTCAAGCCACCATTGATAAAGGCCTTCTTCAACGGACATATGATCATATTTAGTTGGTAAATTCTTTTCCGTGTTTGACATTATTTTCCCTCCTTAAAATAAAAAATGTCCCTCATCCAAAAAGGACGAGGGACATCGCGGTACCACCTTTATTTACAAACAAATTCATAATTTGCTTATACTCTTAATTTGATAACGGACAAATCCGTCTTTTCCTAATAAGAACTATTCCGTTCAGAAAAGATGCTCCAGGGCTACCTTCTAACATAACTATCTAGAGAATCTCCCAGCTAATGATTCTCCTCTCTGAAGACGTTTCATGTTATACTCTTCCCCTTCAAGGCATTTATATGATTGTTAATTATTATATACAATAGTGTAAAAAACGAAACCTTATTCGTCAAGATAAATTTAAAACTACAGCTTTTGGTGCCAAAAAGAAGATAAGTAGAATCCTCTACTTATCTTCTTTACCCCGCTATTTGTGGGCAGTAAGACCTCCACCTCAAAACTCAGCTGAAGCAAAGAAGTTAGATGGGAGCCCTGGTGCCCGTAAACGCCCAATTAGTGAAGGCTAATCATCAGCGGGGAATGTTTACTTTATCCGTTCCCTTGCTGGGCAGCTTGTAATTGTGACAGGAAATATTCTATATTGCTAACGAGCCAATGCGATTGTTGCAAACTCTTTACTCCGCGCAGTTCATTTTCCTCGTTACGATTATCTCTTCTTTTCTTATAAGACTGGATTTGCCGAATAAATTGCGATGGATACGTCATATACGCAAACATAAGTAGTTGCTCTTCTTTCGTAAAAGGGAAATTTTTTTGATAAATTTGAAACCATTCAAACCGATCACTTCTTGCGATTGGATATGTGTTTAAAGACCGTGAATAAAAACCTACTATATCTTGCACAGGCGTTGCAAACTTCGATTTTTCTAAACTAATAAAATAGCCATTCCGTTCATAGTCAAATAAAAAATGATTCAGTGACACATTACCATGCACAAAAGTAATACGCGTTTTCTCCTTTTCTTTCATCGCATCGTTCCACTCATTTAATTGCTTCGTTGCAAATTCACGCGCTCTCATTACATGATGATAGTACGTACAATATTGCAATTCAAACGGGGACATATACCATTTTGATTCAGATTCTACGAGAAACTCTTCTAACATCTCACCATCATTTTCCCAACGATCGGATATACTTGTATAATGTTTTTCTAAATCTTCTTCCGTATACGTTTCTTCCTTCACAGTTTTTTGATGCAACGTTCCAAGTGTCTGAAACATTTTATGGTATTGATCATTGTCCTCACCGTTTCCTTCTGCACGTTCTAACCAAGGCATTAAATAATAATTATACGTCCCGTCACTTAAAATATAACTTCCATCCGTCGCATGATATATAGGTACATAATTTGAAAAACCTTTCTCCTTCAAATATTGAATATGATGCAGAAAGTTATTCCGCTCTAACTTTCTGCCTTCTATTTTCTTGAGTGCATATGGACCTTGATTCGTATAAATTTTCATTACATTTCCGTGCTCTTCCATATGCTGCGTATCCAATCTATATTGCCTCACGATAGGTTCATAGTGATTTCGCAACTCAATATCCATACGAATAACCCTTTCTATTCAAAACATAGCCTCTAAGAAAGGAAGTGAGTGAAAACACTCACTTCCTTATTTCGCCTTTACCCTTGAAACGGGAATATAAATAATTTGCCCCGTATTTAAAAATATATCTTCTGTTTGATTGACACGGTATAAATTTTGTACAGACGTTTCATAACGGTCTGCAATAGATTCAATTGTATCCCCTTCTTGCACGAAATACATTCTTAACTTTGTAAATTCTTCTTCCGGTTCTTTCGTAAATAGTTTTGTTAAATAAAGCGCATTTTCATCTCGCTGTGAGTACTCTTCTTCTTGTTCTTCCTGCTTTTTCGCTTTTTCTTTCTTGAAATCTTTTCGTCCGAACAGTTCAAATTGCGGCGTTGTTTCTTGCTCCTCTTCACGTTCCACAAATTCATGTTCTTCTATTTTCTCTTCTTCTAATTCCTGCTCTTTTCTTTCCTCTAATTGGAACGGTTCAAATGCGTAATCTTCCCACTCATCTGATTCCTTATATGCTGGTTCTTCTACATGCGGCGCCGGTCTATTTTCATCCTCTTGCGCTGAATCTTCTTCTAACTCAGCATACACCGTTTCTTCCTCTTCAACTTCATCCTCGCTTCTCTCTTCATCACACAAACCGGTAATAGATATATCCGCTAATAATTGTAAGCAACCATTTTCCTTTAATTCACAATCAAATTCCTCGATTGATACATATAGCTCTTCAATTACTTTCACTCGATTTCTCGGAATTGATATTTCAAGTGGAAAGGAATGAACAAGTTCATTAACCCCATCTTCTCTTGTTTCTACATAATCAATTGACTTTGCTGGCGATAGTTCTCTTAATGAATACGCGGAATCATCTTTTCGTGCAACATACTCTCCCGTTAAATCTAATTGTCCTCTCACGATTACTTCATGATCAAGCTCTTCTATCTCAACGTCTGGATCTAACGAAATTGACAAAAGTTCTTCGACTTCCTGTCCTTTTTGGAACCACACAGATTCTTTTAATGAAAATCGTAATGAATGATCTGTAGCCACTTCTTTTCCCCCTCCCAAACTATATGTCATTACAGATTTATGTGTGGGAAGCTTACTTTATGAATAAAAAAAATCGCTCCCCTTATGGAGAGCGATTTTCTCTAATACACTACGCTTTTAATTTTGACATTGCAATTTCAGCTGCTGCAATCGTCGCTTCAATATCTGCATCACTATGTGCTGTCGATAAGAATAAACCTTCGAATTGAGATGGTGGTAAGAATACACCTTGTTCTACCATTTCACGATAGTAAGCCGCAAAGAATTCTAAGTTTGAAGATTTTGCTGCATCGTAATTAATAACGGGTTCATCTGTAAAGAAAATACCAATCATAGAGCCTGCACGGTTAATATGATGCGGAATGCCATGTTTTTCAGCTGCTTTACGTAATCCAGCTTCTAACATTTCAGCTTTACGCTCAAATTCTACATATGATTCTGGCGTTAACTGTACTAACGTTTCATAACCTGCCGCCATTGCAAGTGGATTACCTGATAAAGTACCAGCTTGGTAAATCGGTCCGCTTGGCGCAACTTGGCGCATAATTTCTGCTTTACCACCGTATGCTCCTACCGGTAAACCACCACCGATTACTTTACCTAGGCATGTTAAATCAGGCGTTACGCCATAATAACCTTGGCCACAATTATAAGCTACTCGGAACCCTGTCATTACTTCATCAAAAATAAGCAATGCACCGTTTTGTTCTGTTACTTCACGAAGACCTTCTAAAAATCCAGGCTGCGGAGGAACAACCCCCATATTTCCTGCTACTGGTTCTACAATTACACAAGCAATATCATCACCGAATTGTTCAAACGCGTATTTTACGCTTTCTAAATCGTTATAAGCTACTGTAATCGTATT
Source organism: Bacillus cereus group sp. MYBK14-1 (assembly GCF_051916885.1). Taxonomy (NCBI): domain Bacteria; kingdom Bacillati; phylum Bacillota; class Bacilli; order Caryophanales; family Bacillaceae; genus Bacillus; species Bacillus cereus group sp. MYBK14-1. The sequence goes on along the minus strand of NZ_JBQAHM010000007.1, from coordinate 225,834 downwards.
TTTCGCTACCCCTTCTGGTACACCAGGACTATCTGGTAAACCTAAAGTCGCCACACCAGAACCAGCTTTAATTAATAACGAATCACCATGACCGTGGTAACAACCAATAAATTTCAAGATTTTATTACGACCTGTATAACCACGAGCTAAACGTAGTGCACTCATTGTTGCTTCCGTTCCAGAGTTAACCATACGCACAATCTCAATTGATGGCACGCGCTCAATAACAAGTTTTGCTAATTTATTTTCAATTTCTGTTGGTGCACCGAAGCTTGTACCTCTTTCAGCAACAGATTTTAACGCTTCTACAACACGATCATTTGCATGACCATGAATTAAAGGACCCCATGATAATACGTAGTCGATGTATTCATTCCCATCGATATCATATACTTTAGAGCCTTTTCCACGCTCCATAAACAACGGATTCATCCCAACAGACTTAAAGGCACGAACCGGGCTATTTACGCCACCAGGCATTAAGTCTTGCGCCTCTTCAAACGCTGCAATTGACTTATCAAACTTTTTCATTATTTAGCGCCTCCTTCTTGTAACCATCTTGCTGCATCTTTTGCATGATACGTAATAATTAAATCTGCCCCTGCACGTTTCATACTAATTAATTTTTCAAGAACAACTTCTTTTTCATTAATCCAACCATTTTGCGCTGCCGCTTTAATCATCGAATATTCACCACTTACATTATAAGCGACAACTGGTAAATTAAAGTTATTTTTCACATCACGAACGATATCTAAGTAAGAAAGAGCTGGTTTTACGATTAAGAAATCTGCACCTTCCATTACATCTGATTCTGCTTCACGGAATGCTTCCATACGGTTTGCCGGATCCATTTGATATGTTTTACGGTCACCAAATTGCGGTGCACCGTGCGCAGCATCACGGAATGGTCCATAAAATGCTGATGAATATTTCACAGCGTACGACATAACTGGCACGTGTCCAAAACCATTTTCGTCTAATGCATGACGAATTGCTGTTACGAAGCCGTCCATCATGTTTGATGGCGCAATAATATCCGCTCCTGCTTTCGCTTGACTTACAGCTGTTTTCGCAAGAACTGCAAGAGACTCGTCATTTAAAATAATCCCATCTTCAATTACACCGCAATGACCATGGCTTGTAAATTGACATAAACATGTATCTGCAACTACTACTAGCTCAGGGAAATCACCTTTAATTTGCTGAATAGCACGTTGTACAATTCCATGATCACAATATGCTGATGATCCAACTTCATCCTTTTCAGCAGGTAAACCAAATACAATAACAGAACGAATACCTAAATCAACAACTTCTTGCATTTCAGTTTGCAATAAATCTAAAGACATTTGATATACGCCCGGCATAGAAGGAACTTCATTACGAACATTTTCACCTTCTAATACAAAAATAGGGTAAATAAAATCTTCCGTATGTAAAAACGTTTCACGCACAAGTGCACGCATGCCCCCGCTTTGTCTTAAACGACGATGACGATTAAATTGTAAAGAGTTCATAGATTTCTATCCCCATTCTTTCATTTTATAGATTCACAAACATATTGTAGTAATGCTTCTACAGTGTACTCTTTCGGCACAATAACAGACGGAAAATAAAGACTTGCCTCTTTTTCCGTAATAGGTCCTATACAAGCAATTGTACATTTTTTTGTCCATTCTCTCCAGTTTGTACCCTCAAGTAAACGAACAAAACTAGTAACAGTTGAAGGGCTCGTAAATGTAATAATGTCTACTTTCCCTAACTTCAATGCTGCTATAAGTTCTTGCTTTTTTTCTATATTCACTTTCGTACCGTATACGATTAGCTCATCTAGAGAAACACCAATTTCCCGAAGTGCAACCGGAATTACCTCTCTTGCTAAATTCCCTTTCGGAAATAAAATACGTTCGTTTCCACTTAATTCTTTTAGAAACTCTTCTGCAAATGCTTCTGCAACAAATGAAGTCGGAACAAAATGAACTTGATAGCCCCTTTTTTCTAACTCTAATTTTGTTTTCACACCTACCGCAGCGATTCTAATGGTTAGCGGTAGTTTCTTTTTTAAACTATCTAGAAAAAAAGCTACACCATTTCTGCTCGTAAAAATAACCCAGTCGTATGAATGTAGCTGTTCTTCAATATGTTGAATTTGCCTATGAGACATACCTTCCATACGCAAAAGCGGAATTTCCAATGGAATTCCGCTCTTTTCTTTCACTGCTACACTCATTTGTTTCGCTTGATGCTGGGCACGTGTAATCAATACCGTTTTTCCAGCGAGAGCGTTCATATTTATTGTTGCTCCTTATTTGCAGCAAGAATGAGTTCTTTGGCGCCTTGTTTAATTAAACGGTCCGCGGCCTCTAACCCTACTTCCTCAGGATTAGTACCCACTACTGTCTCTTTTAATAAAACAGAGCCATCCATAGAGCCGACAAGAGCTGTTAATTCGATTGCATCGTTTTCTGTAAGGGTTGCATATCCAGCAATTGGAACTTGGCATCCACCTTCAAGTTTATGAAGAAATACTCGCTCCGCTGCCACTGTTCTTTCTGTTATCGTATCATTAATATGCGCTAACAACTGCAATAAATCCTTATCATCCTCACGACACTCAATCGCTAATGCACCTTGTCCTACAGCAGGTACACATAACGTCTCATCTAAATGTTCTGTAATAACTTCATTATCCCAGCCCATTCTTTGTAATCCTGCTGTCGCTAAAATAATTGCATCGTAATCTTCTTCTTTTAATTTACGTAAACGTGTATCGATATTTCCGCGAATCCACTTCACTTGTAAGTCTGGTCTCGCAGCGAGTAGCTGTGCACTACGTCTTAAACTACTCGTACCTAAAATAGCGCCTTCTGCTAACTCTTTAAACGACGCTCCGCTTTTTGAGATAAAAGCATCACGAGGGTCAACACGCTTTGGTGTACAACCGATCATTAATCCTTCTGGAAGTACGGCCGGCATATCTTTCATACTATGTACAGCCATATCAATTTCTTTCGTAAGTAGCGCATGTTCAATCTCTTTCACAAACAAGCCTTTTCCGCCTACTTTTGAAAGAGTAACATCTAAAATAACATCACCTTTTGTGACAATTTCTTTCACTTCAAATTCATATGGTAGACCTAAGGCTTTTAACTGATCAATAAACCAGTTTGTTTGCGTTAATGCTAGTTTACTCTTTCGTGATCCTACAATAATTTTGCGCATAATTCTCTCTCCTCATTATAAATACCAAAAGTGGAAATTGGACAAACTGCTTAATAGAAAAATGTTTACTAGCATTACGAGAAACGATCCGATATTCCACTGTACAATTTTCTTACCTTGCAACACATCTGCCGCTCGTAAATATAAACCTGTGCAATACACAAATAGAACGACAAAAGATCCGATTACTTTCGTATCATACCAATGGAAATTATCCAATTTTGTATATCCCCATATACATCCTAATAAAATTGCTAGTAAGAAAAATGGAACAGAAAATAAATTTAATCCGTAAGACATAGATTCTAGCTTCGGTAAATTCCCTAACCTTCTTAATCTCGCATTCCATTTTTTCTTTTTTAATAGGCGATATTGCAATAAATACATAATAGAAAAAATGAACGATACAGTAAACGTTGCGTAAGAAATAATTGCCATACCGACATGCACGTATACAAGTTCTGAAACTAATTGTTCCGCAAGTACTGGCGACATCTTTCCGAGCGGTGTAAAAATAGAAAAAGCGCTTACGCCAAATGCTACAACATTTGTAAAAAAGACTAAAAAGTCAATTCTCATAAATCGATTAATAACTAACGACATCGTAATCAATAACCAAACATAAAAATAAATCCCTGATAATAAAGTTAAAATAGGATTCGTTTCTGAATCTGTAGCTCTAAGCAACATAAAAATAGACTGCAGGACCCATACAATCGCAAGTAACCAAAAAGCAAATCGGTTCGCCTTTCGGTTACTTTGGAAATAATCTATAAAATATAAACTAATGCTACAAGCATATAAAATAATTGCAATATGATAAATAATACTGTTATTTAAAAAACTCATCCGATCATCCTTCCAAATTATAAAGATGGAACGGATGGTGTCCACACTCTTTTATGTTCTACTTCTTCCGCACGACTCTCTACTTCTTCCGTTTCTAAATCAAAAATCTTTGCAAATAACGCTAATTTTTCGCTCGCTCCCTCTTCAGCAGCTATTTCTTTCGCTACTAAAATTGGGTCTTTTAATAATTGATTAATAATACTTTTCGTATGCTTACTAATAACTTTTTTCTCACGATCACTAAGGTTTGGTATTTTTCGCTCTAGGCTTACCATCGTTTCACTTTGGATTGCAAGTGCCTTATCACGAAGAGCTGATATTAATGGAACAACACCAAGTGTACTTAACCACGTTTTAAACAGAACAATTTCCTCTTCAATCATAAATTGAATTTTCTCTGCCTCTTTCAAACGCTCAGCACGGTTTGCCTCCACTACTCCTTGTAAATCATCAATATCATACAAGAAAGAACCTTCTAGCTCATCAATCGCTGGATCAATATCACGCGGCACTGCAATGTCAACCATAAATAATGGACGACCAGAGCGCATTTTCTCCACCTTTGTCATCATCTCTTTCGTAATGACATACTCAGATGCACCAGTTGAACTAATTAAAATATCTGCTTCTAATAATGCACATTGTAATTCGCTTAACGATTTTGCATGTCCCATATATTTCTCAGCCATTACTTCTGCTTTCGAAAGCGTCCTATTCATAACTGTTACTTTACGAGCACCACTTCCATATAAGTTTTGTAGTGCAAGTTCGCCCATTTTACCAGCACCAAGAATAAGCACATGACAATCTGTTAACTCGCCAAATATTTTCTTTCCAAGCTCAACAGCAGCATAACTAACAGACATTGCACTTTCCCCGATTGTTGTTTCTGAGTGGGCACGTTTTGCTAATGTAATGACTTGCTTAAACAATTCATTAAAAATTGTGCCTGTTGCTTTAACTTGTTGCGCTTCTAAAAAGCTATCTTTTATTTGACCTAAAATCTGCGTTTCTCCGACTACCATTGAATCTAAACCGCACGTTACGCGGAATAAATGATCTATTGCGCCATCTTGTTCAAAAATAGTTAAATATGGCGCGACTTCTTCTATTTCAAGCTGAAACCAATCAGCTAAAAACTTCTTAATATAATACCGTCCCGTGTGTAATTGATCGACAACAGCATAAATCTCAGTGCGATTACAAGTTGACACAATGACATTCTCTAACACGCTCTTTTGATTTTGTAATGTAGTCATCGCTCGCTCTAGTTCTGCTGCCTGAAATGTGAGTTTCTCACGAAATTCTACAGGGGCTGTTCGATAATTTACACTAACAACAAGAATATGCACGCAGCATGTCCCCCTTCACCCGTTTTATCACTTTATCTACTATCATAATACAACTTTCCTCTTATGAATCTGACAATCGTGTGAACAACCGATTATTTTTTAATTATTCTCCGTATGTAATAAAGGAGATTCAGTAACACTAATAAAAAAATTTCTACTTTATAATGATTATAAATTAATAACTCTATTTGTACGTTACCAAAAAAAGCCCTCATAATCAAGTGATGGAAACTATTCCATATAAATTATAACATCATCTTCCCTATCTTCTTTCATCATGAAGGAAAATATGTATGATTGTTCCAAAATGTAACAAAGACTTTCTCAATACAATGTATTTGACATTGCATTTCTTTTTCGTTATATTAGTTTTACAAAATTAAATTTTGCACAACTTAATTAGAAGGGAGTTATTTATGACAGAAGACTCTTTGCATCTAGATAACCAACTTTGTTTTTCTATTTACGCCTGCTCTAGAGAGGTTACTCGTTTTTATCGACCTTATTTAGAAGAAATGGGTATTACGTATCCCCAGTACATTACTTTACTCGTACTATGGGAGCAAGATGGACTAACAGTAAAAGAAATTGGAGAACGTCTATTTTTAGATTCTGGTACGTTAACACCTATGTTAAAACGTATGGAATCATTAAAACTTGTAAAACGTGTTCGTTCCAAAGAAGACGAGCGAAAAGTTTGTATTGAATTAACAGAACAGGGCAAAGATTTAAAGGAAAAGGCTTGTTCATTACCGACAACGATGGCTACAAACTTAGGAATTACAGAGCAAGAATATCGCTCTTTATTAATTCAACTAAATAAACTGATTGACACAATGAAAACAATTAATGATGGAAAAGGGGAATAAATATGGATAAATTATATACTGCTTCAGTAACAGCAACAGGTGGAAGAAATGGGAAAGTAGTTTCAGATGATGGCATATTAAATCTTGATGTAAAAATGCCGAAAGCACTAGGTGGTGCAGGCGGAGAAGCAACAAATCCAGAACAACTATTTGCAGCTGGTTATGCAGCTTGTTTCGATAGTGCATTACAACTTGTCATTCGTACAAAACGTGTGAAAGTAGAAAGTACAGAAGTAACTGCTCACGTTTCTATCGGAAAAGATACAGATGGTGGTTTCGGCCTATCTGCTGTACTTGATGTACATGTGGCTGGCGTTTCACATAGCGAAGCACAAGAACTTGTAGAAGCGGCTCACGGTGTATGTCCTTACTCGAAAGCAACACGAGGAAATATTGAAGTTACATTAAACGTACACTAAAAAATTTAGCAAAACAAAAACGCGCGACATTCGTCACGCGTTTTTTGTTTTTGTAAATTTATGAATTGCTTTCCACGCTTCTTCTTTTCCAAGTCCTGTTTCAGAAGAGAATAGAACAATTTCATCGCCAATTTCAACAGCAAGCGTTTCTTTTACAACTTTTAAATGCTTTTGCCATTTCCCTTTCGGAATTTTATCGGCTTTCGTCGCAATAATAATTGTTGGGATTTCATAATGCTTTAAGAAATCATACATCATCACGTCATCACTTGTTGGTTGGTGACGTAAATCAACTACTAATACAGCTGCGTCTAATTGTTCACGCGTTGTAAAGTACGTTTCAATCATTTTCCCCCATGCAGCGCGCTCCGATTTAGATACTTTCGCATATCCATAACCTGGAACGTCAACAAAGTGCATCATCTCATTGATTAAGAAAAAGTTCAGCGTTTGCGTTTTTCCTGGTTTAGAAGAAATACGTACTAACTTTTTACGATTTAAAATTTTATTAATAAAGGAAGACTTCCCCACATTTGAACGACCTGCTAATGCAATTTCTGGTAAATCACTGTCTGGATATTGTTCTGGTTTAACAGCACTAATTACAATATCTGCTTTTGTTACTTTCATTGTTTCACTCCTACTAATGCGTGCTCCAATACTTCATCTAAATGAGATGCAAGCACAAACGTAAGGTTTTCTTTTACGCTCTCTGGAATATCATCTAAATCTTTCTCGTTTTCTGCTGGCAAAATAATTTTTGTTAAGCCTGCGCGGTGAGCACTTAATGTTTTTTCTTTTAAACCACCAATTGGTAATACACGACCACGAAGTGTAATTTCACCTGTCATACCGACTTCTTTACTTACAGGAATACCTGTTAGCGCAGAAATAAGTGCCGTTGCCATCGTAATACCTGCTGACGGTCCGTCTTTTGGAACTGCTCCTTCTGGAACGTGAATATGAATATCATTTTTCTCATGGAAATTCGGATCGATCTGAAGCTCTTCTGCACGAGAACGTATATAACTAAACGCAGCTTGTGCTGATTCTTTCATAACATCCCCAAGTTTCCCTGTTAAAATTAGTTTCCCTTTTCCTGGCGCTACAGAAACTTCAATGGCAAGTGTATCGCCGCCTGCTGCTGTGTAAGCTAGACCTGTTGCCATACCAACTTGGTCTGTTTTTTCAGCTTGCCCATAACGGAATATGTGTTTACCAAGTAAATCAACAATCTTTTTCTCTGTCACAACGATACGTTTACGTTCTGCTGTAACGATAATCTTCGCTACTTTACGGCAAACTTTTGCAATTTGGCGCTCTAGCGTACGAACACCAGCCTCACGTGTATAATAACGAATAATCTCAAGCAGCGCTTCATCACGCACTTGTAAATTACCTTTTCGTAAGCCATGTTCTTTTAATTGTTTCGGCAATAAATGCTCACGAGCAATGTGTACTTTTTCAAGTTCTGTATAGCCAGCAATCGAAATGATTTCCATACGGTCAAGTAATGGACCTGGAATACTTGAAAGTGTATTAGCAGTTGCTACAAACATAACTTTTGATAGATCATATGGTTCTTCAATGTAATGATCACTGAAGTTATGGTTTTGTTCTGGATCTAATACTTCAAGTAATGCCGCTGATGGATCTCCACGGAAATCGTTAGACATTTTATCAATCTCATCTAATAAGAAGACTGGATTAACTGTTTTCGCCTTTTTCATACCTTGAATAATGCGTCCTGGCATTGCTCCAACATATGTACGGCGGTGACCACGAATTTCAGATTCATCACGCACACCACCAAGAGATACACGGACGAAGTTACGATTCAATGATGTTGCAATTGAACGCGCTAACGAAGTTTTGCCGACCCCAGGAGGGCCTACTAAACAAAGGATAGGTCCTTTTAATGAATTCGTTAACTTCTGTACAGCTAAATATTCAAGTACACGCTCTTTCACTTTTTCAAGACCGTAATGATCGTTATTTAAAATCTCTTCCGAATGAGCAAGATCAATTATATCTTCTGTTGCCTCTGTCCACGGAAGCGCTAATAACCAATCAATATAATTGCGAATAACACCACTCTCCGCAGAACTTGCTGGTAACTTTTCATAACGATCTAATTCTTTCAGCGCAGCCTTCATTGTTTCTTCCGGCATTCCTGACTGTTCAATTTTCTCACGAAGTTCTTCTACTTCTCCGCCCTTGCCTTCTTTGTCGCCAAGTTCAGTTTGAATCGCCTTCATTTGCTCACGTAAGAAATATTCTTTTTGCGTGCGCTCCATGGAACGTTTCACTTTTTGCCCAATTTTCTTTTCTAGGCTAAGTAACTCTTGTTCATCTTGAATAATTGAAATAAGTGTTTGTAATCGTTCTTTTACAGATACAATCTCTAGAATCTCTTGTTTCTGCTTCGTTTTAATCGGCAAGTGAGAAGCAATTAGATCAGCTAATCTCCCTGGTTCTTCCACATCAGCTACCGTTGCAAATGTTTCATTTGAAACTTTTTTCGAAACTTTAATATATTGTTCGAAATGCTCCAGTAACGTACGCATAAGAGCTTTCTCTTCTAAATCATCTTCTACTTCTTCAGTTACCGTTTTAATCGACACTTGTACTACATTTTCTTCTTCGATAAACTCTATTACTTCTGCTCTATGTAAACCTTCCACAAGGACACGAAGCGTACCGTTCGGCAATTTTAACATTTGCTTCACTTTCGCCACCGTACCTACACTATATATGTCATCTTCTTTCGGATCATCGATATTCATTTCTTTTTGCATTGCTAAAAAGATGATATTTTCATCCATTGCCGCCTGCTCTAGTGCTTGTATCGATTTATCACGTCCTACATCAAGATGCAAAACCATCGTTGGATATACGAGAACGCCTCTTAATGGTAGGAGGGGCACGATTCTTTCGTTCGTATTCATACTAGACATAGCACCTCCATAATAAATTAAACTCCTGTTCAACTATTTTATATTACAATACACCTAGATGCAATTGCTGAGATTCCGCGCAATTGTAAATAGCTTGTTTTTCTACCTCACGAAAAGAAAAAAGACTCCGATTAAGCATACAAACTTAAACGAAGTCTGGCAAATTTTATTATTGTTTATTTTCACATAGATTGTGCATCAGTTTCGTCTACCTTAGTATGTACATCTAGCTCTCTATGCATATTTTCTTGCATAAACGTTAACTCAAATACTTCTTTTAACTTACGGACAGGAATAATTTCAATTCCCTTGATCGTATACAAAAATGGTTGCATATTTTCAGCAGGAATAATGACTTTCTTAACTCCCGCTTTTTTCGCAGCTTTTATTTTTGCGTACACGCCACCAATAGGTTTTACTTCTCCGTGTATACTTATTTCCCCTGTCATCGCTACTTCATTATTTACATACGTGCGGTGCACCGCAGAATATACACCTGTTGCCATAGCGATTCCTGCAGAAGGGCCATCAATCGGGATACCACCTGGAAAATTAATATGTATATCATATCCTTCTGGCAACACATCTAAAGAACGAAGTACTGTTAATACATTATCAACAGAGCCTTTCGCCATACTTTTACGACGAATCGATTTCGTTTGACTACCAATACTTTCTTCTTCCACAATTCCGGTAACATTTACCGATCCTTTATCTTTCGCCTTGATTGCTGTTACTTCAATTTCTAATAACGCACCTGTATTTGGTCCGTATACAGCAAGACCATTTACAAGACCAATCCTTGGAATCGGATAAATGCGCTTTTCATATTTCGGTGTAAGCTGACTTGAGTGAACAACCCACTCTATATCTTCATCCTTAATGAAAGAACGTTCTTCATTTATCGCCATACCAGCAGAGATTTGCACGAGATTAATCGCTTCTCGTCCATTCCTTGCATACATCCCGATCATTTCAATACCATTTTCACCTATTTGCATTTCCACTTTTTCCGCGGCATTTTTCGCTACTTTTTGAATTTCTTCCGTATCTAATTCACGGAAAAATACTTCTAAGCAACGTGACCGAATAGCAGGAGGAATTTCCTCTGGCGAACGTGTCGTTGCTCCAACTAAGCGAAAATCTGCCGGTAAGCCTTTTTGGAAAATATCATGTATATATGTTGGGATCATCGTATTTTCTTCACTATAGTACGCACTTTCTAAAAATACTTTTCGATCTTCTAACACCTTTAACATTTTGTTCATTTGAATCGGATGGAGCTCGCCAATCTCATCAATAAACAAAATACCACCATGTGCATCTGTTACAGCACCTTTTTTCGGTTGCGGAATACCTGCTTGCCCCATCGCCCCAGCACCTTGATAAATCGGATCATGCACCGAACCTATTAAAGGGTCTGCGATACCACGTTCATCAAACCGAGCTGTTGTCGCATCAAGTTCAATAAATGTTGCATTCGTACGAAATGGAGATTTAGGATTTCGTTTCGCTTCTTCTAATACAAGACGTGCTGCCGCTGTTTTCCCAACACCTGGCGGGCCATATATGATTACATGTTGCGGATTCGGACCACAAAGAGCCGCTTTTAACGACTTAATTCCGTCCTCTTGCCCTACAATATCTAAAAAGGTTGTAGGACGCACCTTTTCTGCTAGCGGCTCTGTTAAAGAAATCTCACGCATTTTACGAAGCTGTTCTAATTCTTTTTTCGATTCTCGATCAATTGAAACTTTTTGTGTTCGTTGATTTCGAAGTAAATGCCAGAAATACAATCCGACAATTACACCAAAAACAAGTTGAACAACTAAAAATATATTTGTCCAGCTCATTATTTATTTCCTCCCGCAATATTTTATCTCTTAGTATTTCCGCGGAGGAACGTAGCTAAACATAAAGAAAAACAGCAATTATAAAAATTGCTGTTTCCCTTTCGCATTATGCAGATGTTTTTGTATCAAGTACAGTACCGTCTTGTAACACCAATTTTGGCGGCTCATTATCAGCTACTGTTTCTTTTGTAAGAATACACTTCTCGATATCTTTACGAGATGGAAGTTCGAACATTACATCAAGCATTAAGCCTTCAATAATAGAACGAAGTCCACGAGCACCCGTTTTACGTTCAATTGCTTTTTTCGCAATTTCGATTAGTGCACCTTCTTCAAACTCTAACTCAACATCGTCAAGCTCCAATAATTTTTGGAATTGCTTAACAAGTGCATTTTTCGGTTTCGTTAAAATATCAACAAGAGCATCTTCATCAAGTGGCTCTAGGTTCGCAATAACTGGAAGACGACCGATAAACTCTGGAATTAAACCAAATCTTAAAAGATCCTCTGGTAATACGTGAGATAAAACATGCTTCTCATTCACATCAGCATTTTTCTTCTCAGAACCAAATCCAATTACTTTTTCACCAAGGCGACGTTTAATAATCGGCTCAATGCCATCAAACGCTCCACCACAAATGAATAAGATGTTCGTTGTATCAATTTGAATAAACTCTTGGTGCGGATGCTTACGACCACCTTGAGGTGGAACGCTTGCTACAGTACCTTCTAAAATTTTCAGAAGTGCCTGCTGCACACCTTCACCAGATACATCACGTGTAATTGATGGATTTTCGGACTTACGTGCCACTTTATCAATCTCATCAATATAAATAATTCCTTTTTCCGCTTTCTCTACATCATAATCAGCTGCTTGAATTAATTTTAGTAAGATATTTTCTACATCTTCCCCAACATATCCAGCTTCTGTTAAAGATGTTGCGTCCGCGATTGCAAATGGAACATTTAAAATACGCGCTAAAGTTTGTGCCAGTAATGTTTTACCACTACCTGTTGGCCCGATAAGTGCGATATTACTCTTCGCTAATTCTACATCATCAATTTTGCTGTTAGAATTAATGCGTTTGTAATGGTTATATACCGCTACCGCTAGTGCTTTTTTCGCGCTATCTTGCCCGATGACATACTCATCTAAGATTTCACGAATTTCTACCGGTTTCGGTACATCTTTGAATTCTACTTCTTCGTCCTTCGCAAGCTCCTCTTGTACAATTTCAGTACAAAGTTCGATACACTCGTCACAAATGTAAACACCTGGACCTGCCACTAACTTTCGAACTTGCGTTTGTGTTTTACCACAGAAAGAACATTTTAATTGCCCTTTTTCATCATTAAATTTAAACATATTTTCACACCCCTTACAAAGTGCTAACCTCTTGCCTTCGTATGTACACGATAAATGTATCGTATGTAAATACATATTATGTCACTACGTGGCGAGAAATACAAATAATATGACTAGTTATGTACAAATAAAAAATTTTTAAAACTTTTGAAATATGTATATTCGACTTGTAAAGGAACTTTTCCTTCTCCATCGAAAAGTTTTATAAATATATTTCTATATTTATAAAACAAGGCACGATTTTAATCGTGCCTTGTTATTTTATTATGCAGCGTTTTCTACTAAGAAGTCTACAGCTTTACGCACTTTAAGATCTTCAGCTAAAGCGTCTACGCTTCCAAGAGCTTGCTTGATAGCGTCTACTGGCATACCGTACATTTCAGCCATTTTTTCAACTTCTGCAGTTACTTCTTCTTCAGTAACTTCGATGTTTTCAGCTTCAATGATAGCTTCAAGAACAAGATTGATTCTTACACGTTTTTGTGCATCTTCTTTCATTTGCTCTTTTAATTTGTCAGCATCAGTACCTGTGAATTGGTAGTAAAGCTCAAGGTTCATACCTTGTTGGCTTAAACGTTGCTCGAATTCACGAACCATACGATCTAACTCAGTGTTGATCATAGCTTCTGGAATTTCGATTTCAGCGTTAGCAGCAGCTAATTCTACTACTTCGTCACGTACTTTGTGCTCAGCTTCGTGCTTTTTGCCTTCTTCTAAGTTTGTGCGAAGTTTTGCTTTTAATTCATCAAGAGTTGCAACCGCTTCGTCTGCTTCTTTAGCGAACTCGTCGTTTAACTCAGGAAGTTCTTTTGTTTTGATTTCGTGAATTGTTACTTTGAATGTTGCTGGTTTGCCAGCTAATTCAGCAGCATGGTACTCTTCTGGGAATGATACTTCAACGTCTTTAGACTCACCAGATTTAAGACCGATTACTTGCTCTTCGAAACCTGGGATGAATGTACCAGAACCGATTGCTAGAGAGTAGTTTTCGCCTTTTCCGCCTTCAAATGCTTCGCCATCAACGAAACCTTCGAAGTCGATTACAGCTGTATCACCGTTTTCAACAGTTCCTTCTTCTTTAACAACTAGTTCAGCTTGACGTTCTTGTAAAGATTTTAATTCGTTCTCTACATCTTCGTCAGTTACAGTTGTTTCAACTTTTTCTACTGTTAAACCTTTGTACTCACCTAATTTAACTTCAGGTTTCACTGTAACTTTTGCAGTGAAGATAAGGTTAGCATTTTTTTCGAACTTCTCGATGTCGATTTCAGGATGATCAACTGGGAAGATACCAGCTTCTTCAATCGCTTCACCGTATGCTTTTGGTAAAATGATATCTAAAGCATCTTGGTATAAAGATTCAATACCAAAGCGTTGTTCGAATAATGGACGAGGCATTTTTCCTTTACGGAAACCTGGTACGTTAATTGTTTTTACTACTTTTTTGAACGCAGCGTCGATAGAGTTGTTTACTTCTTTAGCATCAACTTCGATTGTTAAAACGCCAACGTTACCTTCTAATTTTTCCCATTTTGTAGACATTTATTCTTTCCCTCCAACTATAATAATGTATGCACATACCTCTATAGATTAAGATCTTCATTATCTCTTTTTTGAAATAACAAATACACAAATAATCCTCTAGCAAAAGCTTTCAGATATAATGTTCCAATCTACTAATTGCCCAGAAGACAACTACGGTATATTTTGTTCGAGAATAATATGAAACATATTAAGTAAGAGAATTACACTTCTCTTCTCTTACAAACAGGCAGTTTTCTGCCTTTTGCAACCCTTACATTATAACATAGAATATGCTCGTTTCAAGAACTGAACGATTCTTTTTCATAATTATACGGGCAAATATCCTTCTCTTTCAACACGTAATAACCATTGATAGGCAATATGAAACTCTTCCAATTCGATATTGTATGCTGCCATAAGCTCTTCTTCATCAATAGCCAATCCGAAACGCTTTCTTCCAATTCTCTCTAAAACAGCTGACCAAATCTCTTCTTTATCCATTAATAGAGCAAATGGGAAAACACTAATTTGCAATTCTTTCCAATATGTAACCATTGCTTCAAATATATCGGGATAATTTTGCTCTAATCGACTTGATAATTTATGTATAATGTTATTGGATTGCTCCTCATTATGACCTGTAAATGCTGGAATTACCTTAATCGTATTCCCAAACTTTTCTACCTCTATTTCCTCTTCTACCTGACTTTCTATCATTTTATACAAAATAGAAGTTTTCAAATAGGGGTGTTGCTCTTCTTCTATTAAAAATTTCTTTAAAACAGGTAATGCAAGATCTAAGTCTTTTAACGAAAGTCGCTGAATCGCTCTTAGCTTCTGTCCAAAGTTTTCTCCAAAAATTTCATTAGTAAACTCATCCAACTCAAAATTTGAATCCACTAGCGATGCGTCTCCCTCATTGAGCATACCTTCTGCAAATAAAGCAAGTTGCGCTAATTTTTCCTTTTGATCAGGCATTATATCTTTCGTTTGTAAAACCTTTTCAACAGTTTCAATAACACCTTCATAATCATTTGTTTGAACTAAAATAGTCACGTACGTTTCAAGAATATCACCAAATAAGACAACTCCTGTTTTAAGCAACTGTTCACATTTGTCTTTCGCTTCTTCCATACGTTTTAATTCGAGTAAACAAATAACTGAAGCTAATTCCGTTTGTTCCGTTTCCGCATTATACTGACGTAATATTTCAAAGCAGCGCAATGCATCTTCGAACTTCCGCTCTTTCAGCGCTAAAAAACCTTCATCAATATAGCGCTCTGATAGTTGTGGAAACAATACGACCGTATTTTCTTTTTTATCCATACGTCCGCCTCTTTTTCTTGATTTTAATTATGTTCAAAGTAAATATATCAAATGCGTAATGAGAACACAACATCCCAAAACTATTTGTTTGAAATATAAAAATATTTAATTTTTACATTCCAATACGAATAAATCTCTACTAAAAATTAAAATTGTACAAATAAAAATCCCCAGCAACAAGCGCAGAGGATTCATCATTAATGGAAAGCTTTTATAATTGTGGGGTATATTACAAGGGTAATAATTTGGAGAACAATAATTGCCATAACAATCATGCTAAAATAGAAGATTGGTTTACTTCGCTTCATTAAAAACATAATAATAAGCATCGTACAAGCAAACAAACTTAAGAAGAACAAACTTGTTGTCGAACTAAGTATACCACTTGGGACAAAGAACAATAACACTACACTACAAGTACCTATAATTCCAAATAACCATTCCATTCATTCACTCATTCCCTTTCCCTCTCATGGCTGTTTTCTCTAAGCAATCAAATGTTTCACAACATCAACTACATACGTTAATTTCTCATATGCTACAAATCCAAAAGCAACCGTTAAGCCCGTTACAACTAATCCTTTCATCATTTCTGCCTCCTCGTTTTATCGTTGTTATCTTCATTATAAAAGATTAGCAATTTGTTACCATCGAACTACCTTACAGTTACCTTACAGAATTGTAAGATTTCAAAAGAGGATAGAAAAACACCTCACATAGCTTGAGGTGCTTTCACGGAATTTCTCTATAATCACTTGCAAAATTAACTTTTTTCTCTTGGTTATTTTTCGGAGAATCCAATCTTAAACTAATAGATTTACTAAATAATTTAGGATCAAAATAATTATTCATTACTTTTCTTAACTTACCTTCAGATATTTTCGTATTACAAGAAAACAAAGGATGAAAATCATGTTAATATATTTTTATACAATTAAGAATTTAATTTACAAGGGGGATTATATATGTTTAAAAAAATGGCCGCAGATGTATTAGGACTAAGCGATGTAGGTTCTGTTATTACACCTAAAGACTATGATAAGGTCGATGCCGATGATTATGTAATGCATGAAGATGGAGAGAAAATTTACTTTCTAATTAAATCGAAATCAGATGAATATTGCTTCACAAACAAAGGGTTAATTCACTTAGACGGTACAAGCGCAACAAGTAAAAAACGTACACTACGCCGCTTTCGTTATAGTAAATATCAAATTAAAAACGTAGCACTCGAAACTGCAGGAACGATTGATTTAGATGTAGAAATTAAGTTTCAAATGGGCGATGAACATTACTCAATTGATGTTCATAAAAAACATATTGAAGAATTAAAAGATTTATATAAGGCTTTACTTAAAATCGAAGAAATTTCATACGACAACGATATTACATTACAATATGCACATAAAAGTTTAGATATGGCATCTAATGCCTTTAGCCGCATTTCAAACGCACAAGTAAATTTAGCAGAGCAATTTAAAGAAATGAACGAGATTGCCTTTAACTGGCTTGTTGATACGAAGAAACAATATAATGTGAAAGATTATGGTTTTGTATTTGAGAAGTTTATTAACAACTAATTTAAAATACACAAAAAACCTTGTTATCAAGAGATAACAAGGTTTTCTTAGCGTCCCAGGAGAGATTCGAGCTCCCGCTCCGCCCATTTCCGTACTATTTTATATATTTTGATCGCAGTCTTAATATATCTTCTCCTTCGCGAATGCCTGCCGATCCCTTCCTCACATTTTTTACGACAGTCCAATTCGGGTTAGTTTCATCACCGATGTTCTGTACTGTAAAATTGCCATCACCATATTTTCGGTGGCCTTCTGCCAATTTCTCCGTTAAATCATTCTCATTTGATCTCGCCATCTTTGCGCCATCTCCCTTTTTTATACGACCTTCTTAAACCATCTAACCAATCACAGGTCCAGTCAATTGGAGATTCTCATTTTCCGCTTCTATTAATTGTAACACACTGCCGGGAATAAGTTCCGATAACTGCTGCTCAACCGTACTAGAATGGTAAAGAATTTTATAATATTGCAAGTAAACAATTAAGAGAATCTGGATATGGATTTGAGTTCCATCATAGACCTATTAATTCTTTAAATTAAATAAGATGAATAGGGCGCATAAATGGCGCTCTTTTTATTTAAGGAAAAAAAGTACATATGCAACTGCTTAATATCAAAGGAAAGGTCGCAAATATTAAGCATGAACTACACTTATAACCCAAACATCAAATTTTAGACAAACAAAAAACCTTGTTATCTTTTGATAACAAGGTTTTTTTAGCGTCCCAGGAGAGATTCGAACTCCCGACCGTACGCTTAGAAGGCGTATGCTCTATCCGGCTGAGCTACTGGGACATGGAGCGGGTGAAGAGAATCGAACTCTCGACCAGAGCTTGGAAGGCTCTTGTTTTACCACTAAACTACACCCGCATATGTTATTTTCTTTTCTTCGTTAGCGCCGTTGCCCTATCGACAATATTTATTATATGTATAACCACACATAAAGTCAACACCTTTTTTAAAAGAGGATAAATTTTCTTATCCTCTTTTAAAAACTGCCTGTTCAACTAGTTGTCCGTCTAACGTTTCAAAACGAACTTCCATTTGATTTTCATCCATTTCTAATAAAGCAAATGTCTTTTCTACACGCTGACGTGGTAATAAAATACTGCCTGGATTAATAAATAAAACGCCCTCGATTAATTCCACACCTAATACGTGAGAATGTCCGAAGCATGCAACTTGCGCTCCCACTTCTTCAGCATGGTACGCTAGCGTTTGTAATGTCATTTTTACATTATGTCGATGCCCATGTACAACTAAGAAGCGAATTCCATCTACATCAGTTACAATTTCATCTTGAAAGTTAGCATAATCACAATTTCCTTTTACAACATGGAAACCTTGCAGCTCTTCATGAGCAGGCGTTAGCTCTGAATCACCGCAATGAATCATGATATCTACTTTCCCTTCATACTTCTCTTTTAACTGCTGTAATTCCTTCACAGAGCTATGACTATCGCTTACGATTAAAGCTTTCATCAATCTCTCTCCCTTATTCTCCTAAAAACCATTCAGGGATTTTTTCTTCTAGCTTACGAAGAGCACGTCCGCGGTGACTAATAGCATTTTTTTCATCTGAACTTAATTCCGCCATTGCTTTTTTGTATTCTTCCACATAAAAGATCGGATCGTATCCAAAGCCATTTTCTCCGCGGCGTTGTTCTAAAATAAATCCTTCACATGTCCCGTTTACAATGACAGGCTTTTTATCACCTTCAGGGAAAGCTACTGCTAATGCACAGTAGAAGCGAGCTTTACGCTTATCAAACGGTATTTCATTTAATTCTTGTAAAACTTTATCAATATTCGCTTGATCATCTTTTGGCTCTCCAGCAAAACGAGCTGAATACACGCCTGGTTTCCCGTTTAACGCATCTACAATAAGACCTGAATCATCCGCAATTACAATTGCATTCAACTGTCTACTCAAACTATCCGCTTTTAAGATCGCATTTTCTTCAAATGTTTCACCAGTTTCTTCGACTTCTTCAATATGAGGAAAATCGTGTAATGATTTCACTTCTAAATCAAATCGCTCAAATAACTCAGCAAATTCACGTACTTTCCCCATATTTTTTGTCGCTACAACAACTTGTTTCATACTTTCCACCTCTACTCTATATGAGATACGATGTCACCTAACGCTTCTTTTTGCATATCAATCAGTTGGAAAATGCCTTGTTCTGCTGCATCAAGTAATTCATTTAACTGCGCTCTACTAAACGTCGCTTCTTCTCCAGTTCCTTGCACTTCAACAAACTGACCTTTTCCAGTCATAATTACATTCATATCAACGTCTGCTTTAGAATCTTCTGCATAGTTTAAATCTAAAACAACACCTTGCTCTTCAACAATCCCTACTGACGTTGCTGCTAAATAATCTTTTACTGGAATTTTAGATACTTTTTCTGCTTGTAATAACTTCTCAAACGCTAATACCATCGCTACGTATGCACCTGTAATAGAAGCTGTTCTCGTTCCACCATCTGCTTGGATGACATCACAGTCAATCCAAACTGTTCTCTCGCCAAGCGCTTCTAAATCAACTACAGCACGTAATGCTCGTCCAATTAAGCGCTGGATTTCCATTGTACGCCCTGTTACTTTCCCTTTGCTTGACTCCCTAATCGTACGTTGTTCTGTTGCACGCGGAATCATCGCGTATTCAGCTGTTACCCATCCTTTTCCTTCTCCACGCATAAACGGTGGTACACGCTCTTCAATTGTTGCTGAGCAAATCACCTTTGTATCCCCAACTTCAATTAATACAGATCCCTCTGGATGTTTTAAATAATTCGTATGAATATGTATATGGCGTAATTCTGTTTTCTCTCTACCATCTACTCGCATAAAAATAACCTCCTCTTAATTACTACTCGTTAGTATAGCCAAATTTAAATGTATGATATGTATACAATAAAAGAAGGAGAACCCAAAAAGCAATTCTCCTTTCTTACTTAAGTATATCAAATTATTCAAGATTAAAAACTACCTGTATTCACGTTTTCTGGACGATCTACAGGTTTTATTAACTTTCCGCCCTTTTCATCTATAAGATTTGCTTTTCCATTCACTTCAATAGAAATATTTTTCACACCTTTCTTTTCTGTTAAAGATAAAACTAACGACTTCAATACGTAATTTGAGATCATATTTTTATCTGGGTTTACAAATATATTTTCATTAAAGTTTAATGTAAGATTTCCGTCTTGTAATTTCGGATTCGTAATAAGCTTAACGCCTGGATTAAAATCATTCAGGAGCGATTGATGGATCGGACCTTTTACAAGTTCATCTATAATTGCTGCATAGTCATTTTCTTTACCTTCCGCAACGCGGCGTGTGACTGGTACGTAGTATTGCTGTTTATTATTATTTTGCGCCATAAAATACAGTGTGACTGGTTTTGTATTTGTTACATCTGCTACTTGTTCATCATCGAAGTTAATACCATTTGCACGGCTCACTCCTTCACCAAGCGGTGTACCACCAACCGGCATCTTTGCCAATTTCTCACCATTTATTTGGAACTGCACTTGTTTTATCTCTGTAAATTGCGTCAACGTCCAAGCTATAGATTCAACGATTTGACGCTCTTCTTCTTTCGCATAGTTTTTCATTTCTTTAGAGAAATCAATAACTGCCGTTCCGTCCTTTTTCAAATCTAAAGTCATCGTTGTATTCGCCGGAATGACTGCACGAAACCCATTCGGTAATAAATTCGTTACCGGTCCATCTTTCACAAGGTATTCTAACGTTTGCTTCACAGTCTCATTTGCTTTCGGAGTAGGTATAGCTAACGTTTGTGGTACAACATAACCATTTTTATCAACAAGGTATAGTTCTCTGTTTACCATTTGCCCTTGCTTATCTTTTTTAGCTACTTCTTTCTTCCCACCCTCTGTATACGTAACTTGTTTTGGCGGATCAATTTGTTCAGTTGCTTTCTCTTGATTTATAAAGCCACACCCTGTTAGTAAAACAGCGCTCACAGTAGCACCAACAACCCATTTAAAAGTGGATTTAGGCATGCCATTCCCCCCTAAAATCTAAGTTTGTACTATTATGTATACGAGCTGTTTCACGTTTTAGAACAAGCTGCGCCTCTTATAAATTGAAACTTTAATCAGTAGGGGTCTTACTCCCCAGCAAATAGCAAGATAAAACAAAAACTCCTGATTTCTCAGGAGCTCACTTATATAAATTCTACTATTATTCTTTTTCTAAATGAATATGCTTCACATTTTCAATCGGTTGACCGAACCATTTTGATGCAATTTCTTTAAACAAGCCTATTTTTCCTGTTGTTAAGAAGAGATGATCGCTTTGTTCTTCTCCTTCATTCAACATTTTACTATGATATAAGATTGTACTTACTTCACGTGCTGTTTCATCACCAGAACTAATTAGTTGCACTTTATCTCCCATTACTTTTTTAATAACAGGTCCTAAAATCGGATAATGTGTACACCCTAATATAAGTGTATCAATATCGGTACTTTTCAGTGGTTGCAACGTTTCTCTTACAACTTCATACGCCATTTCACTTTCGAAATTCCCACTCTCTACAAGTTCAACGAAAGGTGGACAAGCTAAACTTTCTACCATAACACGGTTATTAATAGACTTTAACGCCTCTTCGTATGCACCACTTTTCACCGTTCCAATCGTTCCAATAATCCCAACGTGATACGTGTTTGTCACTTTTAAAGCTGTACGTGATCCTGGGTGAATAACTCCTACTACTGGAATTGGTAATTGTTTTTGCATCTCTTCTAATACAACTGCAGTTGCTGTATTACACGCAATAACTAACATTTTAATATTTAAGTCTAGTAAATGCTCTGTCATTTCCCACGTAAATTGACGTACTTCTTCTCGAGAACGTGGACCATAAGGACAACGTGCTGTATCTCCTAAATATATGATACGCTCTTTCGGCAACTGACGAATTAATTCCTTCGCTACTGTTAAACCGCCAACTCCTGAATCGATAACACCGATTGCTCTATTCAACTTCATCACCCGTTTTCTCATTCATCATCTTTTATGTTTATCATTATATTTTACACACTTTAAGTTCGCTCACTTCAAATGCTTCTGTATGAAAATTTTCATTTTCCCATGTATAGACTAGGACCTTTTTTATTTTGCTCCTTTTTTTCGTAATTTGCAAGATAGAAAAATAACCGACCTTCTATAAGAAAGTCGGTTTCTTCTATATAAAGTGCATATTCATTGCTCCATCTTTTTTTGAAAAGAAGACATTCCCATTAATAAGAAGAAATGAGCAGCAATTAAAATGACGATCAAAATAAAATTCAATCGATAACTATTTGTAGATTCCATAATTTTGCTCGCTACAGCTGGTCCAAATGCCATACCGAAAAAGTTAATTAAATTATATAAACCAAGACCGACTCCAACTTTAGCTGGATTTAATGTTTTCGGGATAAATGTGTTTAATGATACTTGAATTGCCGAATAACTCATAAATGTTAAAATAACCGCAAATAAAATAAAGAGTAAGTTCCCGTCCGGAATAATCCCTAAAATTAAAAAGCCAATGATCATAACTACAGAAGCTACATACATCATCTTCACATTCCCAAACGAAGGAATAATCTTTCCGGTAATAAAACTAGATACAATACCAAAGAGAGATGCAATAAACAATACAATTCCAATAACGAATGGAGACAATCCATGTCCTCTTCCTAACAGTAATGGTAATAATAATAAACTAGCACATAACGCCACATTAATGATAAATCCGACCGCTATTAAACGAAGTAATGGTTTATTTGTAAATAACTCAATATCAATAAACGGCGACTCCGTTCTCTTCATATGAGCCTTAAATAAAAATAGAAAAACAACAGATAACACAAAAAGCCAACTATTAATATTAACTCCTAATAAAATGGTCGTAATCAATACAAATAATAAAATTGCTCCAATGAAATCAAAGCGAAACACTTCATCTGTATGTCGCGCCTCTTCTGGCATAAATTTTACGAGTAAGAAAATACCAATCATTGAAATAACCATAAATAAAAATAAATACGGCCACCCTAACGTATTTGTAATTGCCCCACCTACTAAAGGTCCAATACCAACCGCTAATGCAATAGAAGAACTAATCATTGCTAACGCACCTGGTTTTTTAGCTGGAGCAACTAATTTCGCCACCGCAATCATACTAAGCGCAATAAACGCTGCTCCGCCGCTCGCCTGCACTAACCTTGCGAAAATGATAATTTCATAAGATTGATTCATAAATCCAACAATAGAACCAGCTACAAATATGATAATAGAAATAATTAATAGTCTTTTTACACTGTAACGATCAGCCAGCTTTCCATATATTATCGAACCAATACCGACAACTAAGGAATACCCTACTACAATCCAACTTACTTTCGATTGACTAATTGATAAATCATTGGCAATATCCTCTAGCGCTACATTAAATAACACAGCGTTCATCGGTCCTAACAAAACAATAAAACATAATGTAAAAACAAACCATTTCGAATGGTTTCTTATATCTTTCCCCATGTGTAACACTCTCCTGATTGCAATTTTAAAACTATCAAACTATAGATAAAAAAATGAACTTATTTAAATGTTGTATCACCACTAAACAACTTCATTAAATGTGTAAAAGTTGCTAATTTATCGCGCGATAAAGTGAAACTTTAATCAGTGAGGTTTGTGTTCATCTCCCACTGATTATTAGCCCTCACCAATCGGGCTTTTACGGGCAGCCCAACCCCCACCTAACTTCTTTGCTTCCGCTGAATTTTGAGATGGAGGTCTTACTGCCCGTTAATGCGGGGTAAATTGAATTCGAAACGAAACACGTATGTTGTTCGATATTCATGGAACTATCATAGTTTCAGCATTACAGTTTGTCAACGAAAAATATACAAAGTAAACTAATTAAGCCTTTTCAGTTTACTTTGTTCGAAAGTTATTATACACTAATTTCGAAGCCGATATAAGGAGGACTGGCATGATTATTCAAATTTACATTTTTTAACTTAATAAAATGAAACGCATACAGAACTTTTATATAGAAGAGACATTATAGGAGGATTATGATGAAGAGAAAAATGTTAGTTGTATTAACAAGCGTAGAAAAATACCCAAATTTAAATAGGGCTACCGGACTTTGGCTTGGTGAAGCTGTACATTTCGTAAAAAAAGTAGAAGAAGCGGGTTACGAAGTTGATTACGTCAGTCCACAAGGCGGTTATACACCAATTGATCCACATAGTTTAGCAATGGCGGAGAGTATCGATTGGGAATGGTATCAAAAGAAAGAGTTTATGAATCGCCTCGGTTCTACAATGAAACCAAGTGAAGTGAATCCAGAAGACTACGCTGTTATTTATTACGCAGGTGGCCACGGGGTTATTTGGGACTTCCCAGAAAATAAAGAACTTCAAAATATTAGCCGCAATATTTATGAAAACGGCGGAATTGTTTCTTCGGTTTGTCATGGAGCTGCTGGTTTATTTCATATTACATTAAGCAATGGGGATCGTTTAATTAGCGGTAAGAAGGTAACAGGCTTTTCAAATGAAGAAGAAAAATTAGCTGAATTAGATCAATTCGTTCCATTTTTAACAGAAGATAAACTCATTAAAAATGGAGGACTTTACGAAAAAGCCGCGCAACCGTGGGAAGCTTATGCTCTAGAAGATAATCGTGTTATCACTGGTCAAAACCCAGCTTCAGGTGGTCTAGTAGCCGAATTAGTATTAAAACAGTTGCAAAAATAATATGTACTAAAAAAGCAGATTCTCCTCTATTAAGGGAGATCTGCTTTTTTACGAAATCATTTGCAAAATAGCAATAACTTCTTTTTCAATTTCAGAATCATCAATTGCTTCTATATACTCTGGTTTAAAAAGTTGATACTTCTTTAATTGATAAAAATCAAGTATCGCTTTCTTTAACGTAATATCGTACTGAATACAAAAAGAATGATCTATAATACGTCTTAACATCACATCATCTTGTACCATAAATAATTGTGCATTCATTTTATTAAAATAACCTTGTTCCATACCCGCTTCAAAAAACATTTGCAAATTATGGTTACGATTTTGTTGGGCAGCGACTAATTGATCCGACAAATGTGGATATGCTTCTTTCAAATCTTGCAAAAAAACATCCGAAATATATGTCACACATTTTAAAGAATGGATAAACGTCTTTTGGAAACGTTCTGTAAATGACATACTTTCATCTTGATTATCCGCATCACCTTCGAGTAGATAGTTCATGAAATCCTCTACTACCACCTCAATAATTTCATCTTTCGAAGAAAAACGTTTATATAAAGTAGCTTTACTAATATCCATATATTTCGCAATTTCATCTATTTTCAATTGGCTAAAACTTGTCTTTCTAATAATGGGCTTTATTTTATTAATATAAGTATTTGCACATGCGACTTTTCTCATTTAAAAGAGCCTCCCCTTTTGTCCATACAAAATAGTATAGCAAATTCACGAATGATTATAAATGAAGTTATTATACTCACTATGCCTTTTTAGTTTATTACATTTTCATATACTATACATAAAAAACTATAATCAATTATTACCAACTGGACGGTTACAAACCAATTTCGAGGCGGGAATTTTAGAATACAGTGAAACTTTAATCAGTGGGGGGCGTTCATCCCCACTGATTATTAGCTCTCACCAATCGGGGGTCCTACTGCCCGGCAAATAGAGGGATAAAAATACCCACTACCTTTGTTAGTAGCGGGTACTTTTTCTATAATTTATTTACAGCCCTTTTTATAGCCTTACCTATTTCCACGCTAGACTGTGGATTTTGTCCTGTAATTAAATGACCATCTACTACTACATGCGGCGTAAAATTGGGGGCTACATAAAACAAAGCTCCTTCTTCTTTCAACTTACTTTCTAGCAAAAACGGAACGCGCTTTTCTAAATGTACAGCTCTTTCTTCATCGTTTGTATAACCTGTTATACGCTTACCCGCAACAAAAAACGAGCCATCCTTATTTTTCACACCGACTAAAGAGCTTACTCCGTGACAAACAGCCGCTACAATCCGGTTATTGTTATACATATTCTCAATCAAATTTGCTACATATGGATTACCTGGAAAATCTACAATCGCCCCGTGCCCACCACCAAATAAAACCGCATCATAATCCGAAAAATGAACATTTGAAATCGGCTTCGTATTTTGCAATAAAGAAGCTACATGCTTGAATTCGCGAGGTATACCATTCGGAATAGACACTCTATCTATAGGTACTCTCCCGCCTTTTATTGACACAATATCAACATCAAACTTAGCCTTTTTTAATACATGATAAGGAGCTGCGAGCTCTTCAAGCCACAAACCAGTCGGGTGTCCATTCATATCATGAGCACTTGTTGAAACTAACAGTATCCTTTTCAACATATCCCCTCCTTATTACCTATTTATGTATGAAACGTTTTTATCATTCATATAGCAAGTGAAGCAAACAAAAAAATAGCCGACTTTTATATAAAAGTCGGCTGCTTTCTTATAATTCGAGCTCTCCCATACGAAGAAGCTCCACAACTGCTTGTGAACGTCCTTTAACCCCTAGCTTTTGCATTGCGTTTGAGATGTGGTTGCGAACTGTCTTTTCACTTATAAAAAGTTCACCTGCAATTTCCTTCGTTGTTTTATCTTGAACCAGCAATTCAAATACTTCTCTCTCTCTCTTTGTGAGTAAAGGTTTAGATTGATACGCTTTTTCCTTCAACTGGTATAACCCTCCTTGCTTAAGCCAGAGCTGTGTATGTGTAAGTTGGGTGTTTATTTAGTCAAGATATTGTATGAACGAAATGTGCAGGTGGTGAATGAAAATGGGCTTTATTTCCTATGTTATTTTAGACTTTTATACAGTGCGTACACTCTTTTTATCCACTTACTTTCCAACGCGCCATATTTGTTCTAGCAATATACTTACAACCGTACCTACAAATAAGCCATTACCGAATATATATTGCATAACAGACGGCAAGGATTGGAGTGCTCCAGACGGTAAAAACATAACGCCGCTGCCAAATAATACTGCAACGCCTAAAATCGTTACATTCCTTTCACTCATCGGCACTTGTTTTATATTATTAAATCCAATTCCAATTAACTGTACGAACGAAGCCATTAAAACAGCCGATGCGACAGCTGATGGTAAAGATGCTAAGTAACGAATAATACTTGGAAAAAGAGACATTACGACTAGTAACGCACATGCCATTAAGAACGATCGGATATATTTTTGTTTTGTTAAACGTATAAATCCTGCCGTTGCTGGTAACGGAACGACACCTACAGTTGAAAATACAGAAGAGATGATATGCGAAATCCCCCCAACCCATGTTCCATCTTTCAACTGTTTTTGTTCAATAGTCGCTTTATGAATAGTTGCTTGATTAATTGCTATAATAGCTGCCACCGTATTCGAAACTAAAATACATACCATAACAAAACTTGATACAGCCATACCTGTATTCCATTTTGGAAGCCCCCAAGCAAATATATGTGGAAGTTGCACAAAATGAGTTACTTGAGATGGGATTGTCACTTTTCCTGCAATGAGAAAAATAATCCACCCACTAATTAATCCTATTAAAACTGCATAACTTTTGACAAAGCCTTTTCCAAAATTAGATAGTATAATAACGAACAGAAATATACTAAACGCGATCATTGCTGTAAATCCGTCGATTTGAGAAATAGTAGCTGTAATTCCTAACATTCCTTTTAAAAACACACCACTTAATTGTAAACATAATAAAAGTAAAAACGTCCCTGTCACAAGCGGCGTAAATAAAAATAAAATACGTCCTATAAAACCAGTTACTCCTAATCCTATTAAAATAATACCGGAGATTATCATTCCTAATTCTAAAATTTGCAGTGTACTATGTAATTGATCTTGTCCGGCCGTTGCATAAGCAAGTACGGTAAATACACCAACCCAAGATCCAGCCGGCCCATCCGCAATTGGTAGTCTATGCCCAAGCCATCCTTGTAAAAAAGAAGATATACCAACTACAAAAAACGTACGCTGCATTAAATAAAATATTTCTTCCGTCGTAAGATGAAATAATCCGCCAACGACAATTGGTAGTGCGATTGAATTTGCTAATAAAAATATAAACCATTGTAAAGTTCCCATAATATGATTTTGGTTATGTTGATTGTCCAATTTTTTCATCCCTTCTAGCTTTCCTATAAAAATATATTGTAAGAATAAAAAAGAAGAGTTCTATACTCACCATTAGAACCCTCCTCAAAATATTTAAACGATTCTTCTACACAAGATTATTTAATTCCACCTCATTTAAACTTCCAACAACAATATTTCCTTTATACACGACTAAACGTTTTTCTGTTTGACGCGCTACTGCTTCAGCAGCGCATGTCGCATTCGTCAAAACAAAGCTCGCTTCATCCCCTACATTCGGCCATACTCGCTTCCCTTCCTTATTTAACGTTTCTTTTCCTCCTGTAATAAAGCGGAGTGCTTTTCCTAAAGACCTTTCGTCACTCCACCCAAAACGCTCTGCTAATCGATTCGCCTTTTGAAGCATATCACCTGTTCCAAACGGTGACCAATGATCTGTAATGCTATCATTGCCTAATGAAACCTTAACACCTTTTTTATCTAATAACGGAATTGGGATTACTTGTTTACCAATTGGCACTGTTGAAGTAATATCAATATTTACATTTGCGAGTCTTTCTGCCACTTCTTCAGCCTCTTTATCAGTAACACCACCAAGTCCAAGTGCATGACTAATCGTTACACGGCCTTGCCATCCTGCTTCTTCTGTTAAACTTGCCAATCTCTTCATCGTAAACGTTCCAAGATTATTCGCATCGTGCAAATGAATATCAACATCCGCATTAAATTCGACTGCGATATCCATAATTGTATGTAATGACTTTTCAATGTCATTATCCACTGTAGCTGGATCTACTCCTCCGACTAGATTGGCACCCATACGCATCGCATCTTTCACGAGTTGCACAGAATTACTGCGCAATAATCCATGTTGCGGAAACGCAACAATTCTACTAGATACTCGATTTTTATATGTTTCTAATGCCGCTAACGTCGCCTCCAAATTACCAAGCCCAATAATTGGATCAACATTACAATGCGTTCTAATATTCGTTGCACCATTTTGCAGTAGTAACTCTAGCATATTTTCCGCTCTATTTTGAGCAGTCGCTAATTGCTTTGGTAAAATTTTTTCTTCTTCATTAAAACGTGTAAAAATACTTTCTGCTGGCATACAAGCTTTCCATGGGCCACTATAATATGTTTTATCAATGTGAATGTGCATCTCTTTGAAAGCTGGCAACATTAATAAGTTCTTAGCATCAAAAGTTACTATATCTTCCTCTTGAACAATCCCTTTTATAATTTTTTTAATTCGACCATCTTCAATAAGTAAACTGCATAATTCTGTTTCTGTTTGTGAAATTCTCTCTTCTTCATATGTATATCCTGATTCAAGCATTACGTTAGTCAACCAATATACTGTCATCTCTATTTCCCCACCCTTTATTAAAAATCACCTCATAACTACAAGTTTAATATCCACTGAAAATTAAGACAATTAATACGATCGCTTCTCACAAAAAAAATGTAATACAACCTCATAGTCTTCTCATAAATTTCCATATAGAATAAAAGTATGCAGTTTGATATAAAAAGGAGTTGATTGGAATATGTCAAAAAGGTTATGTAAATCCGAAACTGATAAAATGCTATTTGGTATATGTGGTGGTTTAGGAGAATATTTTGATATTAGCTCTACTCTTATTCGTATCATTTGGGTTATTGCTGTTTTATGTTTTGGGACAGGATTTTTAGTTTATTTCATTTGTTTATTACTTATGCCACGTTCGTACTAATGGCATCATTTCACATACTTAAGAAGAGCAAATCACCTATAGAATCCTATAGGTGATTTTTTCATGAAGAATATTTCATCGTTAAATGTAATACCGCCACTTCTTCTTCTTCATTTTTATAAATATGCTTCTTATTCGCTTCAAATTGAATGGAATCAAACTCATTTAATTCGTATACATCATTCTCCACTTGAATAGACACTTTCCCTTTCATTACCGTTACAAGCTCAATCGCACCTTCATGATGAGCTTCTGGCTCATATATACTATTTGATCGTAAACAAGCACGGTGCATTTCCATCCCTGTTTCTTTCGTATAACGGAACATCGTTTCTAAATGCCACGCTTGTCCTTCATCTACTGCAAATCCTTCTCCACAGCGCGCAACAGCTACAGGTTCTCCAGCAACCATTAATCTGGATAAAGGAATTGATAACCCTTTCGTTATTTTCCAAATGACAGCTAGTGTCGGATTTGTTTCCCCTCTTTCTATCTTTCCTAATGTTAATTTACTAACTCCTGTTTTATGGGCTAATTCTTCTAAACTTAATTTCTGTTCATTTCGAATTTGTCTCAATAACTGTCCAACTTGTTGAATGACTTCTTTCGTTTGCATATCTTCATTTTCTTTCATATATAAAACCACCTCAAAGTATAAAATAGTTTACTTTTAACAACCGAAAGTATATCATACTATACATAATTATTTATTTTCGAAAGGAGTGCTATACTTCATGCGCGCAATTTTATTAGGTCTTTTATCATCGGCCTTTTTTTCTGCAACCTTTATTATTAATAGAGCAATGAATGTATCTGGAACGAGCTGGGCTT
Organism: Bacillus cereus group sp. MYBK14-1; assembly: GCF_051916885.1. Lineage (NCBI taxonomy): Bacteria > Bacillati > Bacillota > Bacilli > Caryophanales > Bacillaceae > Bacillus > Bacillus cereus group sp. MYBK14-1. The sequence continues at coordinate 194,720 of NZ_JBQAHM010000007.1, read as the reverse complement.
GGACAGCTTCCTTCCGTTTTTTATTTGCTCTTCCTATTTTATTCCTTATCGTTTTATTTCGCAAAAACTTTAGGGGATTATGGGAAGAGTTAAAAAAACATCCATTGGCATGGATCGGATGGGGTTCTGTTGCCGGTATTGGTTTTTATTCTTTATTAAGTTTCTCAGCTGTCTTTTCTCCAGCTTGGCTCGTTGCTGGAACTTGGCAAGTTACGATTTTAGCTGGTTTACTACTATCACCACTATTTTTCGTGAAAATAGAAACAAAATCAGGTACGAAACTTGTACGCGGAAAAATTCCACTTCGTAGCTTATATGTTGCATTATTTATTTTACTTGGTGTAATTTGTATGCAAGCAACTGCCGCAGGCCATATTACAATGACTCAGTTCATTTTAGGTTTTTTACCTGTCGTATTAGCCGCTTTCTTATATCCGTTCGGTAACCGAAAAATGATGGAGCTTGTTGGTGGACGCCTTGATACGTTCCAACGTGTATTAGGAATGGCAATTGGAAGTCTTCCTATAACAATCTTGCTTGGTATATACGGATTTTCCACTACTGGCATTCCAACATCCAACCAAATGCTTCAAGGATTTTTGTTAGCATTATGTTCCGGCGTTATTGCAACGATGACATTTTTCTTTGCTACTGACTTAGCAAAAGATAACCTCGCTCTACTTGGAGCTGTTGAAGCAACACAAGCTGGAACGATGGTCTTTACCGTACTTGGAGAAATCATTTTCTTAAATGGTTCACTCCCTGGAGGACTTTCTCTCATCGGAATGATTATTATCATGTTAGGAATGGTTGCAAATAGTATTTTAAACCGTTCTGTTCCAGTCGTTAAACAGAAAAAATCGGCATAAAAAAAGGGTATGGTTCTATAGAGATGAACCATACTCTTTTTTATTGTCCCCCTATTTCGCCTTATCAGAATAGTATTTCATTGGCTGTTTATACTAAAACTTATGTTATAATACGTTTCATGCGCATTAATAGGAGGTAAATTATGTTAAAAAAAGCAATCGCTGAATTTATTGGTACATTTGTACTTGTATTATTCGGAACTGGAGTAGCTGTCACTGGCGGCGGAATTGAAGGAATTGGAACATTAGGAATCGCTATGGCTTTCGGCTTATCTATTGTAGCTATGGCATATAGCATCGGAACAATTTCTGGATGTCACATTAACCCAGCAGTATCAGTAGCTATGTTCATCAACAAACGAATGAACGCTATGGAACTTTGTTATTATGTATTAGCTCAAATTTTAGGTGGTTTATTAGGAACTGCAACGTTAGTAACAATTTTAAAATCTGCTAAAACACCTTTAGATAATTTAGGACAAAATGGTTTCGGAACTCTTGGTTTATCTGGAGCATTTTTAGTTGAGTTCATTTTAACTTTCGTATTTATTTTAGTTATCGTTGCTGTAACAGGTAAAAAAGGAAGTTCTTCTTTAGCTGGACTAGTAATTGGTTTCACATTAGTTTTAATTCACTTATTAGGAATTCCGTTAACTGGAACATCTGTTAACCCAGCTCGTAGTATCGCACCAGCTTTATTTGTTGGTGGAGAAGCACTTTCTCAACTATGGGTATTCATCGTAGCACCAATTCTTGGTGGTATCTTCGCAGCTATCGTAGGTAAATTCATTTTAAATACTGAAAAATAGAATTTTCAATATTTCTGAATAAAAAAATGCGAGCCCTCATTATGAGGAAGCTCGCTTTTTTTATTCTTTCATTTTAGACTTTAAATTTGTAACTAATTGATCTACCGTTACATTTGCAAGTACGTTTTCCATCGCTTCTTGCGCTTGCATTAAAATAATTTCTAATACTGATTGAATATTAGCTCCTACTGGACATTCAATGTTGGGATTTTCATGGAAGGAAAATAGTTGTCCTTCTTCTACAACTTCCACTGCTTTATATACATCAAGTAATGTAATTTCTTCTAAATCTCGAGCAAGTGTCGTACCACCTTTACCAGCTTGTACATCAACAAGTCCTGCTCTCTTCAACATTCCTGTAATGCGACGAATCACAACTGGATTTGTATTCACACTACCGGCAATCCATTCAGAGGTACAGCGAGAGTTTCGATCTATCGCAAGTAATGTCAGCATATGAACACCTACTGTAAAACGACTACTAATCCCCATCTGCACACCCTCCTTTTTATTCATTCTATTAAAAGACGACTCTTATTATTATATACTATTTTTAATTTATACATAAAGAAAAAGCATGATTTCAATAGGAAATCATGCTTTTCTCTCATTATTGACGCTTTATAAATTTCGCTAAATCTTTAAATTTCACTTTATCTGAGTAATTCATTACGCCGTTTACGTAAATGCGGCTTGTAACAGCATTTAATACTGCAATTGTCGCCAATAAGACTGCTAATGTTATCGTAATTTCTAGCATACCTGCTTCACCAGCTACAATACGTGAGAAGGTAACCATCGGTGTAAAAAATGGAACGTAAGAACTTACAACAACGATAGTACTATTCGGATCACTTAATGATTTAATACTAATAAAGAATGCAGCCATAATTAAAATCATTACCGGGAAAGATACAGCTTGTAAATCCTCCGTCTTAGATACGACAGCTCCAGCAGCAGCATACATCATCGCATAAAGTAAATATCCCGTAATGAAATAAACAAGAAACATGCTGATAACTTTTGCATCTAATTTTGTAAAGTCAATTGGAATACCAAATAGTGAGGCACTTTCTAAATCGACCCAACCTAACAAATATGGAATAAGATAACCACACGCCAATACGACAAGTTGCAATAACGCCGTTGAAACAACCGCTAAAATTTTCGCATACATCATCGTAAGAGGCTTCACTTTCGGAAGCATTACTTCCATTACACGTGACGCCTTTTCAGATGCAATATTCATTGCGATTGTATTTCCGAACGCTACAATAAACATATATAAAGCAAATGTAAAGAAATAGGCAATTCCGAAAGAAGATGTACGATCTTTTATCGCTTCTTGCTTCACTTGAATTTCTGTTTGTAATTGCTGTGCAATTTCTGGTGAAACATTATTTTTGGCAATCGTTACCATCGTATATTGTTGCTTTAAATATCCTGCCATAATTGCAGAAGTTGCTTGGCTTGGAAATCCATTATACATATATGTAATCGATGGAGCCCCACCCTTTTCCGTCACATGGAATAGACCATCTAAATCGCCTTCTTCTACTTGCTTATGCAGTTTATCAAAATCATCCTTTGAACCAATTGTTATTTTTGCTGATGGCAATAGCTTATTTAGCTCATCTTTTTGTACTTTATATGTGGAACTCTCTACTACAACTGCAATTTTATCTTTATCCTTATTTTTATCATCGCCTGAAGTAAAATGATTAAATGCAAAAATCCCAAACACAACTAAAAATAAAATCGCACTCGTAATTAATGATTTCTTAGATAAAAACGCTTCCCTAAAATAAAATGAAAATACGTGAGAAAATTTACGCATCGTTATTTCGCCCTCTCTACAAAGATTTCGTTTAACGTCGGCTCTAACATTTTGAATTGTCGTAAGCTAACACCTTGCTCTTGCAACTGTTGCAAAATCTTGAGAGCTTCCGCATCGTCTTGTACTTTCACATAAAGAAGGCCTTGTTGTTTTTCATACGATACATGTATAGCTTCTAATCCCTTTTCATTCTCTACTGTATCTTCAATCGTTAAATTACGGAAACCGTATTCTTTCTTAATATCACTTAGCTGTCCTTTTACGACTGCTTCACCTTTTTTCAAAATACATACATGTTGGCAAAAAGCCTCTACTTGTTCCATACGATGACTTGATAAAATAATCGTCTTTCCGCTCTGTACTTGTTCTTCAATAATACTAGCTAACATCCCAGCATTAACTGGATCAAGGCCGCTGAATGGTTCATCTAAAATGAGAAGTTCCGGATTATGAAGAAGAGCAGCAATTAATTGGATTTTTTGCTGATTCCCTTTTGAAAGCTCTCCAGCCGTTTTAAATTTATATTCTGGTATCGCTAAACGCTCTAACCAGTGATCAATAGCGTGATCCACTTCTTTCTTCGACATTCCTTCTAATCTACCAAAATATCGCAGCTGATCTATTACTCTACTTTTTGTATATAAACCTCTTTCTTCTGGTAAATACCCAATTGTTACACCACTATTTCCAAATGCTTTTCCATCCCATGTAATCGAACCTTCATTAGGCGTTAATAATCCGAGAAGCATTTTGATTGTTGTTGTTTTCCCTGCACCATTTCGTCCAAGTAACCCTAGTACTTCACCTTTTGGTAACGAAATTTGCAAACCGTTAACTGCTTTTGATTCCCCAAATTGTTTCGTTAAGTTTTGAATTTGTAAACTCAAGTATAAAGCCTCCCCTTTAGTATCATTCGTACTCTCTTTCAAAGACTATGTTTATTCAAGACAAAATATAGCACCACGCTTCATCCTCTTATATGTAAACATCGTCATGAATCCATCATTTGTTCTATTTAGTTAAAATTGTAAATAACAAAGTTCTTTTTGTCAATTATAATTGTCATTACGACAATAAAACTTGTCAAAACAGCTATTATTATTTTGCTCATCTTTCTAATATAGGACATACTACTATATATACAAAAGACAATATGCAAATGTTCATATAAAAATATTATATTTTAATATATAATATAAAATGATTTTCTAACATCAAGGAGGATACATATGAAGATGAAGAGGGGCATTACCACTTTATTATCTGTAGCGGTTCTATCTACATCACTTGTAGCATGTTCAGGAACACCAGAGAAAACAGTGGCGAAAGAAGAGAAAGTAAAATTAACAGAACAACAATTAATGGCTGATTTATGGTATCAAACAGCCGGTGAAACGAAAGCACTTTACTACCAAGGGTACAACATTGGTCAATTAAAGCTTGATGCAATTCTTGCAAAAGGGACAGAGAAAAAACCTGCTATCGTGCTTGATTTAGACGAAACTGTTTTAGATAACAGTCCTCATCAGGCAATGAGCGTAAAAACAGGCAAAGGCTATCCTTACAAATGGGATGATTGGATTAAAAAAGCTGAGGCTGAAGCCCTTCCAGGCGCAATTGATTTCTTAAAATATACAGAGTCTAAAGGTGTAGATATTTACTACATCTCAAATCGTAAAACGAATCAACTAGATGCAACAATTAAAAATCTTGAGCGTGTAGGTGCTCCTCAAGCAACGAAAGAACATATATTACTACAAGATCCGAAAGAAAAAGGAAAAGAAAAACGCCGTGAACTCGTTTCTCAAACCCATGATATTGTCTTATTCTTCGGTGATAACTTATCTGATTTCACAGGTTTTGATGGAAAATCTGTAAAAGATCGTAACCAAACAGTAGCAGATTCAAAAGCACAATTTGGTGAGAAATTCATTATTTTCCCGAATCCAATGTATGGCGATTGGGAAGGCGCTTTATATGATTATGATTTCAAAAAATCAGATGCAGAAAAAGATAAAATCCGTCGCGACAACTTAAAATCATTTGATGTAAAATAAAAGAGGATGGCATTCGCCATCCTCTTTTATTTTACTTTCTCTGTTAAAGGCAAGATAAATACTTCCACACGTCTATTCTTTGCCTTTCCTTCTTGTGTATCGTTTGGAGCAATTGAACGGTATTCTCCGTATCCAATCGCACTAAATTTTTCTGGTTGTAATTCTTTATTTTGCAGTAATACTTGCATAAAATTAACTGCCCGCTGCGTACTTAATTCCCAATTCGACGCAAACTGCGCATTGGCAATAGGGACATTATCCGTATGACCCGATACTGTAATTTCACGAGGTGACGCTGAAACAAGTAAGCTAGACATCTCTTTTGCAATCCCTAAAGATTCTAATTTCACATCTGCTTTCCCCGAATCAAACAGTATATTTTCTAATATTGTCACCATTAATCCCTTTTCAGTTAATTTAGTTTGAAAAGAAGAAGATAATTGTTTTTCATTAATATATTGATCAATCTTTTTTTGTAATGCTTTCAATTCATCCATCTCTTTTTTTTCTTTAGCTCTAGCTTCTTCTTGTTTTTTTGCTTGTTCTGCCTCAAGGCTACTTGCTGATAATTCTTTTTCATCATTTGGCTTTTGATCACTTAAAAATTCTTTGTTACCTGTTCCCCCAGCTAATTCACTTCGAAAAGCAACTGCCATCTGTTTAAACTTCGCAGCATCTATACTACTCATTGCGAATAAAACGATAAACAATGCAAATAACAACGTTAACATATCAGAATATGGGATTAACCACGTTTCATCGATATGCTCATCATGTTTTTTCTTTTTGCCTCTTCTATTTTTCTTACTCCGCATTTTTTTCTGCTCCTTTTTCTAGCTTTTTACGCTCAGTTGCAGAAAGTGCACCTAAAATGCGGTTCTTCATAATAAACGGATATGTACCTTCTTGTAACATTAATAAACAATCAATGATTAAACGTTTTTTCTCAATTTCAGCTGAAGATTTTTGCTTTAACTTATTTGCAAATGGATGCCATAATACATAACCTGAAAAAATACCAAAAATCGTTGCAATAAACGCACCCGAAATAGCATGACCTAACTTTTCAATATCAGTTAAGTTACCAAGCGCAGCTACAAGACCGATAACAGCACCTAAAACTCCTAATGTCGGTGCATACGTACCAGCTTGTGAAAAAATAGCAGCTCCCTTTGCATGTCTTTCTTCAATTGCTTCTAATTCAGATTCCAAAATCTGCTCTAAATCTTCTGCGGATACGCCATCAATCACAAATTTCATACCGCGCAAAAGAAATTCATCTTGAATTTTGTCTAATTGTTGCTCTAAAGACAAAATACCGTATTTTCTACTTTCAGATGTCCAATGAACAAATAATTCTAGCAACTGTTCATAACTTAAATCCTTTTTATTTGAACCAAAAAGAACTTTAAATAGTTTTGGAACCCTTTTTAGTTGATTCATCGGAAATGCAATACATACTGCAGCAAATGTACCGATAAAAATAATTAATGCTGCGGCAGGATTTAATAAGGCTGTTACGTCAGCGCCCTTGACGACCATCCCTACTACCACTGCTACAAATCCTAAAATAAGTCCAATAATTGTTGCAAAATCCATTCCCATTCACTCCTAGTCTATACAAGAAGTTCTTTATTCTCGATAATCGCTACATCTTCTTATGTATATATATTACATAAAAAATGCAAATCATGAAAGATAAGAAATGAATTATATAAAAAAATACTACAAATTCACACATTTTCTGACATTTTCTTTGCATTTCTATTACGTTATGACTCTTATATTCCTTTTCCAACAAACTAGATTTATAATAAAAAAAACAATACACATTTTATGAAGAAGGGACTGTGATTACAAGGCATCATGAAAAAGATAATAATTATTTCTGCCACTACTATTGTAATCGGGATCACATCTTTCGCTTACTTTGGTTCTAAAACACCACTACATAATGAAGCAAAAGCTGTCGAAAGTCAAAAGCATAATAACCATAAAAAAGAAGAGATTCCTGCTTTTCCAAAAGCTGATCATAATGCAAAGAAAATAGACAATGACTTTTCAGTTGTAACAAATCCAAAATCTAATCTTGTCTTAATTAATAAACATCGAAAACTACCAGATGGATACATTCCTGAAGACTTAACGAGACCAAATGTACCATTTATTAGTCCAAAAGATAAAGAAAAAACATTGCTGCGCAAAGATGCTGCCGAGGCACTTGAAAACATGTTCAAAGCTGCGAAAAAAGAAGGGCTTGATCTTACAGCTGTATCTGGTTATCGTTCATACAAACGCCAAAAATCGTTGCATGATACATACGTTAGACGTCAAGGAAAAGCCGAAGCTAATTCGGTAAGCGCAATTCCTGGTACAAGTGAACACCAAACGGGTTTAGCAATGGATATTAGTTCAAAATCAGCTAAATTTCAATTAGAGCCTATCTTCGGAGAGACAGCAGAAGGAAAATGGGTCGCGGAACATGCTCATGAATTCGGCTTTGTCATTCGTTACTTAGAAGATAAAACAGATACAACAGAATATGCCTATGAACCATGGCACTTACGCTACGTTGGTAATCCATACGCTACATACCTATATAAACATCACTTAACATTAGAAGAAGCGATGGAAGACAAAAAATAAGAGAGCAAATTGCTCTCTTATTTTTCTTTCACTCTATTATTGTAGTAATTTCTTCTTCCATTCTTCAGGCCATGGTTCGCCTCTTCCTGTTTTTTTCGAAGCTTGAACCATCATTCCGCGACCTACTAAACAAACCTCTCCTGCTGCATTCTTCACCATATAATGTAAATCTAAAGAAGAATTCCCGACCGATCCTGCCTTTACATACACCTTCAGCTGTTCATCAAAATATATTTGCTTAATAAAATTACATTGTAAATCCGCAACAACGATCATCGTTTCTGATGATGCATGTGTCCACTCTTGCATAAATCCAAGTTCTTTAAACAACGCAATACGAGCTTCTTCAAAATAAGTAAAAGCAACGACATTATTTACATGTCCAAACATATCTACTTCACCAAAACGAACCTTTACAGGGTTGTAAAACGAAAAACCACTTTCCCATTGCTCAAAGTCTTCAATATAAGAAATCCTCTTCATTGTTATCTCTCCTTTTCACCTTGAAATAAACAGAATAAACAGAAAAATAAAGTTATAAATATTGCCTCTTCGATATGAAGAGGCAATATTTATTAATAGTTATTATCGCTACCAAAGAAATCTTTGAACGATTGAATTGTTGTATCACGGTTTAATGCCGCAATTGAAGTTGTTAAAGGAATACCCTTCGGACATGATTGCACACAGTTTTGAGAGTTACCACAGTTTGCTAGTCCTCCATCTCCCATAATTGCACGTAAGCGATCTGCTTTATGCATTTCACCCGTTGGATGTGAGTTGAATAAGCGAGCTTGTGATAACGGTGCTGGTCCAATAAAGTCAGACTTACTGTTTACGTTTGGACATGATTCTAAGCAAACACCACATGTCATACATTTTGAAAGCTCATAAGCCCATTGACGCTTTTTCTCAGGCATTCTTGGTCCTGGACCTAGGTCATACGTACCATCAATTGGAATCCACGCTTTAACGCGTTTTAGAGCATTAAACATGCGACTACGATCAACTTGTAAGTCACGTACAACCGGGAATGTCTTCATCGGTTTTAAGCGAATTGGTTGCTCTAATTGATCGATAAGTGCCGTACATGATTGACGTGGTTTTCCGTTAATCACCATCGAACATGCACCACATACTTCCTCTAAGCAGTTCATATCCCAGGCAATCGGAGTTGTTTGGTTCCCTTTTGAATCAACAGGATTACGACGGATTTCCATAAGTGCTGAGATAATATTCATATTCGGACGATATGGAATTTCAAACTCTTGGTCAAACGCTTGCGCATCTGGCCCGTCTTGTCTCGTAATGATGAGGCGGATTGTTTTCTCAGACATGTTGTTTATCCCCCTTCTCTTCACCCTTAGCAGCTACATCGTGTTTTGAAGAATAATCACGTTTACGCGGTTTAATTAACGAAATATCAACGTCCTCGTAATGGAATGCTGGTGCATTTCCTTCTCCCTCAAATTTTGCCATCGTAGTTTTTAAGAAGTTTGCATCATCACGATTTGGGAATTCAGGTTTGTAATGCGCCCCACGGCTCTCATTACGGTTATATGCGCCAATTGTAATAACACGTGCTAACTCAAACATATTTGCAAGTTGGCGTGTAAATGAAGCACCTTGGTTACTCCATCTTGCTGTATCGTTAATGTTAATACGTTTGTAACGAGCCATTAATTCTTCAATTTTCGCATCTGTTTCTAATAATTTTTTATTTTCACGAACTACTGTAACGTTATCTGTCATCCATTCTCCAAGCTCTTTATGAAGAACATACGCATTTTCGTTACCATCCATCGTTAAAATATTGTTAAATTTCTCTGTTTCGATTAATTCATTTTGCTCATATACAGTAGATGAAACAGCATCAGATGATTTAGAAAGACCTTTCATATACTCAATTGCGTTTGGTCCTGCTACCATACCACCATAAATTGCTGATAATAGTGAGTTCGCACCAAGACGGTTACCACCGTGCATAGAATAATCACACTCACCTGCTGCAAATAAACCTGGAATGTTTGTCATCTGTTTATAATCAACCCATAGTCCGCCCATTGAATAGTGAACAGCTGGGAAGATTTTCATCGGTAGTTTACGAGGATCATCCCCTGTAAATTTCTCATAGATTTCAATAATTCCACCTAGTTTAATATCTAGTTCTTTTGGATCTTTATGAGAAAGATCTAAGTACACCATGTTTTCACCGTTAATACCTAGTTTTTGCTCTACGCAAACATCAAAGATTTCACGCGTTGCGATGTCACGAGGTACAAGGTTTCCGTAAGCCGGATATTTTTCTTCTAAGAAGTACCATGGTTTACCATCTTTATATGTCCAAACACGTCCACCTTCACCACGTGCAGATTCACTCATAAGACGTAATTTATCGTCTCCAGGAATTGCCGTTGGGTGAATTTGAATGAACTCACCGTTTGCATAATATGCGCCTTGTTGATATACAGCAGAAGCTGCTGTACCTGTATTGATAATGGAGTTTGTTGATTTTCCGAAAATGATACCAGGACCCCCTGTTGCCATAATCACGGCATCTGCTCCGAAACTTCTAATCTCCATAGTTTGTAAGTCTTGTGCAACGATTCCTCGGCACACACCTTCATCATCAACAACAGCTCGTAAGAAATCCCAACCTTCATATTTCGTTACAAGTCCTGCTACTTCGTGACGACGTACTTGCTCATCTAATGCGTAAAGTAATTGCTGTCCAGTTGTTGCACCAGCAAATGCTGTACGGTGATGTTGCGTTCCACCAAATCGACGGAAATCAAGAAGTCCTTCTTCCGTACGGTTGAACATAACACCCATACGGTCCATTAAATGAATGATACCAGGTGCTGCTTCACACATTGCTTTAACTGGTGGTTGGTTCGCTAAGAAGTCCCCACCATAAATTGTATCGTCAAAGTGGATCCATGGAGAATCCCCTTCACCTTTCGTATTTACGGCACCGTTAATTCCGCCCTGAGCACATACAGAATGTGAACGTTTTACTGGTACTAAAGAAAACAGTTCAACATTTACTCCTGCTTCTGCCGCTTTAATCGTTGCCATTAAGCCAGCCAAGCCACCGCCGACTACTATAAGTTTCCCTTTCATGCTCTCCCACTCCTTACTGGTTTGCTAGCTGTGGATCGATGAACGCTAATAATGCACTCACACCTACATAAGATAAACCTAAGAAAATAGCTAATGTTACATAAGTAGAGATTCTTTGTGAACGTGGAGATACTGTAATTCCCCAGCTGATGCAGAATGTCCATAGTCCATTTGCAAAGTGGAAAATTGTTGAAACAACACCAACTAAGTAGAATGCAAACATAGCTGGATTGTTTAAAATATCTGCCATCATATCATAGTTTACCTCTTTACCTAACATTGCTTGAATACGAGTTTCCCAGACGTGCCAAGAAATGAAGATCAGCGTAACGATACCTGAAATTCTTTGGAAGACGAACATCCAGTTACGGAAATAACCGTAAGAAACCGCATTGTTCTTAGCTGTAAATGCAATATATAAGCCATATATAGCATGGTACAGTATCGGTAAAAAGATGATGAAAATTTCTAGCGCATACCGGAATGGAAGGAGCTCCATAAAGCCTGCAGCTTTGTTAAAAGCCTCTGCTCCTCGTGTTGCAAAGTTGTTTACAATTAAATGTTGCGTCAAAAAGACACCAACCGGGATGACCCCCATTAATGAGTGCCACTTACGAAACGTATACTCGCGGCCTTTCATGTCCCCATTACCCCCCTTGAATGTTTGACTGCTGTTTTCAGATTAGTTTATGACAATAATGTTTTTTCACTATTGGCATAAGAAAAACTGAAAAAATTATTCGAAATATTTCAGCATAATTTGATACCAAGTTCATTTTACTCCTATTTTTGTCGAAGCGTCAAGAAAACGTATACATAATTTGCATATAATTTGCCAATTCTTTTTTTCTTCTTATATATTCAGATTTTCCTAAAGAAAAATCTGTTTTTATAAATGTGAAATGTTATATAATAATCCCTATAGAAAGAGGGGAATATTGTGAGTAAAAATACAATCGATACAACATCTTTAGAAGATGTTTCATTGAACGCCTTCGCTTATGAATTGCTACGTGAAGAATTACTACCTGATTTAATCGGCAACGATTTAGATGGTATTTTATACTGGTCTGGTAGAAACCTTGCAAGAAAATATCCGCTAGAAACAATTGAAGAAGTCATTCAGTTCTTTGAAAAGGCTGGCTGGGGCACTTTAAGCATTGTTGAACATAAGCGTCGTGAAATGCAGTTCCAACTTAAAGGCACACTCATCGCAGAACGTCAAAAACAAAAACGACATTCTTCTTATCAACTAGAAGCCGGATTCATCGCTGAACAAATCCAAAAGCAACGGAACGTCGTTGCAGAGTCATACGAAGAAAAGAAAAAACGTTCTGACTCTATTACATTTCTTGTAAAATGGGATATAAAAGATCTCATTGAAGTGTAAGCATTACCTACAGTCAACTAGACATATCAGTTTAGTTGACTTTTTTGTATTTTCATTCAGATGAGTTTATTTTAAATCTTCAGAAATTATACCAAAAAACAGAAGACGTTGTAAACTACAACGTCTTCTTATCTGTTAAATACGTATAAATCGTCTCCGCGACATTTTTCGGCATACCCGCTTCGACAAATTCCTCTATAGAAGCTTCTTTCATCTTCTTTAATGAACCAAAATGTTTTAACAATACCTTTTTCCGTTTATCACCGATTCCTGGAATATCATCCAATGCTGATTGAATGACAGATTTCCCATGTAATTGACGATGGAATGTAATCGCAAATCGATGCACCTCATCTTGAATACGCTGCAATAAATAAAATTCTTGGCTATTTCTCTCAAGCATCACAGGTTCCGGTGGATCCCCAATAATTAAATGGGAGGTTTTATGTTTATCATCTTTTACAAGACCTGCCATCGGAATATATAATCCGAGCTCATTCTCTAAAATATCACTTGCAGCCGCTAGATGGCCTTTTCCTCCATCAATAATAATCAAATCAGGTAAAGGTGAATTTTCTTTAAGCGCCCTTGTATAACGGCGCCTCACAACTTCTCTCATAGACTCATAATCATCTGGCCCTTGAACCGTTTTAATTTTATATTTTCGATACTCTTTCTTCGCCGGTTTCCCATCGATAAAAGCAATCATTGCAGAAACGGGATTTGTTCCTTGAATATTTGAGTTATCAAACGCTTCAATACGATACGGCGTTTCAATCCCAAGCTGCTTCCCTAAATGATCTACCGCTTTAATCGTTCGTTCTTCATCACGTTCAATTAAGTAAAACTTCTCTTCAAGAGCAATCTTCGCATTTTTATTTGCCAATTCTACAAGGTCTTTTTTCTTACCACGTTTCGGCTGCGTCGCTTCCACTTCTAAAAAGCGCTCTACTAATTCCGAGTCTATACTTCCTGGAACGACAATTTCCTTCGGCTTAAAATGACTACTGTTTTCATAAAATTGGCCGATAAACGTTAAAAAACCCTCTTCTGGTTCATCGTAAATTGGAAACATAGAAACATCACGTTCAATTAGCTTTCCTTTTCGAACGAAGAAAACTTGAACACACATCCATCCTTTATCCACTGCATATCCAAACACATCACGATCTACTAAGTCACTCATAATCATCTTTTGTTTTTCCATAATCGCATCAATATGAGCAATTTGATCACGCAACTCTTTTGCACGTTCAAACTCTAGTTTCTCTGAGGCCTCATACATTTTTATTTCTAGTTCTGAACGAACTTCTTTATGTCCACCATTTAAAAACTTAATAATTTCATCTACAATTTCTTTATTTTGTTCTTCCGTCACTTCTTTCACACAAGGCGCTAAACATTGACCCATATGATAATACAAACAAACTTTATCTGGCATATTCGTGCATTTCCGAAGTGGATACATACGATCTAGCAGTTTTTTCGTTTCATGAGCAGATTGTGCATTTGGATAAGGACCAAAATATTTCCCTTTATCCTTTTTTACGTTTCGAGTAATGAGTAAGCGCGGTTGCTTCTCCGCCGTAATTTTAATAAAAGGATATGTTTTATCATCTTTTAATTGAATATTATATTTCGGATCATATTTTTTAATTAGATTTAACTCTAAAATAAGTGCTTCTAAATTCGAAGAGGTTACAATATATTCAAAATCAACAATTTCTCCTACAAGCCGCAGTGTTTTCCCATCATGTGAACCAGTAAAGTACGAGCGCACACGATTTTTAAGCACTTTTGCCTTTCCGACATATATAACCGTTCCTTGCTTATCTTTCATCAAATAACAACCAGGTTGATCTGGTAAAATAGCCAACTTCTCTTTCAAATGTTCGTGCACTCATCTCCCTCCATTTCTACATACTTAGCATTTTTATTTTCCCTTGAAAACATACTATGCCCAAACACCCAACATACGTTCTTTTATTGTAACGGAAAGACTGTAAAAAAGAAAATAAAAAAAGCTACCAAATGGTAGCTTTTTTTATTTTAGAAGTGTTTAGAAACTAATTCTACTAACGCTTCTTTCGGTTTGTAACCTAACGCTTGATCAACTACTTTACCGTCTTTTAATACGAAAAGAGCTGGAATGCTCATTACTTCGAATTGACGAGCAGTTTCTTGGTTTTCATCAACGTCTACTTTTACTACTTTTACTTTTTCGCCTAGTTCTGCATCAATTTCCTCTAATACAGGAGCGATCATTTTACAAGGTCCACACCAAGGTGCCCAGAAATCTAATAATACAACACCTTCGCTAGTTTCTGCTGCGAAGCTTTGGTCATTTGCGTTTACAATTGCCATTTTATTTCCTCCTTCAAGTATATTCTACCAAGAGTATATCATTAACTTATATACGTGGCGAATAATATGTATCGTTATGTATTGTAACAAAAAAATGTTCCTTTATACTATATAAAAATACGGATTAAATACTAAAAAGATGAGAGACAGGGGATCTCTCACCTTTTTCTATATATAGGGGTACTTCACTTGGAACTCAAGGGTACTTAAATCATGAATGTACTTTTAACTTTTTAAACTCTTCTGTTAAAAGAGGTACAACTTCGAATAAGTCACCGACAATACCATAGTCAGCTACTTTAAAGATACTTGCTTCTGGATCTTTATTAATCGCAACGATTATTTTTGAGTTAGACATACCTGCTAAATGCTGAATCGCACCAGAAATACCACATGCAATGTATAAGTCTGGCGTAACAACTTTACCAGTTTGACCAATTTGTAATGAGTAATCACAGTATTCAGCGTCACAAGCACCACGAGATGCCCCAACAGCACCGCCTAGTACGTCTGCTAACTCTTTTAATGGCTTAAAGCCTTCTTCACTCTTCACACCACGTCCGCCAGCGATAATAACTTTTGCTTCAGAAAGATCCACACCTTCTGCTGTTTTACGGACAACATCTTGAATGATTGTACGTAAATCTTTCACATCAACTGTAATAGAAGATACGTCACCGCTGCGAGACTCATCTTTTTCCAGAGTTGCAATATTATTTGGACGCACTGTCGCAAATAAGATGCCGTCTGTTACAATCTTCTTCTCGAATGCTTTACCAGAGTAAATTGGACGAGTGAAGATAACATTTCCACCTTCAACCTCTAAAGCAGTTACGTCAGAAACTAAACCAGCTTCAAGCTTCGCTGCTAATTTTGGTGATAAATCTTTACCAAGTGCTGTATGTCCAAAAACGATACCTTCTGGATTTTCTTCAGCATGTACAGCTAAAAACGCTTGTGCATAACCATCAGATGTATATGATTTTAATTTATCATTTTCAACTGTCACAACGCGATCTGCACCGTAATGAATCAATTCATTTGCAAAAGAGGCAACGCTGTCTCCAATTAGAAGACCTACTACTTCACCGCCTTCTGCAATTGTTTTTGCTGCTGCTACCGCTTCAAAAGAAACGTTACGTAGCGATCCATCACGAACTTCACCCATTACTAATACTTTACGAGCCATAGATTTTCCCTCCTGCATATATAATTTCGTATTTTATTAGATTACTTTCGCTTCTGTATGGAGCAACGATACAAGTTCTTTTACTTGATCTTGCAGCTCGCCTTGTAACACTTTTCCTGCATCTTTCTGAGGAGGCAAATAGATTTCAATTGTTTTTGTCTTTGCTTCCACATCATCTTCTTCTAAATCTAAATCATCTAATTCTAATTCTTCTAGCGGCTTTTTCTTCGCTTTCATAATACCTGGAAGCGATGGATAACGCGGTTCATTTAAACCTTGCTGTGCTGTTACTAAAACTGGTAATGAAGTTGCAATCACTTCTGTATCACCTTCAACATCACGCTCAATCTTCACATTTGTACCGTCAATTTCAAGTTTTGTAATTGTCGTTACATACGGAATATTTAACGCTTCAGCTACGCGTGGTCCTACTTGTCCAGATGCACCATCAATTGCAACGTTTCCGCCTAAAATTAAATCTGCATCTTTATCTTTTAAATATTCAGCAAGCACTTTTGCTGTCGTGAACTGGTCACCATTTTCTACATCATCTTCAATATTAATTAATACCGCTTTATCACAGCCCATTGCTAATGCAGTACGAAGTTCTTTCTCACTATCTTCGCCACCGACTGTTACAACTGTAACTTCTCCACCTTGTGCGTCTCTTACTTGAATTGCTTCTTCAATTGCATATTCATCGTAAGGGTTGATGATGAATTCCGCTTCGCCATCGTAAATTGCACCGTTTTTAATTACGATTTTTTCTTCTGTATCAAATGTTCGTTTCATGAGTACGTAGATGTTCATTCCATTTACCCCCTTGTTTTTCAGAAAGATTCTATCAATTTTAATTTTCTGTTAATTTATATTAAAAAAATAATTGAACTACCTGCCACTAAATGAAGGTTTACGCTTTTCTAAAAATGCGGCTACACCTTCTCTTCCATCTTCACTCGTAAATACTTCACCAAAAATTTGTGATTCACGTTGTACACCTTCATAGTAATGAGACGATTTTGTCGTTTGCAATAACTCTAGTACAGCACGAGTTGTTGCTGGACTTTTTCCAGCAATTTGTTTTGCAACTTTAAGCGTATCATCTAAAAGAGATTCTTCAGAGAACAATCCGTTAACAAGTCCCCACTTTAATGCTTCTGCACCAGTAATTGGTGTACTTGTTAACATCATTTCACAAGCTTTCGCTTTCCCAACATAACGTGGTAAGCGCTGTGTACCTGCAAAGCCAGGAATTAATCCAAGTGTTAATTCAGGTAAACCAAGTTTTGCACTTTCAGTTGCAAAGCGCATGTGGCAAGACATAGCAAACTCAAGGCCGCCGCCCAGTGCCGCTCCATGAATTGCCGCAATAACTGGTTTTGAACATTTTTCAACACGCTCAAACGTAACTTGTCCAAGCTGTGCTAATTCTGTTGCTTGCTTCGCTTCAGTAACAGATGTAAATTCTTTAATATCTGCTCCCGCTGAGAAGAAACGTCCTTCACCGTGAATAACAACAACACGAATGTTATCATCCTTTTCCACTTGATCAATTAATTCAGTAACATCATGCATAACTTGTGAAGACATCGCATTCGCTGGTGCGTGATTTAATGTCGCCACCGCGATATGATCTTCAACTCTTACAGATAGGAATTTCAACATGATCCCTCCCATTATTGACGATAACCACAAGCTGCAATAAGTAGCCCGTGTACCGTTTTTGAAAGTGCGACCAGATCATACTTATGATCGCTCATTACCCAATTGGTCACAACTTCATCTACTGTTCCAAAGATCATTTGTCTTGCCACGCGAACATTTAAATCTGCTTGAAATTCACCTTGTTTTATACCAGTCTCTAAAATCTCATCCATAACTTGTAAGTAGCCTTTTAATACTTCATTTATTTTAAGGCGCAAGTCTTGATTGGACTGCCTTAGCTCTAATTGCGTAACGATAGCAAGAGGATCATTTTGCGACAACAGCAAGAAGTGCGTTTCTACCAACATGAATAACTTCGATACAGCGCTTTCAATTCCTGCTGTTTTTTGACGAATTGTTTCGACAAATTCTCCCATCTTCTCTTGGAATAAGGATATTAATATATCTTCTTTATTTTTAAAATATAAATAAATCGTGCCATCAGCTACCCCAGCTTGCTTTGCGATTTTAGAAACTTGCGCTTGGTGGTACCCATTCTCCGCAATCACAATGACTGCCGCATCAATAATTTGATTGTATTTCGGTCTATTTTTCTTCACTTTACTGTCCCCTTCAAGAAGATGACTGAATGAATAGTCATTCATATTCTTATAATACTGACTATTTAGAAAAGTGTCAATCCTATTTTTTCAAAAAGAAAGGGCCTTAGCCCGTTTGCTCATCCTCATTCTTTCTCTTCTCTTCATCTATTAGAACACGGCGTAAAATTTTCCCTACTGTCGTTTTTGGCAATTCATCTCTAAACTCATATACTTTCGGCACTTTATAAGCCGCTAAATATTTACGTGCAAACTGATTTAATTCTTCCTCAGAGCACTCCGTACCTTCTTTTAACACAACAAATGCTTTAACCGTCTCTCCTCGGTATGGATCTGGAACTCCAATTGTCACTACTTCTTGCACTTTTTCATGCTCATATAATACTTCTTCAACTTCACGAGGATACACATTAAATCCACTCGCGACAATCATATCTTTCTTACGATCTTTTACATAGAAGAATCCATCTTCATCCATGTAGCCAACATCACCTGTATGGAGCCAGCCATCTTGCAATACAGCCGCTGTTTCCTCTGGCTTATTCCAATATCCTTTCATAATTTGAGGGCCTTTCACTACAATTTCACCTATTTCTCCTGGCGGTAATGCCTCACCAGTTTCAAGCGACATAATGATTGCTTCTGTATCTGGCCACGGAACTCCGATGCTACCTGGCACTCGCTTTTCCCATAAAAAATTACTATGTGTAACCGGAGAGGATTCTGTTAAACCATATCCCTCTACTAGTTTACCACCTGTAACTTTTTCGAACTTTTCCTGTACTTCTACTGGCAGTGGTGCTGATCCACTAATACAAGCACGAATAGAAGAAATATCGTATTCTTTTAAAAGCGGACTATTTAAAAGAGCGATATAAATAGTTGGTGCCCCTGGAAACAATGTCACTTTATGCTTCTTAATCGCTTCAAAAACCATTTTCATATCAAACTTTGGAATAAGGACCATTTTGTATCCTTGCATAATACTTAAATTCATAACAGCTGTCATACCATAAACATGGAAAAATGGAAGAACCCCAAGAACGACTTCTTCTCCTTCTTTGCAATTATATAACCATTGAACTCCCATTAACGTGTTAGAGACGAGGTTTTTATGCGTTAACATAACTCCTTTCGGAAATCCGGTTGTTCCTCCTGTGTACTGTAAAAGAGCTAGATCATTTTCAGGATCACAAGGCACCTCAACATTCGTATTCACTTCTTTTTCTACTGAATTCCAAAGATGAATCGTTTCACTCTCTGATACTTTCACAACTAAATTCGACTGCTTTTTCTGCACAAATGGATACAATAGATTTTTAGGGAATGGTAAAAAGTCTGCAATACGAGTTACGATAATATGCTCAATTTTTGTAGCAGATTGAACATTCGTTACTCTTGGAAACACTAAATCGAGACAAAGAATTACTTTTGCTCCCGAGTCATGAAGCTGATATTCTAATTCCCTTTCTGTATACAGTGGATTGGTTTGTACTACGATACCTCCCGCAAGTAATGTACCGTAATAACCAATTACAGCTTGCGGACAATTCGGCAACATAATAGCAACTCGATCACCCTTTTCCACACCGAGCTTTTGAAGATAATTTGCAAACCGCTTCACCTTATCATGGAAGTCCGAAAACGTAATATCCTTCCCTAAAAAGTGAAGCGCTTTCTTTTCTGGGTAGCGAGAAGCCATCTGTTCTACATATCTATGAAGCGGCTGAATATCATAAGAAACCGTACTCGGAATTTCCTCTGGATAACTTTTCAACCATGGTTTTTCCACCTTCATTCCCCCTTCAAATACATAAAAAATAAATGAATGTTCATTCATGATGGTTATTTTCATTATATTATAGTCACCATAGCGTTACAATCATAATATTCTGACTTTTATATAACTATGCTTTACTTCATTAACTTCTTATTATATGTAGAAACTCTCTTAATCTTAAAAGAGTAAGAGAGTTATGGCTTAGCTTAATCTTATTATCGTTAACACTGCTCCTGGGGTAGTTGTTGATAATGTTGCGACAGCTAACAAACCAAATAATTGTAAACTAATAGCATCTCCTGCTGCAAGAGTTGTAATAATTGTTGCACTAAATGATGTGGTTGCTACCGCAGGAGAATTTATCGTCCCAGCAAGTGCCCCTCCATTAATTGTAATCCGTGAACTGACTAATAATGAAGCCGTTATATTAATTGTATATGAAATATAATAATTACCAGCATTTGCAACCGTAAATACTGTGTTTCCACCAGAAACAGTAATTCCTGGACCGATGTTTTGATTATTTGGAAGCGGGACATTCGTTCCACCAAGAACTACCGATATCGCTGTTCCCGACGTATTATTTGCAAATGCATATGTCGCCGTGATACTTGTACCTGTAGCCCCGGTTGAACCCGTTGAGCCCGTCGCTCCTGTTGCTCCTGTCGGACCTGTTGGACCGGTTGAGCCTGTTGCTCCCGTTGGGCCTGTCACTCCTGTTGAACCCGTCGCTCCCGTTGCCCCGGTTGAACCTGTTGCTCCCGTCGGACCCGTTGCTCCTGTTATTCCTGTCGCTCCCGTTGGACCCGTTGAACCTGTCGCTCCCGTTGCCCCGGTTGAACCTGTTGCTCCCGTTGGACCCGTTGCTCCTGTTATTCCTGTCGCTCCCGTTGGACCTGTTGAACCCGTCGCTCCCGTTGCCCCGGTTGAACCTGTCGCTCCTGTTGCCCCGGTTGAACCTGTCGCTCCTGTTGGGCCTGTTGGACCCGTTGCCCCTGTTATTCCTGTCGCCCCCGTTGGGCCTGTTGCCCCTGTTATTCCTGTCGCTCCTGTTGGACCCGTTGCCCCTGTTATTCCTGTCGCTCCCGTTGGGCCTGTTGCTCCTGTTATTCCTGTCGCTCCCGTTGGACCTGTGTCGCCTGTTACTCCTGTCGCCCCCATTGGGCCTGTGCCACCTGTTGCTCCTGTTGCTCCCGTTGGGCCTGTGCCACCTGTTGCTCCTGTTGCCCCCGTCGGACCGGTTGGACCAACCTTAGGAACTGTCCCATCGCAACTAAAACAGCATGAATCAACATGTACACCATTTTGATTATTACACCCACAATATCCATTTACGTTATTGCTCCATGAAGACATGTTGATCACTTCCTTTACATTCGATCTTTTTAGCGCAATCACCGACTTAAAAAACACCTATCTAAATAACAAAGAAATACTTTGCCTAGTTGGGGATAAAACACAGATTTCCTCCATACATTCTAGTAATTATTACATGCGATTCATTCTCCTTTTGCTTGTACTTTCGCCTTATCTCCACAGACTATTAACAATACACATTACACTATCGTACACAGCCACTTTCCCATTTAAACTTTCCACATTCGCCAATATTTTTAGTAAAGAGGCTTATTCTTCATAAATAGCGACTATAATATATAAAAATCCGTATAGTTCGTTATTTTTCGTCAAAATTTTAAAAATATATTGACACTTAAAATATCCTCATAGTATGATTTGGGTGTTGTAATTGATAACCATTTTCACTTATGGTACTAGTTACAAAAAACACTTAATTTGGGGGCAGAAGATGAAGAAAATTCTCAGTATTTTCATAGTAGTTCTTCTATTCGCTGTTGGATGCGGACAGCAAAAAGAGGAGAAAAAAGAAACAAAAGCGGACAATAAAAATCAAGCTCTAACAATTAAACACGCTGAAGGGGAAACGAAGTTAGATAAACCAGCAAAAAAAGTAGTTGTACTTGAGTGGGTATATTCTGAAGACTTATTAGCACTTGGTGTTCAGCCAGTAGGGATGGCAGACATTAAGAATTATAATAAATGGGTAAATACAAAAACAAAACCGAGTAAAGATGTTGTAGATGTAGGGACACGTCAACAACCAAACTTAGAAGAAATTAGCCGTTTAAAACCAGACTTAATTATTACAGCTTCATTCCGTGGTAAAGCAATTAAAAATGAATTAGAGCAAATTGCACCAACAGTTATGTTTGATCCATCAACAAGCAATAACGATCACTTTGCTGAAATGACAGAAACATTTAAACAAATTGCAAAAGCAGTTGGAAAAGAAGAAGAAGGTAAAAAAGTATTAGCTGATATGGATAAAGCATTCGCTGATGCAAAAGCAAAAATTGAGAAAGCAGACTTAAAAGATAAAAACATCGCAATGGCACAAGCATTTACTGCTAAAAACGTACCAACATTCCGTATCTTAACTGACAATTCTTTAGCTTTACAAGTTACAAAAAAATTAGGTCTAACAAATACTTTTGAAGCAGGAAAATCTGAGCCAGATGGTTTTAAACAAACAACTGTAGAATCATTACAAAGTGTACAAGATTCAAACTTCATTTACATTGTAGCGGATGAAGATAACATTTTTGACACGCAACTAAAAGGCAACCCTGCTTGGGAAGAATTAAAGTTCAAAAAAGAAAACAAAATGTATAAATTAAAAGGCGACACTTGGATTTTCGGTGGTCCTGAGTCTGCAACATCTTTAGCAACACAAGTAGCAGATGTAATGACAGCGAAGAAGTGATTACACAATGAATAGCTTACAACATACACTTCGAGCAAGTCTTGTATTCGGAGGAGGAGCAGCTCTCTTGCTCCTCCTTTTCTTTATTCATATCGGACAAGGTCAAGCAAACATTTCCTATAGTATGATTATTGATGCTCTTATCTCACCGAACCAATCACTAGAACATCAAACTTTAATTATGCTTCGATTACCTAGAGCTGTAATTGCCATTTTAGCTGGAGGCGCTCTTGCTGCATCAGGGGTTATTTTACAAACGTTAACGAAAAATCCACTTGCTGAATCCAGTACAATGGGTATTCACTCTGGCGCATATTTCTTTCTAGTAGCGGCTACAATTTTCTTACCGAAAGATTTACAAATTAATTCTCTTCTGTTCACATTTATCGGCGGTGCTATTACTGCTTTATTTGTATACCGTATTTCTGGTGGAAAAAAGGGAACCCCACTTAGAATGGCATTAGCTGGTATGGTCGTTACATTAATGCTCTCTGCCTTTACCGGAACGATGCAGCTTTTCTATGAAAATGAAACAGCTGGTTTATTTTTATGGGGAGCTGGCTCTCTTATTCAAAATAACTGGGATGGCGTTCAATTTGCTTTTCCATTTATCATTATTTCTTTCCTAGTTTTACTATTTATGTCTCGTAAACTCAACATTCTCTTACTTGGTGATGATGTTGCTATTTCTCTTGGTGAAAAAACAGCAGTAACACGTCTTATCGCCTTCATTGCTGCAATCTTTTTAACAGCAGTAATTGTTACTGTTGTTGGACCAATTGGCTTTGTCGGCTTAGTTGCACCTCATTTAATGCGCCTTATCGGATACCGTCAACACTTTACTCTTCTTCTCTCTTCTTTCTTATGGGGGGCAGTATTATTGCTTGGAGCAGATGTTGTCGGTAGATTAATAGATCCAACCGGTGCAGAACTTCCTGTTGGGGCAGTCACAGCAATGATTGGATCTCCTTGGCTTATTTACTTAGTGTATCGAATGATGAAATCGAAACAATATATGAATGATAACGGTGCGAATGCAGCTGGAGCTAGTTCCCGCTATTACTCTTATAAAAAGGTAATCATTATATCTATCACACTTT
Source organism: Bacillus cereus group sp. MYBK14-1 (assembly GCF_051916885.1). Taxonomy (NCBI): domain Bacteria; kingdom Bacillati; phylum Bacillota; class Bacilli; order Caryophanales; family Bacillaceae; genus Bacillus; species Bacillus cereus group sp. MYBK14-1. The sequence goes on along the minus strand of NZ_JBQAHM010000007.1, from coordinate 170,510 downwards.
GTATTGTGACGATTGCTCTTGGTGTTACAATCGGTAGTAACGCTTATATCGAAAGCATTACTAATGTTATATCAGGTCAATTAACACAATTTGACAAAAATATGATGATGAATCTTCGTTTACCAAGAATGCTCGTTGCTGCTATTGCTGGCGCATGCCTTGCAATAAGTGGGCTTGTTTTCCAAAGTATATTACGAAACCCACTTGCCGATCCTTCTATTATTGGTATTTCATCGGGAGCTGGTGTCGGTGCTTTAACGATTATGTATGTCTTTCCTGCACTTCCTGGTTTCTTCCTACCAATTGGTGCATTTATTGGCGGACTACTTGCAGTTGGAATTGTCCTCTTCTTCTCTTGGAAATCAGGATTTAGTCCAACAGCTCTCGCTTTAATAGGGATTGGTATTTCTGCGCTTGGCTCAGCAATTATTCAAATCTTTATCGTTAGAGCCAATTTGAATGTTGCCGCTGCTTTAACATGGTTATCTGGCAGTACGTATGCAAGAGGGTGGAATCACTTAGAAAATATCATTCTATATCCATCTCTAATTCTTGTATTCATTATCTTTTTCTTAATAAAACAACTTGACGTTCTCGTACTGGGAGACGATTTAGCAACTGGACTTGGGCAACCAGTAAATAAAACACGTCTTGCTCTAATTGTGCTAGCGACACTACTTGCGTCAGTAAATATCGCTGCTGTCGGTACAATTGCCTTTTTAGGCCTTGTCGCACCTCACTTAGCAAGAATTGTTGTTGGTATGAACCATCAAAGACTATTCGTTTGCTCAGCACTGTTTGGAGCAATTCTTCTTTCCATTGCTGACTTACTCGGCCGAACAATTGCATATCCGAAAGAAATTCCTTCTGGTCTTGTCGTCGCTGTACTTGGAGCACCTTATTTCTTATGGTTGATGAGGAAGAGTGGGAAGAAAGTTAATTAAAAAGGAGGCTTCTTGTTAGAAGCCTCCTTTTTATATACTAAATAAAGTGAAACTTTAATTAGTGGGGGGGTTCTTCATCCCCACTGATTATTACCCCAAACCAATTGGGCTTTTATGAGCAGTGGATCTCCCACCTAACTTCTTTGCTCCAGCCGAATCTTGAGGTGGGAATTTTACTGCAGGTGAATAGCGGGATAAATTACTCTGATCTCACTAATTTCACAGATTCAGTACTCCCCATAAACTCATGATATACAGTTAATGTGTTCTCCTCAATTTTCAAATCAGCCTTATGCTTTATTTCCCCCACTAAAAATACAAGCTCTACAGAAATAATCCCTTGGTCCACACTTAATATTCGAAAGTCTCCTATAGTAGTCCCTTTCCCAAAAATATTATGTTCCATAAATTCTCCGCCTGTTTTCTCACTATTAATAGATTCTATTTCCAACCCAACTGGCCTGTCTGTACTTTCTGATGACATCCAAGACCCCTTTAACTTTCCAATATCAGCCTCTTTTTTCTTTTCATTTTTTAACTCTTCCTCTTTTTTCTTAACTTCTGCTTGTTGAGTTAGTAAGCCATCTATTTGCTTATTCAGCTCTTCGGCCCGTTGATTTTCCGAAATAAATTGTTGATTTTGGCCAGTATCGTTAACAATTTTATTTACTATCCCTTTAGCCTCTTCATACTTTTTATCATTCTTTAACTTCTCTGCCTTTTCCAATTGACCTATATATTGACCTTTTAACTCTTTATGCTCTATGAGCGAATCTTTTTGTTCTTTCGCTTGACTTTGAAGGATTGCGGAACCATCTTTCATCTTTTCTACTTCTTGAAACAAACCTATTGCTTGTTCTATATTTCCACTCGATTTCTCTTTTATCGAACTTATCATCTTAGTAGTTTGGTCTTTTAATACCTTTGCTTCTTTATCATCCTTTTTCTCTTCTAATGCTAGCTCAAATGATGCTACTGCCGTGTCATATTCTTTACTCGCTAACGCCAATTTCCCTTGATCCATTGCTTTTTTATAGGTTTCATTGCTACATCCTACCATTAAAAATAAAATTATGATTCCTAAAATCAATCTTTTCATAATATCCCCCTGAATTAATATAATTCTATATACACTCAATAGTATCATAAAATTTATATATAAAATTTTAAATACCATTATTAAAACATAAAGGGAACTTGTCATTTCTTCTCGAACTTAATCTATGAACATAAGTAGAGGGGGATAACAATAATGTACCAAACAATTGAAGGCTTCTTGCAATCATGGACATACGAAGCAGAGTCTACTCAGAAAATGCTTGATTCATTAACCGATGCATCTTTATCACAAGAAATTGCACCTGGACATTGGACGTTAGGAAGAGTCGCTTGGCATATCGTGACGGCAATTCCTGTTATACTATCTGGCACAGGGCTAAAGTTTGAAGGAGAAACGAAAGATTATCCTGTCCCAACTTCTGCAAAAACAATTGCAGATGAGTACCGTAAAGTGAATGCGGCTTTTGTTGAAGCACTTCAAAGTAAATGGACTAATAAAGATTTAGCAACTATTAATGACTTCTTTGGTCGCCCTATGCCGAATTCTATATTTTTAATGACACTTATTAATCATCAAAATCATCACCGCGGGCAAATGACGGTTTTAATGCGACAAGCCGGCTTAACAGTTCCTGGCGTATATGGCCCCGCAAAAGAAGAATGGGCTGCGGCTGGAATGGAAGCTCCTAAAATGTAACGACAAAAAAGACAAGGTGTTTACACATCTTGTCTTTTTCTGTAACTTGTTTCATGTGAAACTATTTTTTCTAAATGGTTGTTTTATGGAATATATAGGTTAAAATGAATACATATTACGAAGAGGGGTAACCAAATTGAATACAAAAAATAAAAAAATAGCTATGGGAACTATTTTACTAACTTCTATTATTGGAGTTATTAGTGTATCTCTTTATTTCACCTATTATGGTACCCCTTGGGGAAAACAAACAGCAATTACGGAATCAAAAGAGTATATTACAAAATATTTTAATCTAGATGCAGAAGTCAAAAACACTTCTTACGATGCTAAAATGAATAGCTATGCAATCGCCTTTGAAACAAATAAAGACGGAGAGTTTACTATCGAATATAAAAGTCCTAATAACTTTAATATTTCTCCAGAAGTACAAGCGTATTTAAGCAAACACTCCAAATTTACAGAGTAGTAACGAAGCATACATATACAAAAAAGGAGTTAGTATAACACCAACTCCTTTTACGTATTCTTATCATACTGCTATATCTTCCTTCTCTATATTTTTAATGCCGTAATACGCAATCACAACTCCAATTGCTGCGAGTGCTAGTTGAAGGGGAAGAAAAGTTGCTGTAGAAAACTCTGGGTTGCCATTCATTGCAATTGTGACAACGATAAGAGATGAAACAATTGTAGTTGGCACGGAGCGTTTACGCATTCCGAAATATAATGGGATTAAACTCATCCCCGCAGTTGCAATGGCTAAAGGAACTAGTTTTATTCCTTCTTGCATCAATTGATCTACTGTAAATGAATTAGGAAGAATTGAAAAATAGCTATCTATACCAAAGAAAACTCCTACTACTAAAATGTTAGATACAATAACTGTTATAAATGTTACTATCGCTGTAATAGCCAACTTACTAGCCATCATTTTCTTCCGATTAATAGGGTAAGAAAACATAAGTAGTATTGTTTTATTTTTATATTCACCAATTATTAGCCTTGCGATTAATACACTACCAAAAACAATAAACGTTGCTCTTACTATTGTGCTAGCCATTAACAATATCGTCTCTGGATTCCTTATTTCTGCATCACCTTCTACTTGAGCAATGATGCTCACAAAGATCATTAATGCCAGTATAACAATATTTGCAATAATTGCTCTCTTCACGTACCAACCAAGCTTAAACTTTTTCAATTCTAGCTTCATTAAATGTAGCATGATAGTGTCCTCCTTCCTCCTAAGATTTAATCAATATAAATGACTCCTGTTTCACTTAAAATCTTCGCTTCATTTTTTGCATCACCAATCGTTCCTACTTTTATTTTTTCTGTATTTTTATCTTTCTTAAGTCCTTTTAAATCCACTATTACGTCAGCCGAATTACTTTTAGCCATAAGCTTCAATGATGCCGGGACACCTTTATACCGTACGCCAATATCCCCTGATTTTGTTTCTATAAATAATGATTTTCCTTCTGTCATATCTTTCAGCAATACTTCCCCAAATGTTGAAGTGATGTTCATATTTGAGTTACTTACATTTGTTATATAGTTATCACCAGTCGTAGACTTTATATTTAATTCTTGTACTGAACTATCTTTTACAACTAACTCTCCACTTTGCGATATGAATTCACCTTTCTCGGCTGATAGTCCTACAATCATTCCATCCCCAGATTTGCCTTTCGTCACGATACTTTTTACTACTATATCTCTTATTTTCACATCACCTGATTTATTATTTAATACAATTTTATCTATTTCTTTCTTCGGAATAGCTATACATATACTATTCTTCTTCCTAAACGTAAAACCATTAAAAAATTTGTTCGCCTCTTGTTTTTGCTTAACCATAATTTTATTTTCATCATTTTCTATTTTGACGGGATCTATCTCTTTATCTGCTTGTTCACCTTGAGCGGAAATTATTATTTTATTAGCGTCTGTACTTTTAAATTCAAGATTCCAGTTTTCATTGTCTACTTCTATTTCTTTTATATTATTTATCTCAAAAGACTTTTCTTTCTTAAAATCTTTCCCCTGAAATATCTTAAAACCAAAAACCGCACTAGCAATTGTAATGAATAATATTGCAATTACTATTATTTTTTTCACTATTCATACCCCAGTTCGTTTTCGTTTTAAGCTTGCTTCACGCCACATCGATCTTGTCGATTTTACGAAACGATAGATAACTAATGAAAATTCCTAATAAACAGAGCACGATTGGGATAGCTATAAAATCAAACATACTTACTTGACCGTTTCCAGGACCATAGTTACCACTAATCAGCAAGCCAATTATTACTGCTGAAGTAATCGTTGTCGGTGTCGATTTCTTTCTCATTCCAAAAAATAAAGGAATTAAACTTATACCAGATATCATAAATGCACTTATAATAGTACCTGGAACCATAGCTATTATTTCACCTATCGTAGCAGGTGTTTCAATCAGTCCCATCATTGGACTCACAAAATATACGAGCAAGCTAATAATGAAAGTCGCGATAATCGTGCTCACAAAACAAAAACAGAAAACAATTGTTAATTTCGCACTCATTAGCATTTTCCTTTGTAGCGGATACATAAATGATAGTTGTATCGTTTTGTTCTTATACTCATCAATTACTAAACGTGATAAAATGACTGAACTAAAAATAATGAATGTTATCCTAATAAAAATATTTACTAAAGCCATGTTCTGTGTGAAGTCAAAGAAGAGCACGTCTCCCTCGGCTTTCATTCCCCATGCCATAAGGCTTACTGCAGCGAAAATTGCTATAATACAAATTGCTACACTTTTAAAGTAACTAGATAATTGATGTTTCTTCCATTCGAGCTTCATTAATTTAAACATATAAACCACGCCTCCATTCTTTATATACCTGTCTCTACGCTGCTAACATTCTAATTCCAGCAGTAACGAAGCTTAACATTCCTATCACTAGTAGGATTAACAACCATTTCCGCTCTGGTTTTCTATAATATAAAATTCCACTTACTAGCATTACGATAAATCCACTTACCAGGTTCAGCCACAGTCCATTAAGCATGAATGCCCTCTCCATCCATTACATTTAAGAAATATTCTTCTAAGGAACTATGTTTCTTATTAATACTTTCAATTTCCACATCGTTCATAATAAGTGCTTTGGAAATGGCTTGCTGTGTCACCGCCACTTCATAAACCCGAATCATGTTTCCACTCATTATTTTGTAGTTTTTTATACCAAGTTTATCTTCTAAAATATAAGCTGCACGCTTCACATCAGGAACAGTAATTTCAATGTACTCTGTTTGTTTTCCGTTAATACTCTTCATTGAAACTTCTTTTATTAGTTTTCCATTTTGAATGACACCAATTGTATCCGCCATTAATTCCATCTCACCTAAAATATGGCTAGAAACTAATAATGTAATGCCATATTCTTTGCAGAGCATTTTAAATAAGTCTCTTAATTCTTTAATACCAATTGGATCTAAACCGTTAATGGGTTCATCTAAAATGAGTAATTCTGGCTTTGTTACGATTGCCCTTGCAATACCGAGTCGTTGTTTCATTCCTAATGAAAAATCTTTTACTTTTTTATTATCTATACCTTGCAGCTTCACTAAATGTAAAGCATGGTCAATTTCATTTTTATCGTAATAGCCCATATATTCACAATGTAATTCTAAGTTTTCTTTCGCCGTTAATTTATCATAAAAGATTGGATATTCAATAATCGTCCCCATTCTCTTTAATACTTCATAAGATGTATCTGTTAACTTCTCACCGAAAATTTCAATCTCACCGCTCGTCGGTTTTATTAAATTTGTAATCATTTTCATAATCGTTGTTTTACCAGCACCGTTTGGTCCTAAAAAACCGTAAATTTCTCCTTTTTTCACATGCATGTTAACACCGGAAATAACTTCTTTCCCTTTAAACACTTTCGTTAACTGATTTGTTTTTAATATATATGTCATGTTACTTTCCCCTTTCGCAATACTCTATATTTCTATAATAGACAACGGAAATCTCTTTTTTCTTACCCGTTTCTTACAAATTCCTTACGCTGAAAAAAAGCTTGTAGAATCTACTGCTCTACAAGCTAAAACTGTATCTTTGTTAATACAATTGTAAAAATTGTTTTTTCATACGGTTTACTAGAAAGATGGATTTTTCCATCCATCGCTTCCACCAGTCTTTTCGTAATCGTTAACCCTAAACCGCTTCCTTGGTACAATCTATTTCTCGAATCTTCAAGTGTGTACATACGCTCAAACACTTTATCAATATGAGATTCATCAATCCCTTTTCCTGTATCCCATACGTCTATATACACATTCGTTTCATCATCTCTTAACGTCATACCCAGTATCTTTCCATCGTCTCCATATGTAATTGCATTTGATATTAAATTGTTCAATACCCTACCTAATACTTCTACATTTCCAAGTGCATATATATTTCTTTCTGGTATATCAATATGAACTTGAAACCCTTTCGCCGTCACTAAATCATAAAAAGATAAAATCTTCTCACGACAAACTTCATTCATATTTACTTTTGTCATTTCAATTGCTTTGTCACCAGATTCTAATTTTGCCAAGTCAAAAAACTTATGAATTAACTCCATCACTTCTAGTGTTTTCGTATGCACTTTTTCAAGTAATATTTGTTGTTCTTCTTTATTTATCGTTTTATCCTTATTTAACATTTCTGTATATCCAAGAATAACTGTTAGTGGTGTTTTCAAGTCATGCGAAATATTTGAAAGCATTTTTCTCATCGAAATTTCTACTTTTGCATGATCTGCATTCGTTTTCTGTTTTGCATCTAATAATTGATTAATTGCCACTAATAATTTTTGCAATTCTAGATCATCTGTCATAACGAGTAACGTCTCGCCTGTTTTGTCATTTACAATACTTTCTAACTTTTCATATGTGTATCGTAAATTTTTACTACTATTTTTTCTCATTTTATATTGTATGTAAATGACACATAACAATATAAAAATAATACTTATTAACAAATTGACCATATTACATCACTTCCAACTTATAGCCGATACCCCATAACGTTTTAATATATTCTGGATTAGATGGATCACTTTCGATTTTCTCACGCAACCTTCTCATATGAACATTAATAACGTTATCGTCACCGTAATACTCTTCGTTCCAAATTAGTGTATATATTTGTGCTTTTGTAAATACACGATTTTGATTTTTTACAAACAATTTTAGAATCTCAAATTCTTTTAAAGTAAGTTTGAGAGGCTTCCCGTTTTTTTCCACAGTAAAATTAATTGGATCAATCGTTAAATCACCAATTTGAATCATCTTTTCTGTTGTTTCTGTAGCCGAATATTTCGTAGATCTTCGAATACCTGCCTTTACACGTGCAGCTAATTCAATCATAGAAAATGGCTTACAAATGTAATCATCTGCTCCAAGTCCTAATCCAACAGCTTTATCAACATCTGTATCTTTTGCCGACATCATTAAAATCGGAACAGCACTTTTTTCTCGAATGATTCGTACAACCTCTAAGCCATCTAGCTTCGGCATCATAATGTCGAGGATAATCAAATCAAATGAACCTTTTAAATATGTGTTCACGCCTTCTTCTCCATCAGACGCAATTGTTACTTGAAAGCCCTCTTTTATCAAATACTTTTCCACCATCTCTTGAATTGAGAGATCATCTTCAACTAATAAAATATGATGTGACATATGTCTATCCCCTTTTTACAAACGTTAACAACTCAATTGTATCGTAACTACTACAGACTTGAAACAAATATATGAATTTTCAAACCAACTTCCCTTCCTTCCTTAACAATGATATGATGAAATTCACTACGATTGTTCATAATTAACTTTATATAAAGGAGACTTATCATGTCAGAAAACAAAAAAGTAAGCTTAGCTGATTTAATGCGCGAACAACTTGCTAAGAAAAAGCAAGGAAATGGAAATGGTCAAAATGCAAAAAATCAAAGCCAAGAAACGAAAAAATTACAAAACCAACAAACAAAGAAAACAAACAACCAACGTAGACGTACAGGTGTGTAAATGAACGGACAAAAACGTTCTAATATCGCGCCCGGTCTTGAAGTTGATATTGTATTAAAACAAGATCAACGAACAGGCAAATTAACACGTGGAATTGTAAAAGATATTTTAACAAACTCCCCTTCCCATCCGCATGGCATTAAAGTGCGATTGCAGGACGGACAAGTCGGTAGAGTACAAAATATCGTTCAATAAGAAAAGGAGCTCAAGTAAACTCGAGCTCCTTTTCTTTATTAACCTTTAATTTTCTCGATGAAAACTACTTTTAAGTAGTCTCCTTCTTTAAATTGATCAATGGTACGGAAATCTTCTGGTAAAGAATGTTCTTCTAATATTTTATATTTGCCATTCATTTCTTTAAAGGCTGTATCGATAAAGCCTTTAAACTTTTTCATATCGAATGCGCTACAATTTGTAGAAGCAACGATAATACCGTTATTTTCTGTAATAGCAATTGTTTCTTTTAATAAATTTTTATAATCTTTTGCTGCACTAAATGTATATTTTTTTGAGCGGGCGAAGCTTGGAGGATCAAGTACGACCATATCAAATTTCATCTTTTTCTTAGCTGCATATTTGAAGTAAAGAAATACATCTTCTACAATAATATCTTGTGCTTCATAATCAACTTCATTTACACTAAACTGCTCAATCGTTTTACTTAAACTACGATTTGCAAGGTCAACACTCGTCGTTTTACTTGCTCCGCCAAGCGCTGCAAATACAGAGAAAGCACCTGTATAAGAGAACATATTTAACACTGTTCTTCCCTTTGCATATTTATCACGAATTTGTTTTCGAACGTTACGTTGATCTAAAAATACACCAACCATTGCCCCATCATTTAAATAAACCGCAAAGTTCACACCGTTCTCTTTTACGATAAGTGGGAACTCGCCGCGCTCTCCTGCTACGAAATCATCACCCTCAATATATTTCCCTTTCGTATCAAAACGCTTTTTCTCATAAATACCTTTAAAGTTTGCTACTTTTTGAAGAGCGGCTATAATCTCATCTCTGAAAGTGTAAATCCCTTCACTATACCAACTTACTACGTAGTAGCCATCATAATAATCGATAATTAGTCCTCCAAGACCATCACCTTCACCATTCACCACACGGAATGCTGTCGTATCACTTGATTTATAAAATTGCTTTCGTTTATGTAGGGCAGATTTGATTTTACTTTCAAAGAAAGATTGATTAATTTGTTCACTCTCTTTTCTCGTTAAAATCCAGCCGTATCCTTTATTTTGCTTTCCATAATAACCTTTTCCGACAAAGTTGTTCTTCTCATCTACTACTTTGATGATTGTTCCTTCTTCACGAACATCATTTAAATTTTGAATCGCATCTTTTAAAATAAGCGGATATCCACTTTTAATTTCTTTTATAAATTTCGGTTTTATTTTTACAGTTACTTCTAATCGCATATAATAACTTCCTTTCCATTTGCATGCTTTCTCTACAGAAAGCATTTGAAAAACGAGACTGAAAAAACAGCCTCGTTTCACTATACCATATTATTGCTTTGCTAGTACAACTAGCTCATTCTCGCACTTAACCGCCACATATTTACTATGTTTTGAAATGAAAATCTCACTGTCCAAAATAATAGAAAAAAACTTATATATTTCACATTTACCATTGACAATGATAATGATTTTCATTATCATTTGATGTATATGAGTTCTTGAAAATATAGCTACATTTATAGGAGGAATAAACATGATTATTGTTACAAATACAGCTAAAATTACAAAGGGAAATGGGCATAAATTAATTGAGCGTTTTAATAAAGTAGGTAAAGTTGAAACGATGCCAGGCTTTTTAGGTCTAGAAGTTCTTTTAACACAAAATACAGTTGATTATGATGAAGTAACAATTAGCACTCGCTGGAATGCAAAAGAAGATTTCCAAGGTTGGACAAAGAGCGCTGCATTTAAAGATGCTCACTCACATCAAGGCGGAATGCCAGAATATATTCTTGATAATAAAATTGCTTACTATGATGTAAAAGTTGTACGTATGCCAATGGCTGCAGCACAGTAAGAACAGTCCTTTTTTAAAGTATAGAATATGAGAAGCGTTATCTATCACTTCTCATATTCTATACTTTTTTCTTTAATTTCTTTTTACTAATTTTGCGTGTACAACTAGCCTTCCAGCCTCTGGATCAAGAGCATAATCACAAGTAGAAAGTGTTACGATTTCATCATTAGCCGTCAATTCCGTATCCGTTTTGTACAGTGATTTTTCTTGAATTTCCTTTAAGAACGATGCATATGCCGCATCATTTCCAAAATCCGTTTCAATGTAATAAAAGTCCGTTGTTGTCGTGTATACTGAAAAAACTTCAACGTCGTATCCTTCAAATAATGTATCGTAATATAATTTACGATGAGACATAAAAAAGTCTTCATCCAACATTTTTTTTAAACTACCAAACATAGAACCATCTTTCATACGATGGCCATATAAAATCGTATTTCGATTTTGAGATTTCACATCATTACGATGGTCCATAAAAATGCTTCCCGCTCTCATATCTTCACCTTTATAATTACGAAATAAATAGTAATCATTATCTTTTGCTTGAACGATTGGATAATTAATTTGTGTATCATCCATCGTAATCCATCCGACTATCTCTGGATTAATTTTCTGGAGATCCTGAAACTGTTTACGTACCTCTCCATTTTCTGATTTTTCTTCCATTGGACTTCTTTTATAAATATGTTGTGCCTCAGCCATTACTTTACGATTTTCATAATAATCCATGAAAATCCCGCCCAACTCATACATTGAATAGAAAAAGATTCCTAAAAACACAATTGTAAGTATGCGTTGAAAAAAAGAATTCTTTTTCCGTCCTTTCTTACTATTCAAATTATCACCTCAAAACGGATTATGCTCAGCCTTTAGATTCCCATAGGTACCATGTACAATCCGGTATCTTCATCCTGCTTTACAATGACATCTACACCATATATTGCTTTAACCATTTCTTCTGTTATTACATCATTAGGAATACCTTTCGTAATGATTTCTCCATCTTTCATAACGATAATATGGTCGCTATAACGAATGGCTTGATTAATATCATGTAATACCATTACAATCGTTAGTCCATGCACTTCATTTAACTCTTTCACTAACTCTAATATTTCTAACTGATAGTAAATATCTAAATATGTGGTCGGCTCATCTAAGAAGAGCATTGGTGTATTTTGAGCTAATGTCATCGCGATCCAAACTCGCTGCCTCTCTCCACCAGATAAAGCATAAATTGGCTTATCACGCTTACTTTGTAAATTCGTACATACTAGTGCACGCTCAATCGCTTCTCTATCTTCATCTGTTTGCGGAGAGAATATATTTTTATATGGCATACGCCCGAAGCTTATTAGCTTTTCCACTGTAATATCTGCTGGAGCCTCATTTTGTTGATGGACAACTGCTAGCTTTCTAGCAAACTCTTTCGGTTTATATTCACCAATCGCTTTCCCATCAAGTATTACTTCTCCACTGCTAGGAGCGTGGTTTCTAGACATGACACTAAGTAATGTTGATTTCCCACATCCATTCGGTCCAATGATTGTTGTAATTTTCCCAATTTCTATTTCACTACTAACAGACTTTAAACGATTTGTTACGTTATCGTATGAAAAGGTTACATTTTTAATTTCCATGAACTTTATCACTCTTTCTAAGCAAAAATATTAAGAATGGACCACCAATAACCGCCATAATTGTTGCTGCTGGAATTTCGTTAGGTGGCACAATTAACCTTCCAATTGTATCTGCCGTCAAAATTAATAACGCCCCTGCAAGCGCAGAAAATGGAATTAATACTTTATGGTCTGAACCGACTAATTGTCTTGAAATATGCGGAACTAGTAATCCTACAAAAGCAATAACACCTGCAATCGCTGTTGATACTGCCGCTAAGAGTACTGCAATGGCAGAAATAATAAGACGAACTCTCGTCACGTGCAAGCCTAAGTTTTTCGCAGTCTTATCTTGTAGCGATAATAAGTTACACCAAGCTCCTACGAACAGAGCAAGAATAAGACCAATCGTTCCATAAGTCACCATTATTTCTACATCGCCCCACGTCTTCATTGTTATATTAGAAGTCGTCGTTTGCTTAATACTCTTAATAAAATACCCACAAATCGTAACGAATGATTCATTTAATCCAGTAAACATTGCATTAATGGCAATACCAATTAAAATAATGCGAAGCGGGCTTAATCCTGATTTCCATGAAAACGAATAAACGAGATAACATGCAAGCGCACCACCTAAAAAGGCGAATACGGGTGTCCAGAAAAAGAATTGCGGAAACAACGTAATAATAACGAGTGTCATAAAACTTGCTCCTGAAGATATACCGATTACCCCAGCATCGGCGAGTGGATTTTTCATAACAGCTTGAAAAAGCACACCTGAAACAGCGAGAGCCGCTCCAGTGAACAACGCAATAATAATACGCGGGAAACGTAAATCTTTAATGACTTCAACATCTTCATTTCCACCTGTAAATATCCCTTGTACAAGTTCAACAATACCTACTTCTAAACTCCCTTTCATCGCTGACAATGATGTCATAACAATAAGCAATGCAGTAACAATGAGGAAACTCCAAGTTTTTTTATTCATTCTACTCTTCCTTTATATTAAAATGCATCACGGATACATCATTTTTTTCAATTCATCTAACGCTTCAATTGCTGCTAAATTGCCTGTCGTTCCAAATAAACGCTCTTCTAAATCGTAAACACGGTTATTTTTAACCGCAGCAAAGTGTTTCCAAATATCATTTGTTTTAAATTCTTTATCAAACATTTTTACAACTTCATCAGGCATACCATGAGCTGCTCGTAAAATAATATCTGGATCAGCTTTCTTTAAATACTCTGTATTAGAAGCTAAATATTCTACTTGTTCACCTTGCACAATATTTTTACCACCTAGTTGTTTCACTAAATCTCCAATATAAGAATGCTCTGTTGCTACTAAATAACTTCCCGGCACACCTAATAAAATAAGTACTGTCGGTTCTTTCTTTCCTTTTACTTCTTTTTGAATGCTAGCAACCTTTTTATCTAATTTAGTTACTACTGCTTCGGCCTGTTTTTCACGCCCATATTTCTTACCTAAATGGCTAATAGAACTTTGCATATTTTTCAAACTCGTTAAATCTAAAAAGTTTGCTTTCATACCCACACCATCAAAAACTGGCTTTAATTCATATTCAAGTGTTGTCACAGATAACACTTCTGAAGGCTTTAATGACTTTACCTTTTCCATATCTGGACTCATTGGATTCCCAACTTCAGGTAAACCTTTATATCGCTTCGGTAAAGTTTTAGAGCTTGTTGGAACGCCAACTAAATCTACTTCTAACGCATCCATAATTTCAGTAACAGCCACTGTTGTTGCAACAACGCGCTCTTTACTCTCACTCTTTACCTGCTTTGCTGTTTCTTTTTTTGGTGATGAGCACCCAGCTATACTCATTAACAAAATGATAGCCATTAGTACACTTGCAATTTTCTTCACTCTCAATCACCACTCCTTTCCATACAATATGAAACAAGTCTTGATGCACGCGAATATGCATCAAGACTCCAAAAATTACAATCTACCTGCTCTATATTTACGAACTAGTAAAGCAAGTGAACCTAGCAGTAACACCATATATAAACCAAGTTGTGCTGTATCTGCAGTTTTTGAGTTTTTCTCTTTTTTCGAATCATTTTTTGTATCTTCTTTTTTCTTCTGACCATCTGCATTTCGGTTAAAATCAGGAGTACCTACTGTTTTTACATTATCTACTTTCGGTGTAGTCACTGGATTTTTCGGTTCATTTTTCGGTTCCTCTTTAAGAGTTCCTAACGCGCCGATATTATTTGTATCAAATTGAATTTGCACATCGTAGAAATGATGGTAGTTCATCTCATCGATGTCTACCTTTACTTTTGCGTTTAATTTTTTAAATAGATCTTCTACTTCAAACTGTACTACTCGCGTATTTACATTTTTATCTTCGCTTACTACTTTCGCATCAGCGAATAGTTCATTGTTTTCCGTTTGGAATTTCGTAATCCACGCACTATTTTTCAGCGTCATCTCAATATATTTTTTACCATCTTTTACGATTAATTTCGCTGGATTTACAACATAGTCATTCATCTTTGAAATCTCATCTGTTTTATCTTTTAATACTTTAAATGTAATATCATATTGGCCATCTACTAAATTTTTCGGATCAACTATTACTTTCGGGTTATTATTTCCACCTTGGTTGTTGTTTCCACCTTGGTTGTTGTTTCCGTCTTGGTTGTCGTTTCCGCCTTGGTTGTTGTTTCCGCCTTGGTTGTCGTTTCCGCCTTGGTTCCCTAAGGCTTTAATACTGTCTTGATCAAATACAAATTGAACATCATAAAAATGGTGATAATTCATTGAATCAATATCTACTTTTACTTTTGCATTTAATTTTTTAGACAAATCGTTTACTTCTACTTCTACTACTCTTGTATTTTGTTCTTTATTTTCACTTAACACTTTTGCATTAACGAAAGAACCATTTTTCTCAAATTCAAATTTCGTAATCCATGTACTATTTGTTAATGTAAACGATACGTATTTCTTACCATCTTTTACTTTTAATACACCTGGGCTTTTTGTGTATGTGTTCATCATTGAGATTTCATCTGTTTGATCTTTTAACACTTTAAAGCCAATTCTGTATTCACCATCTTTAAGAGCTTTTGGATCAATTGTTGTGTTATTATCTTGGTTATCATTTCCACCTTGGTTGTTGTTTTCACCTTGGTTGTTGTTTCCACCTTGGTTGTTGTTTCCACCTTGGTTGTCGTTTCCGCCTTGGTTGTTGTTTCCGCCTTGGTTGTTGTTTCCGCCTTGGTTGTTGTTTCCGCCTTGGTTGTTGTTTCCGCCTTGGCTATCTAACGGCTTAATGCTACCTTTATCAAATGCAAATTGAATATCGTAAAAATGGTGATAATTCATTGAATCGATATCTACTTTTACTTTTGCATTTAACTTTTTTGATAAATCTGATACTTCTAATTCCACTACGCGTGTATCAGCTTTTTTATCTTCACTTATTACATGTGCATCAACAAACGAACCATTTTTCTCAAATTCAAATTTTGTAATCCAAGAACTGTTCGTTAACGTAAATGATACATACTTCTTACCATCTTTTACTTTTAGCACACCTGGACTTTTTGTATATGTGTTCATCATTGAAATTTCGTCTGTTTGATCTTTTAATGCTTTGAAATTGATGCTGTATTCACCATCTTTAATTGTTTCAGCATCTGGTTTTTTATTTTCATCTGGCTTTTCTACTTCTGGTTTTTCTGCTTCCGGTTTTTCTGCTTCCGGTTTTTCTACTTCTGGTTTTTCTGCTTCCGGTTTTTCTGCTTCCGGTTTTTCTACTTCTGGTTTTTCTACTTCTGGTTTTTCTGCTTCCGGTTTTTCTGCTTCCGGTTTTTCTACTTCTGGTTTTTTCTCTTCATTTTTAATTTGTTCAAGTTTATCTTGTTCAAATAAAAGTTGTACATCATGCATTTGCTTATAATTTCTTGATGCCATTTCGATAAATACTTTTGTATTTAGTTTTTTAGATAAATCGTTTACTTCAAACTCTACTACTCTTGTATCTTTTTCCTTATCCTCACTCACTACTTTTGCATCAACAAATGCGCCATCTTTTTCCGTTTGGAAATTTTTAATTAATGAGCTACTTTTTAGTGTTACAATTGCTTTTTTCTTACCGTTTTCTACTTTTAATACTCCTGGATTTACCATGTAACTATTCATCTTAGATTCTTCATCTGTTTGATCTTTTAACACTTTAAATGGAATGCTGTACGCACCATCTGTAATTGTGTTAGAATTTGGTTGTTGATCTGGGTCAGGCTTTTGGTCGGGCTTCTGACCTGGATCGGTAGTTTCATTTGGATCTGGCTTATTAGCTGGGTCCTCTTTTTCATTTGGTTTTTCTACATGAATTGGTGTAATGCTATTTTGATCAAATGCAATACGAACGTCGTACTCATGATGATAATTTAAAAAATCAATATCTACTTTTACTTTTGCATTTAATACCTTCTCTACATCTTCTACATCAAATTCTACTACTCTTGTATCTTTTTCTTTATCTTCACTAATTACATTTGTCGCAACTAGCTTACCTGCTTTTTCTGTTTCAAATTTCGTAATCCATGAACTATTTGTTAATGTAAAGGATACTTTCTTTTTCCCATCCTTCACTTTTAAAGTTCCCGGACTTACTGAATATTGATTCATCATCGATTCTTCATCTGATGTATCTTTTAAAACTTTGAAGCCAATTGAATATTCACCGTCAGCCAACTTGGTAGCTGCTTGAACTGCAAGTGGTTGTAATGTTGATACGAATGTAAATATCATTAAAAACATAGCAACAATAATTTTTGTATACCTGTTCAATGGAACGACTCTCCCTTTTGAAAATTATTTAATACTGTTCCCATCAAATACAAAGCGAATATCATACGAAGCATTATAATTAATAATTGGAATATTAATTTTCACCTTGCCATTTAGTTTTTTTGACAAGTCAGCAACTTCAAATTCTACAACTCTAGTATTATCTTTTTTATTTTCACTTAACACGGTTGTTTCTACAAATTGACCATCTTTTTCTACTTGGAAACTTTTAATAGAAGCACTATCTTTCACTTTAAATGAAACATATTGTTTTCCATTTTTAACTGTTAATGTTGCTGGGCTTTCAAAATAACTATTCATTCTAGACGATTCATCTTTATCGCCTTTCCATACAGTAAAAGCAATATTATATTTTCCATCAGCTAGTTTTGTAGCAGCCTTTGCATCTTGTAAACCTAGTGTTGCGATAAATGTAAATAAAACAGCAAATACGGCAATAATCATTTTAAATTGTTTAAACATATATTCATCACCCTTCAAAAGATTTATTTACTCAATTTCACTTTACGAATTAAGAAAGCACCTGAAATAAGAATTAACACTGCAAACAATCCAATACGTGCTTCATCGCCTGTTTTTGGGTTATCTGTTTTTTCAGCTTTTCCATTTTCATTTTTTGTTTCTTTATTCACTTCTTTAGCTGTTTCCTTACTCTCTACTTTTGTTTTCTCTTCTTTTACTTGTGTATCTGTTTTCGCTTGATCATTATTTTTTGTTGTAGCAGCTACGCCATTATCGCCACCTACAGCTTTTACATTTGCATCAAAAGCAAAACGAATTGTGTAGTGGTGGTCATAGTTTGCACTTGGTACAACAACATGAATTTTTACAGCTGCCGGTTTGGATAAATCATCTACTTTAAACTCTACTGTTCTTTTATCTGCCGATTCATCTTTATTAACAACTTTCGCATCAACAAAATTTCCGTTCTCTGGTGCTTTAAATTCTGTAATCCAAGCACTATGATTCATCGGAACTTGTACTCTCATCTCACCGTTTTTCACTATTAATTTTGCCGGCTTTTCAAAATAGTCATTTGCCATTGAAGCTGAATCATTTTCCGCTTTTTGAATTACGTAATTAATATCGTAAGTACCATCAGCTAGTTTTGCTGAAGCATTCCCGTATGGCATTACAAGAAAAGCTAGCATACATACGAACGTTATAATAAAAGCGGGTAATACAGAAACCTTTTTCATTTTTTTTGTTTCCTCCTTGGTTATCTTTCATTTCACTTTTTCCGAAAATGATAATTATTCTCAATTCATAAGAAAAAAATAATCTCTTCTACCTATTATTTAATTAGCATTCTTTTATGTAACATAAGCATTATTGATTATCATTCTCATTTAATATTAAAAATAATATCTCACCCTATTCCTTATACGAAGGCATAGAAACTGAGAAAAAATTATAAAACGTATTTATTGATTATCATTCTCAATGTAAGTCAAAAAAAATAAACTTTCTCTTCTCCTCTTCTTTCACCTCTTCCCATAACAACACTATAGTTATAGAAACCCCGTTTCCCTCACTTCCCTTCCAATATTTCCACAACTAAGTCAATCTTAGCCTACTCATAAATTTTTTGTCAACTATATTACGTATAAAATTTTTAATATCTAAATTTCTCTATATGCGGCTTTTTTTACAAAAAAAGAGACTTTCTATTATAGAAAGCCTCTTTTCTCTATTTTTCTACAGCAATTTCCTGCTTTTGAAACTTAGAAACTATATAACCAAATCCTATACCGATTATACCTGGAACTAACCAACCAATTCCTACACTATATAATGGAATCTTATCTAAAATAGGTGCTAGCGCTGCAATTTGAAGGTTTGCATTGTGTAACCCATCAAAGAAACTTATTGCAAATGCTCCTACAATCCCGCCCACATACATCGCTAATGGAAGACGAACGTAGTTTTCAACAAGTGATAATACGATAAGTACGATTCCAATTGGATAAATTGCGATTAAGATTGGTAATGCTAATGCATTTAACTGAGTTAACCCAAGGTTTGCTACCATAAATGCTAATACACAGAAAATGAAAACGACTTTTTGATAAGAAAGCTTTGGTAATAAGGAAGAGAAGTAATCACCACAAGCTGCAACAATACCTACAGAAGTTGTTAAACATGCTGCTGTAATTGCGATCCCTAGTAATAAAGTTCCGTAGCTACCAAATAAATGATTCACGACATTTGTTAAAATAATTCCTCCGTTTGCGCCCATTCCAAGTGACACACTAGAAGCTCCAAGATAAGCAAGTGCTAAATACACAAGTAGTAGACCAAGCGCTGCAATAAATCCTGCAAAGATTGTTACTTTTGCAATACTGTTTTTATTTGTAATGCCTTTTTCTTTTAACGCATGAATTACAACATTTCCGAATACCAGTGCCGCAAGTCCATCTAAAGTTAAATATCCATCAATAAATCCTTTAAAGAGAGGAGCACTATACGCTTCTGTCGGTGCACCAAATTCTCCAATTGGTGTAATAAGTGCTTTACCTACGATAATTGCAATAACAGCTAATAATATTGGAGTTAGCACTTTACCAATACGACCCACTAATTTCGAAGGATTTAAAGCTAAATAGAAAGTGACTGCAAAGAAAATAAGTGTAAAGATAACAAGTGGATATGACTGACCAGCTATCTCACTTGGTAAAAACGGTGCAATACTCATCTCATAAGCTACTGTTCCTGTACGCGGCACACTTACGAATACGCCTAAACATAAATAAATTGCAGTGATAAAAACAAGTGCGAATATAGGATGTACACGTCCTGCTAGCTCATTAATATCTCCCTTTAAAGCTATAACAATTACTCCTAATAAAGGTAGTCCAACGCCTGTTACGATAAAACCAAACAACGCAATCCATACGTCTGTTCCAGCGCCTTGTCCTAATGCTGGTGGAAAAATCATATTACCCGCACCAAAAAACAGTGCAAATAACATTAAACTTATTGCAAACATCTCTGAAAACTTTAAAGATGATTTCATTTCTACTAACCTCCTAAAATAATAAATTAACAAAATATTCTGAATTAAAATCCGTCACATATCCTCTTTCAAGCATACTTCCCCGTAAAAGAACGCAAAAAACACCCGTCCCTAATAAAGGGACGAGTGTTGAAATCGTGGTTCCACCCTTATTCTAATAAAATGAATTTATAACGAAATAAGCTCATTTTATAGCTCGTGTAAATTGATAACGGTTTTATCCGCCAAGAATTACAATGCATCATGTATGCAGTTCACTCTTGAAGTTTAGAGGTGGTAAGCTTGTCTTTTCGTATTAGGAAGCTCACAGCCTAAGGCTTCCCTCTCTGAGAATCGTAAAATACAACTCATGTCCTCATCATTACTTTTATAAAATATCTTGTCGAAACTTGTTGTTTTTTATTATATGGGCTATTTTTTAAAAAATCAATAGTTTTATTTTTTCTGACAAAAAAATATAGGGAGAAAATTTTTCCTCCCTATAACTGCCCTATTAAAATTTCTAACTCTTCAGCTGTAACGCTCCGCCACTTTCCAACTTCAAGCTCATTTAGCTCTATATTCATAATGCGTACTCGCTTTAGCTTTATTACAGTAAATCCGAAAGCACGACTCATTCTACGAATTTGCCTGTTCATTCCTTGCGTTAAAACGATACGAAATGTTGATTGATCGACTCTTGTCACTTTGCACGGCTTCGTCATTCCATCTTTAATCTTTACACCGCGGGACATCTCATCAATAAACCAGTCCGTAAAAGGTTTATCGACTGTGACAACATATTCTTTCTCGTGCTCATGATCACCATGTAAAATTTGATTCGCAATGCCGCCGTCATTCGTTAATAAAATAAGTCCTTCTGATGCTTTATCTAATCGCCCAACTGGAAAGATTCGCTCTGGGTAATTGATATAATCAATAATATTATCTTCAATATGATCGGCTGCTGTACAAGTAATTCCGACTGGTTTATGAAATGCGATATACACTTTTTCTTTCTCTTCTTTTACAATAACTTGCCCATCAATCGTTACCCTATCACCATCGCTTACGAGTGCACCGTGCGTACATATTTCGCCGTTAATAGCCACGCGTCCAGCTTTAATGAGACGATCTGTTTCACGTCTGGAGCATAATTTTGCTTCGCTTATGTATTGGTTGATTTTCATGTTCTATTCCTTTTCACATATATTAAAAGCGTCAATCTATGGCAATATCATTCTGCCACGATTGACGCTTTTTCACTTCGCAAAAACAACTAAATAAATAACCCCAATCACCAAAAATATTCCACAACAAGCTAACAATACTTTTGCAAGTTTGTCCATAAACATATAATGGTTTCCCCTTTGTTTCGTTGTTTTCTATTTTAATTCGACAACTGTTACGCCTAGGCCTCCCTCGCCCATGTCACCGTAACGGAAGGTTTTTACACCGCGATGCTTCTTCAAGTAATCTTGTACACCTTGGCGAAGTGCTCCTGTCCCTTTACCGTGAATGATTGATACGCGAGGATAGCTTGCAAGCTGGGCATCGTCTAAGTATTTCTCAACGCGCGCCATTGCATTTTCAAATCGTTCACCACGAAGATCAAGTTCTAATGAAACGTGATAGTCTCTACCTTTTACCGTTGCAACTGCTTTTTTCTCTGTTTGCTTCGGTGTGTTAATGTATTCCATATTAGATTCTTTCACTTTCATCTTCAGAATACCGATTTGTACGCTCCACTCTGTATCGCTTACTTTTTCAAGTAGTTGACCTTTTTGACCGAACGTTAATACTTTCACTTCATCACCTGCACGTAACTGTTGTTTCGGTGCAGTATTTTTCACATTTACTTTTTGTTTCTTAACAAGCTCTGGCGCTGCGCCTTCTAGACGACTCTTCGCTTCAATTAGCTCGTGGTCTTTCACATTTGCAAGCTGTGCTTTACGCAATTGACGAAGTTCTTGAATAATGCCTTCTGCTTCTTTCTTTGCAGCTTCGACTTTTTCTTCTCCTTCTTTTTGCGCTTTTAATAATCGTTCATCACGATCTTCGTTAAATTCAATAATTTGACGTTGCAACTCACGATGAAGTTTCTCAGATTGTTTGCGAAGCGCTTCTGCTTCGTTCCAGTCACGCTCTGCGTTCTTCTGGCTTTCTTCTAACTTCGCAATCATATTTTCAATTTTATTCGTATCTGTACTAATGTGATTGCGTGCTTGCTCAATAACGCGATCAGATAATCCAAGACGTTTCGAAATTTCAAAGGCATTACTACGGCCTGGTACACCGATTAATAATTTATAAGTTGGACTTAATGTATTTACATCAAACTCAACACTCGCATTAATAACTTGCTCACGGTTATATCCGTATGCTTTTAATTCTGGATAATGCGTCGTTGCAACAACGCGAGCACCCCGATTACATACTTCATCTAAAATTGAAATGGCAAGTGCAGCCCCTTCTTGCGGGTCTGTTCCAGCACCTAATTCATCGAATAAAACTAAGCTTTCAAAATCAGCTTTTTCTAAAATATCAACGATGTTCACCATATGTGAGGAGAACGTACTTAAACTCTGTTCAATCGATTGCTCATCACCGATATCAGCAAAGATATTTTTGAATACACAAATCTCTGACTCATCCATTACTGGAATGTGAAGGCCAGATTGCGCCATTAACACACAAATACCAACTGTTTTCAGCGTAACTGTTTTACCACCTGTATTCGGTCCTGTAATAACAATTGTCGTGAAATCTTTACCTAACATAATGTTATTTGGCACGATTATTTCTGGATCGATAAGCGGATGGCGTGCTTGTCTTAAGTCCATGTAACGCTCGTTATTTACAATCGGCTTTGTCGCTTTAATTCGCTTCGCATAAAAAGCTTTCGCAAAGATGAAATCAAGATTTGCAACTACTTCTACGTTTGATAAAACGATATCCGCTTCTACTGCCACTTCTTCTGTTAACATTAATAAGATGCGTTCGATTTCTTGTTTTTCTTTCACACGTGCTTCTTGCAGTGCATTATTTAATTCTACAATGACTTGTGGCTCAATAAATAACGTTTGTCCAGAAGCCGATTGATCGTGAACAATACCACCATATACGCCGCGATATTCTTGTTTTACTGGGATTACGTAACGTTCGTTACGAATCGTTACAATCGAATCAGACAGCATCTTTTGCGCGTTTGAAGAGCGCGTCATATTTTCTAACTTTTCACGAATACGACTTTCCGCAGTACGAATTTGAGTACGAATACCACGCAGTTTATCACTTGCGCTATCGACTACTTCACCGCCGTCACCGATGCAATTTGTAATTTTCTTTTCTAAATCATATAAAGATACAATTTGAGCGACGTGAGTTTCTAAAATCGGAAGCTCGACACCGTTATCAGCCATATCTTCAATGAAGCGTTTCATATTACGACTACCATACATCGTATTTGCAATATCAAGTAATTCATTTGGACTTAACATACTCCCAATTTTTGCACGCTTCACATTTGAGCGAATATCCGTAATACCACCTAATGGTGCACTACCTTTTAAACGAATAACTTTCGCTGCTTCATCCGTTGTATCTTGCATTTCTACAATTTCTTCAAAATCAGTGCTCGGCACTAAATGCTTCACTTTGTCACGACCAAGTGAAGATGCTGTATGTTCAAGTAATTGTTCTTTTACTTTATTGTATTCTAATACACGCAACGTTCTTTCTAACATGTTGCAGGTCCCCCTTGTATTACTTATTACGTTTAATATAGTCTAATAAACGTTCAATATCCCACGTGTTAATCACGTTATCTTTTTGAATCCAACCTTTACGTGCTGCTGCTACACCTGTTTCCATATCTTCTAACATTTCAAGCGTATGAGCATCCGTATTAATCGCTACTTTCACACCAGCATCTTGTGCTTGTTTTAATAATTTCGCGCTTAAATCTAGACGGTTCGGATTCGCATTTAATTCTAAAACTGTATTTGTCTCTTTTGCTAGTTCAATTAATAAATCTGTATCTACATCATAACCCTCACGACGCCCGAGAAGACGTCCTGTAGGATGGGCAATCATTGTGACATGTTTATTCTCAAGTGCAGTACGTAGACGCTTCATAATCGTTTCACGGTCTTGTGAGAAGCTAGAGTGAATCGCTCCAATGACATAATCTAATTCTGCTAATACTTCATCATCAAAATCAAGCGAGGCATCTGGTAAAATGTCCATTTCAATTCCGCGTAAAATTGTAATGTCTGGATACTTTTCATTCATACGTTCAATTTCTTTCGCTTGCTCACGAAGACGCTCTTTCGTTAAACCGTTCGCCACTTTTAAGTATTGCGAGTGATCAGTAATCGCCATAAACTTATATCCACGAGCACGGCACGCTTGTACCATTTCTTCAATAGAAAAAGCACCGTCACTCCAAGTTGTATGCATATGTAAATCACCTTGTATATCGGAAAACTGAATTAAGTTCGGATACTCTTTAATTAATTCAATTTCTTTTCCATCTTCACGCACTTCTGGCGGAATAAATGGCAAACCGAAATGAGCAAAGAAGTCTTCTTCAGTCTCAAATGTTTTCACTTCACCTGTTTCCAAGTTCTCTACACCGTACTCACTAATTTTCTCGCCTTTATCTTTTGCGATTTGACGCATTTTTACGTTATGATCTTTTGATCCTGTGAAATGGTGAAGAGTTGTAATAAACTCTTCTGGTTTTACTAAACGGAAATCAATTGAAATATCATATTCATATTGAAGACGGACAGAAACTTTCGTATCTCCACTTGCTATTACTTCAATCATATTATCAAATTGTAGTAAATGCTCACGTACCGCTGCTGGTTCTGTCGTTGCAATGATAAAATCTAAATCTTTCACTGTTTCACGAACACGGCGCAAACTACCAGCGCGAGAGAAACGAATTACTTCAGCAATATTCGACAATTTCTCCTCTATTTCCCCGGCAATAGGCAATACCATCGCAATTGGTAAACGCTCTGGACGAGAGCCTACTTGATCGATTGCTTCTAATATTTTCTCTTCTGTCTTCTTACCGAAACCAGCTAAAGCTTGTACTTTATTTTCCTCACAAGCAGCTTTTAACGTCTCCATATCAATAACGCCTAGCTCTTTATATAACTTAGCCACCTTTTTACCACCAAGACCTGGTAGTTTTAATAACGGCAATAAGCTACTTGGTACTTCTTTTTCAAGTTCTTGTAATACTTCAGATGTTCCCAATTCTATATATTCTTGTATAACGGCTGCTGTTCCTTTTCCAATGCCCGGAATCTTCGTGAAATCTTCAATCTCAGAAAGACTACGATCATCACTTTCTAATGCTGCTGCCGCTTTACGAAATGCAGATATTTTAAATGGATTCGCGCCCTTTAATTCCATAAAAAGCCCGATTGTCTCTAATAATTTGATAACTTGTTTTTTATTTACTTTCATCATTGCCCCGCCTTTCTTTCATAGAAAAAAACTTCTCTTTCCGAAAAAAGAGAAGTTATACTCTGCTACCTGTCTGCCATAGTTCCTTCACCTTTTCAGATAGAATCGGTGTATCGTCTACAATTATTTTGCTAATTGATGATTTTTGTAATGGTGTTTGTACTTGTTCAATCGGAAGAATGTTTCCAATGATAATTAAGACAAACAAAATAATAT
The DNA here is from genome assembly GCF_051916885.1 of Bacillus cereus group sp. MYBK14-1. Lineage (NCBI taxonomy): Bacteria > Bacillati > Bacillota > Bacilli > Caryophanales > Bacillaceae > Bacillus > Bacillus cereus group sp. MYBK14-1. The sequence goes on along the minus strand of NZ_JBQAHM010000007.1, from coordinate 144,511 downwards.
ATACTTCTAAAAATCCGAGGATTGCCCCCGCAAACGCATTTACTTGCTTTAAAACCGGTATTTCTGCAAACATATTTAACAAATTACCAAGTAATGAAAGTGCAATTTTAGTGATAATAAACAATATGATAAACGCAAGCGCTTGATAAAATACTGTCTCAATATTATTTGCATCAATCCATTCTGGAACAGATACGTTTTTATCAAATGGATACGGAATAAATTTCGCAAGTGCTGGCGCTAAATCTTTACAGTACCAGTATGCAACAAGGTATGCGATAATAAAGCTTGTTAACTTTACAAGTTGCAGAATAAACCCTCTGCGTAAGCCGAGGAAAAATCCCATAACAAGCAGTAAAATGATAATAATATCAATCATGTTATTCCATTCCTTTTTTTGTCATACTTTCTTTCAATTTCTCATGTTCTTCTTTTAATTTTATGTAATCGTGTATGACGTTTACCGCCGTCAATACCGCTAGTCTACTCGTGTCAAGCGAAGGATTCTTGGCATTGAGTTCGCGCATTTTATCATCCACAATCGCTGCTACCATGCGGATATGACTTGTACTTTCATCGCCAACAACTGAATATTGCTGACCATAGATTTCTACATTAATTCGACTTTTCTTTCCCTTTTGTTGTGACAACTCACCGGCCTCCAATCACGTACAGAATCCTAAAGTTTATCATACCATGAACCTTCATAATATGGAAACAGAAAGAACAATCCGATATGATAAAAATAACAATATAAAAAAAGGGGCGACCATTATGTCAAATTCTATCGTAATTCAAACAAATTCTACAGTAATTGAAGACATGAAACAACAATATAAACATTCGCTTAGCCCGAAAACTCCGCAAGGCGGGATCTTCATGGCAAAGGTACCATCTTGCACGATTACAGCGTATAAATCTGGAAAAGTAATGTTCCAAGGAGGCCGCGCTGAAGCAGAAGCTTCTCGTTGGCAAACTGTCTCTCAAACACCGAAAACAGCTGCAAAAAAATCTGTTGATTCACACCGTTATGCACCGCCTGCTTCCATCGGTACAATGTCTATTGTAGGGTCTGATGAAGTTGGTACTGGTGATTTCTTCGGACCGATGACAGTCGTTGCTGTATATGTGGATGCAAAGCAAATTCCACTACTAAAAGAACTTGGTGTAAAAGACTCTAAAAACTTAAATGACGATCAAATTACTGCCATTGCGAAACAACTTCTACACGTTGTTCCTTATAGCTCTCTTGTCCTTCATAACGAAAAATATAACGAGCTATTTGATAAAGGAAACAACCAAGGTAAGTTAAAAGCCTTGCTACATAATAAAGCTATTACAAACTTATTAGCTAAAATGGCACCTACAAAACCTGAAGGCGTCTTAATCGATCAATTCACACAACCTGATACATACTATAAATATTTAGCAAAACAAAAACAGGTACAGCGTGAAAATGTTTACTTCGCTACGAAAGGTGAAAGTGTTCATTTAGCTGTTGCCGCCGCTTCCATTTTAGCTCGCTACTCATTCGTAAAACAGTTTGACGAACTAAGTAAAAAAGCTGGTATGCCACTTCCAAAAGGTGCTGGTAAACAAGTTGATATCGCTGCTGCTAAATTAATTCAAAAGCTTGGTAAAGAACGATTACCTGAGTTTGTGAAACTGCATTTCGCTAATACGGAGAAGGCGCTTCGCTTATTAAAATAGTATCGACAAAAACAGGAGCCTACAAACTCCTGTTTTTTGTTTCACCCTACTATTGTCCTTATAGTTTTGTTATAATTATAATATACAGATTATTCTAACATAGGAGGAGATCCCCATTGCTACTTCTACAAATGATTCTAAATATTTTACTAGGCGATCCACACGAAAGGCAGTTTGAAATTAGGGAAAACATTCAGCTACTAAGTGAACAACGAGCGTTCAACGATCTAATAGAGCGTTATGGTCGCTCTTTCTTATTAAACTTTCGGATTCGAAGATTTATCGGGAAACACGATGCTCGCTCGTTAATACATAATCCAGCAAAACTACAACACTTCTGTGAGGAACTTGAATGTATGATTAGAAAAAGGAGGTTTTTCATATGAACGCTGTAAAAGTTAAAAAGATATTATATGTTTTCGTACACCTCGTAGGCCCACTTTCTTACTTCACTATTTCTACCATTTGAGGAGCTTTTTTCACTACTAAATCCACATTCGAAAATATATCTGATAATCTTGGCGTGATGGCCATCTATTACGTGTTCATGAGTTTACTGTGGTTTTTCTATTTAGATCGATTAGGCAAAGACATAAATAAGATTACAAAAGAAATTAACGATAAGAAGATGTAATACATGAAAAAAGGAGAGTCGCCAAGACTCTCCTTTTTTATGTTAGCTTCGTTTCTGCTTCTTATTTGATGAAGGTACTTTATGTGAACCTGTTTCATGTGTCGTCGTTCCTTGTCCTTCTACTTCTGGAGAACCTAGGCCCGATCTTGAATGATCTTTTTTCACTTTTTTACTCATTTATATTCACCCCTTCGCGTTACTTTTTGCTACAGGGTAATAAACTATGCAAAAGAAAAAGCGAGAGGAAATCCTCTCGCTTTTTTCACATTTTAGAACTCAGAAGAACCTGGAGTTCTTGGGAATGGAATTACGTCACGGATGTTAGCCATGCCAGTGATGTACATTAGGAAGCGCTCGAAACCTAGACCGAATCCAGCGTGTTTTGTACCGCCGTATTTTCTAAGTTCTAAGTACCACCAGTAATCCTCTTCGTTCATACCTAATTCTTTAATTCTGTCTACTAAAACGTCCATTCTTTCTTCACGTTGGCTTCCGCCGATTAATTCGCCGATGCCAGGCACTAGAAGGTCAGTAGCAGCTACTGTTTTACCGTCTTCATTTAAACGCATGTAGAATGCTTTAATGTCTTTCGGATAGTCAGTTACGAATACAGGGCGTTTGAAGATTTCTTCTGATAAGTATCTTTCGTGCTCTGTTTGTAAGTCAATTCCCCATTCTACTGGGTATTTGAAATCAGCACCTGATTCTTGAAGCACTTTAATTGCTTCTGTATAAGTGATGCGACCGAAGTCAGAGTTAATTACGTTGTTCATGCGCTCAAGAACTGTTTTATCAACGAAGCTGTTGAAGAATTCCATTTCTTCTGGTGCATGCTCTAATACGTATTTCATTGCATACTTCAGCATATCTTCTGTAAGGTTCATTACGTCCCCTAGTTCAGCGAATGCAATCTCAGGCTCAACCATCCAGAACTCAGCAGCGTGGCGAGTTGTGTTTGAGTTTTCCGCACGGAATGTAGGTCCGAATGTGTATACATCACGGAATGCTAATGCATAAGCTTCAGCGTTCAGCTGTCCACTTACTGTTAAGTTTGTTTCTTTACCGAAGAAGTCTTTTGACTCATCAACTTTTCCGTCTTCACCTTTTGGTAGGTTATTTAAATCTTGCGTTGTTACGCGGAACATTTCGCCAGCACCTTCTGTATCACTACCAGTGATGATAGGTGTATGAACATGTACGAATCCACGCTCTTGGAAGAATTGGTGAATCGCAAATGCTGCGATAGAACGTACGCGGAACGTTGCAGAGAATGCATTTGTTCTTGGACGTAAGTGAGCGATTGTACGTAAGTATTCAAATGTATGACGCTTCTTTTGAAGTGGGTAATCAGAATCTGATAAGCCCTCGATATCAATTTTTTCTGCTTTAATTTCAAATGGTTGCTTCGCTCCAGGCGTTGCAATTACTTTACCTTCTACTTTAACTGAAGAGCTAAGTGGAAGTTTTGCAATTTCTTTGAAGTTCTCTAATTCTGTATCGAAAACGATTTGAACGCTTTTGAAGAAGCTACCGTCGTTTAATTCGATGAAACCAAATGCTTTTGAATCACGTAAGTTACGAATCCACCCTGATACTTGTACTGTTTGATCTGCATACTTTTCTGTATCTCTATACAGACTTTTTACTAATGTGTTTTCCATAGTGAAATTCTCCTTTGCTCATATATTTAAATACAAAAAAACCTTTCATCCATAAAGGGACGAAAGGTTAAACTTCGCGGTACCACCCAATTTGTCATAAAGACCAACTTTAACTCGTATGTAATACATACTTCCCGGTTTGTAACAGGCCGGATTCCCGTCTAAGTCTACTCTTGAATACAAGATTCAATTTCGGTTAGCAACTCCAAGGTGTTCTTCACATATACCGCCTCATCAGGCTCTCACCGTCCCTGACTCGCTTTGGATTATAGTATATACTACTTTTCCTTATCATCGTCTTTCATTTTGTTAAACTAAAATTAATGTACTACATTCGAGAGAAAGATGCAAGGTGTCGGAAAATATATGAGCGATTTTTGTAATATATCGACTTACCGACAGTGTCCGACAACTAACCCAATAAAAAAATTGCCGGAATATATCCGGCAATTTTCTAATTACTTACGTAACTCCGCACCGAATTTCTCTTCTACCGTTGTTAGTACACGGTTATGTGCTTCTGTTACTTCTTCGTCTGTTAATGTACGTTCTGCATCGAAGTAAGTCATAGAGAATGCAAGTGATTTCTTGCCTTCTTCCATTTTTTCACCTTCGTATAAGTCGAATAGTGTTACGTCTTTCAGAAGTTCTCCGCCAGCTTCAGCAATGACTTGCTTCATTTCACCAGCTTTTGTTTCTTTTGTTACTACAACAGCCATGTCACGTGTCATAGATGGGAAACGTGGAATTGCTGCGTAGTAAGTTTCTTCAGCGTCTGCACCGAATACTTTTACAAGAGATAATTCAAATACGAATGTATTTTTCACATCTAATTGTTTTTCTGCTTCTGGGTGCAATTGACCGATGAAACCAATTACTTCGCCATCTAATACGATGTCAGCTGTACGGCCTGGGTGCATACCTTCGCGTTTTGCTGGTGCATATGTGATTTGGTTTGCAACGCCAAGTACGTCGAATAGTCCTTCTAGTACACCTTTCACAACGAAGAAGTCTACTACTTTCTTCTCACCTTGCCATGCATGGTGAAGAGCAAGACCTGTCATAACACCTGCAAGATGTTGTTCTTCTTTCGGAAGTTCTCCTTCTTCTGTCGGTAAGAAGATAGAACCTACTTCGTATAAAGCAACGCTGTCGTTTTTACGAGCGACATTGTATGAAACTGCTTCTAGTAATTGCGGTACTAAGCTTAAACGAAGTTGGCTACGTTCTTCACTCATTGGAAGTGCAAGACCTACAGGCGCCTTTTCGTTTGGCTCAACCATATATTGTTTCGCTTTATCAGCGCTTGTTAATGAATATGTGATTGCTTCATATAAACCAGCACCCTCTAAGAAGCGGCGTACTTTACGACGTTTCGTTTGTGCTGATGTTAATTTACCACGAGTCATCGTTCCAGAAGGTAATGTAACTGGAATGTGGTCATAACCGTATAGACGGCCCACTTCTTCTACTAAGTCTTCTGAAATTGTAATATCAGGACGACGTGCTGGTACATTCACGTGGAATGTTCCTTCTACTTCTGTGAATGGGAATTTCAAGTTTGTGAACATTGTACCCATTTCACTCGCAGAAATATTTGTACCTAATACACGGTTTACTTTTTCAGCAGTAACAGATACTGTACGCTCTTGTACTTGTAAGTTGTCAGCTTCTACTACACCTTCAAGTGCTTCACCGCCAGCATATTTCGCCATTAAAGCAGCTGCGTGTTGAATTGCTTCAAATGTACGTGTTGGGTCGATTCCTTTTTCGAAACGTGCACTTGATTCACTACGAAGACCTAAGTCTTTTGATGTACGACGTACTGTTTGACCTGCAAAGTATGCAGACTCAATTAGAACGTTTACTGTCTCATTTGTAACTTCAGAATCCGCCCCGCCCATTACACCAGCAACAGCTAAAGCTTTCGTGCCGTTTGTAATTACAAGGTGGTGGCTTTGTAATGTACGCTCTTGATCATCTAACGTTTCAATTTTTTCGCCTTCTTTTGCAAGACGAACAACGATTTCTTTTGAACCTAATTTATCGTAATCGAATGCATGTAACGGTTGACCGTATTCCATTAAAATGTAGTTTGTAATATCAACTACGTTGCTAATTGGACGAATGCCAGCTGCCATAAGACGAGTTTGCATCCACATTGGTGATGGACCAATCTTTACGTTTTTAACCATTTTTGCAATGTATAATGGGTTTTCTTCTTTCGCTTCTACACTTACAGAAATATAATCAGAAGTTTTTTCTGCTGTTTCTTGTAAGTCGATAGCTGGAAGTTTTACTTCGCGGCCATAAATAGCAGCTACTTCGTAAGCAACACCTAACATGTTTAAGCAATCTGCACGGTTTGGTGTTAAGCCAAGCTCAAGTACTTCATCGTGTAAGTTTAAAATTTCAAGTGCATCTGCACCAACTTCAGCGTCACTTGGGAAGATGAAGATACCATCTGCGTATTCTTTTGAAACTAACTTCCCATCAATACCAAGCTCTTGAAGAGCACAAACCATACCGTGAGAAGCTTCACCGCGTAGTTTTGCTTTTTTGATTTTGAAGTTACCAGGAAGTACAGCTCCAACTTTTGCAACTGGTACTTTTAAACCTTTTGCAATGTTAGCAGCTCCACAAATAATTTGAACTGGCTCTTCTTCACCGATATCGATTAAGCATTTGCTTAATTTATCAGCTTCTGGGTGTTTTTCACATTCTAATACGTGACCAACTACAACACCTTTTACACCTTTATTTAATACTTCAACGCCTTCTACTTCAATACCACTTTTCGTGATTTTGTCTGCTAGTTCTTGTGCTGTTACATCTTTAATATCTACATACTCTTGTAACCAACGATATGATACGAACATACTTATCCTCTCCTTCCCTTACGCTCGTTTGAATTGTTGTAAGAAACGTACATCATTTGTATAGAAATGACGAATGTCATCTACTCCGTATTTCAACATTGCGATACGCTCTGCGCCCATACCGAATGCGAAACCTTGATATTCTTTTGAATCATAACCAGCCATTTCAAGTACGTTCGGGTGAACCATACCTGCGCCTAGAATTTCAATCCAGCCAGTTCCTTTACAAGTGCCGCAGCCTTTGCCATGACACATCATACAAGAAATATCCATCTCTACAGATGGCTCTGTGAATGGGAAGAAACTTGGACGAAGACGGATTTCACGATCTTCACCGAACATCTTTTTCACGAATACTTGCAGTGTACCTTTTAAGTCACTCATACGAATGTTTTTATCAATTACAAGACCTTCAATTTGCATGAACTGATGTGAATGCGTCGCATCGTCGTCATCACGGCGATACACTTTACCAGGACAAATAATTTTAATTGGGCCTTTTTCTTTATTATTTTCCATCGTACGTGCTTGCACAGAAGATGTATGTGTACGTAGTAACGTTTCTTCTGTGATGTAGAATGTATCTTGCATATCACGCGCTGGGTGATCTTTCGGTAAGTTTAGTGCTTCGAAGTTGTAGTAGTCTTTTTCTACTTCTGTTCCTTCAGCTACTTCATAACCCATACCGATGAATACATCTTCAATTTGCTCAACAACAGCCGTTAACGGATGGTGACAACCTGTTTCAACAGGACGACCTGGCAATGTAACATCAATTGTTTCAGTAGCTAATTTCGCTTCAATTACTGCTTTTTCTAAGTTACTAATTTTGTCGTCTAGACGCGTTTGAATCGCTTCACGTACTTCATTTACTAATGCTCCCATACGTGGACGCTCTTCTGCTGATAATTTTCCCATGCCGCGTAATACTTCTGTAATTGGACCTTTTTTTCCTAAATACGCTACGCGTACGTCGTTTAAGCCTTTCAGCTCTTTCGCTTCTTCAATAAGCTCTAACGCTTTTTGCTTTAGCTCTTTTAAACGTGCTTCCATTTTGGAACCCTCCTAATTTTAAAAATAAAAAAACCTCGCTCCCAAAAAGGGACGAGGTAAATTCGCGGTACCACCCTAAATTGACAGAACATGTCTGCCCACTCATTAGTTATAACGATCAATTCTGACCGGAACGCCTTTACATATACATGGTCCTGGCGTCAACTCCAGAGGTGAATTCACTTTCGTCTACCATAAGAATGCTTTCAGTCTACGACATTCTCTCCCTATATGGCGATTTTGTAAGCTACTCTTCTCTATCAACGTTTTTCGTTATTTAACTTTTAATATAATGTACTTCAACTTATTATAAGAAGTTTTTTATTTGTTCGCAACCGGGCTTTGCAAATAATACGTTAAAATCCCTGCTGCAACCGCAACATTTAATGATTCTGCCCCGCCGTAAATCGGAATATACAAGTTTTGATCCGTTTTTGCAAGAATTTCTTGGCGTACGCCATTTCCTTCATTTCCTACAATTAATGCAAAACTGCCAGCCGGCGTTACTTCACCATACGGAACTCCATTTTCAAGAGCTGTTCCATATACAGGAACGTTATTTTCTTTTAACTTGTCTACCCATTCTTCTAAGTTCCCTTTTACAATTGGTAAGTGGAAAATAGAGCCTTGTGTAGAGCGGAGTACTTTACTATTGTAAACATCAACACAACCTTCTCCAAGCACAACGGCGTGAATACCAGCTGCATCAGCTGTACGAATAATTGTTCCTAAATTACCTGGGTCTTGCAGGCCATCTAATAAAAGGAATTTCCCATCAGTAAGAGCTACTTCTTTCTCATGCTTCTCACAAACAGCAAATACACCTTGCGTCGTTTCTGTTTCACGAAGTATTTTTACAATCGCCTCAGGTACGATGTACATTTCCACATCATTAACTGTCCAATCTTTCGGAAGGTCTGTCTGATCTGAAACGATAAGTTCTGTTACAATTCCTGTCTTCAAAGCTTCCTCGACTAAGTGGAATCCTTCTACAAAAAATAAACCTTTTTTATCGCGTTCTTTTTTCGTTTGCAGCTTTTTCCACTGCTTTACACGCGGATTTTGTACTGAATCAATGTTTTTCATAATATGTATTTCCCTCTCTTCTTGTCTTATCATTATAGCCTATTTTTCATACATATTTACATAAAAAAGAACAAAAACTAACGTCAGTTTCAATTCTGAAGAAGAGGTGAAAGCAATGAGTTTTAATTTACGCGGTGCCGTATTAGCGAATGTATCTGGAAATTCACAAGATCAATTACAAGAAACAATCGTCGATGCAATTCAAAGCGGTGAAGAAAAAATGCTTCCAGGTCTTGGCGTTTTATTTGAAGTCATTTGGAAAAACGCTGATGAAAATGAAAAGCACGAAATGTTAGAAACACTAGAGCAAGGATTAAAAAAATAAGCAATTTGAAAATCACCTTTGCATAAGCTAAGGTGATTTTTTTGCAGAAAAATTTTTTCTTCTCCTAAACATTTCTACTTTACTAACGAACTATGATGGAGTACAATGTTCAAAATACATTTAAACCGATCGATTTTTCTTCATATGCACCATAAGATAAAAGGAGTGAATGTTTTATGCACCGTATTACGCTTGAACAAATTTTTAAACACCACATTACACAAAAATACGTAAACCGTTCTGGAATGGTCCACGCGATCGCTGTCGCTTACCATGCGTTTCACCTAGCCAAAAAGCATCACGCCTCAGTCGATGCTGCCACAAAAGCTGGCTTCCTTCATGATATCGGACATCATACGTGGTACACAGGCGGCGAATGGGATTATGACTTATATAAAAAGAATGATATCCATGCAATTAAAGGCGCTGAAAGAGCACATAAATTACTTATTAGATTAGGAGAACATCCAAAACTAGCAAAAGAAATTTCTATTGCAATTCTTCTTCATACAGATTCTTTCTTAGTGGAACAAGAAATTGAAAGAACATCTCTTCAAAATATTATTAAATGGGCAGACGAAGCAGATGAAGAACCGGGCGGAGCGCATCATTATCGAACAATTTCTTATGAAAAAGCACTTAAAGCAATTCAGCAATTAGATCGATTGGTAGAGCGTGAATTGCAAATAGAGCAAGCAAAATTGAATAACAAGACAGAACATAGTTATCAATGAGAAAGAGGCATCACTACAGGGTGATACCTCTTTTATTATTTTATGAAAAATACACCTTTATATGTAATATTTAAATATTACGCCTGAAAACAAAATCCATTATTCCAGCTATGTTATTTCATATTATGAATAATATGTTAGCATTCTTAGGATAAAGAGAGGTATCATGATGATACCTCTCTTTACTCTTTTTATAACAACTTCTTTATACTAATTTTAATTTCTTTAATTGTCTTATTAGCGAGGATAAATGGATTACAAGCACAATGTAAAAGTATACACAACATAGGATTTATTATTTTTACTGCGGGACTACTGGGGGTTATTTTCTGGGTTCTCATGTCTGCAGGTGATTCATTCTATATCTAATTGAATCCTTGTATAAGAAAACAAAAAAGCAAGGAAATTAATTCCCTGCTTTTCTATTTGGTTTATTGCCTGATTGTAAGAAGAACGATAACACCCAAGCGATACCTGCAAGTATCGTTGCGATTAAGAAGGCATCGTTAATACCGTTAATTGCAGATAGCTTTGAAATTTGTCCATATAATAGTTGTGTGCTCATCGCGTCTCCTGCTTGAGCTGATCCAGCTAAGGCCGCTAAGCTTTGACCCATGCCGTGTACTTTATCAACTAAAATTGGGTTTGATGTTGTTAACATGTTGCCGTAATCTGCTACGTGGGCAGTTGTTTGTTGCGTCATAAGTGTAATTAAAATCGCTGTTCCAATTGAACCAGCTACTTGTCTTGACGTATTTTGCGTTGCTGTACCGTGAGAAATTAATTTCATCGGCAGCGCGTTCATACCAGCTGTCATAATTGGCATCATAATGAATGACATACCAATTGAACGTATAATATAATCCGTCATAATAACGCTATACGGTGTATCCATCGATAATTTTGTAAATTCATATGTCGCATACGTCGTAATTGCCAATCCAATTATCGCTAATGGACGAATACCATATTTATCGAATAATTTACCCGCTACTGGTCCCATGATCCCCATAATTAATGATCCTGGAAGAAGTAGTAAACCAGATTCAATTGGCGTAAAGCCACGAATGTTTTGCAGATATACTGGAAGCAATAACATACCTCCGAATAATGCCATCGTAACGATTGCATTAATTACTAAAGTAAAAGTAAATACTGGATATTTAAATACTTGTAAATCAAGCATTTTATTGTCCGTTGTTAACTCTCTCCAAATAAATAACGCTAAACCAATTACACCGATAACAAGTGAAATAATGACTTCTGCACTAGTCCAACTATTATTTCCAGCTTCACTAAATCCGTACAATAAGCTTCCTAGTCCAATACTTGAACTAACCACACCGAATATATCTAATTTCGTTTTAGACACCGGCTGAGCTAGTGTAAAGAATTTTAAAGATAGGAACGTAATAATTAAACCAATAATAAACATCGCATAGAACATTAAGTTCCAGCTATAGTTTTCAATCACCCAACCTGTTACAGTTGGTCCGATAGCTGGTGCTAAAATCATCGCTACACCTAGTAATCCCATCGCCGCTCCGCGTTTATGAGGCGGGAATAACGTCATGAAGATATTCATACCAACCGGCATTAAAATACCCGCACCAACTGCTTGAATTACGCGACCTGTCATCATCATTGTAAAGTTTCCTGAAGTAGCACAAATGATAGATCCTACCGTGAAGAATAACATTGCTGCTACGAATAATTTACGATACGTAAATCGTGAAACTAAAAAGGCACTAATCGGTACTAAAATACCATTTACAAGCATGAAGCCTGTAATTAACCATTGTGCTGTTGAAGTTGATACATTAAATTCATTCATTAACGGAGGTAATGCAACATTAATGATTGTTTGGTTTAAAATAGAAACGAACATGCCTAGAATTAATACAGCTACAACTGCTTTTACGTTCACATTCTCTACAGGCATAGACATTTGTTTTTTCGGCACTTCTTTTTCTTGTTTTACTTCTTCTTGCTTTCCTGTTTCTAACTCAACTACATTAGAAATTTCCGATTCTTGCTTTCGTTCAATTTCTTTCTCTTCTGTTTCAACTTTACTTACTTCTATTTTACTTACGGCTGGGACTTGTTCTTCTCCCATTTTCGTTTTTTTCTTTCGTAAAAGACGATTTACAAGGAAGAAGACGATTATACAAAATAGTGCATATCCTGCAATTACAATTGAGGACATCTCATCTCCCCCTTACTTATGAATACGAACTGTCACATTCATGCCAGGAACAATATTTACTGATTTGCTATGATCTAAAGAAATTTTAACTGGTACTACTTGTGTTACTTTCGTATAGTTAGCTGTTGCGTTGCTTGATGGCAACATAGAGAATGTATTCGCTGTTGTTAAGCCAACTTGTTCTACTTTTCCTGTTAACGTTGTATCTGGGTATGCATCTACATACACATCTACATCTTGACCTTTTTGAACATCATCAACATCTGTTTCTTCAATGTTTGCTGTTACCCATAAATTGTTCATATCAAATGCATAAGCAATCGGGCTACCCGCTCCAACGAAAGCATTTGTTGTCGCGTTTGATTGTACAACTGTTGCATTTTGTGGAATTGTTACATCTACTGTTTGTTCTCCATTAGCTGCCGCTACAGTAACAGTACCTAATTTATCGTTCTCATTATAATTTTTTCCTACTTCAGCTTTCCAGTCAGTTAGTTTACCTGCTACTGGTGAAGCAACCGGAATTACCTTTCCATCAATCTTTGCATTGTCTGTTTTTAAGTAATTTTCCGTTTGATTGTAATAGTAATAACCGCCAATACCGCCGCCAACTAGTACAATTAATGTGATAATGTTGATAATTACCATTCTTCGAAACTGATTCATTGCATTCCTCTCCTTATATCGCATATAATTTTTTTCTAAACTATTTATGTCCTTATTGTTTAGATTGTTTAATTGTTAATTATATTAACCTTTTAACAAAAAAATCACACCATCTGCAGCGTAAATCGAAATTTATCTACCTGCGAGCGGTGCTGATTTCTGAAGGACTATCGTTTATAATTATAAATAATTATTTTGAATCTACAACCGACAATTCACGTATGAAATGTCGTTTAAACAACAATATAATACCAATATGTTGTTTAAGTATAGAAAATTAAACGAGGGGAAATAAAAATGTCTATTAAAAATACAAATGATCCACGTGTAAAACGGACGAGACAACTCATACAGGATGCTTTTGTCGCTTTAGTAGGCGAAAAAGGCTTTGAAAATGTAACTGTGCAACATATCGCAGAACGCGCTCCTGTAAACCGCGCTACATTTTATAGCCATTACCACGATAAATATGACTTACTAGACAAAAGCATTGAAGAAATGTTAGAAAAGCTAACTGAAGTAATTAAACCGAGAAATAGAAATAAAGAAGATTTCCAACTAACATTTGATTCGCCACATCCAAGTTTTTTGGCCTTGTTCGAACATATTGCAGAAAACACTAACTTCTATAACGTCATGCTTGGTGATAAAGCTGCTGGAAACTATACGTATAAGATGATGAAAGCAATTCAAACGCATTTAACATTAAGCCTCTCTATTTCACAACCTAACGATGAAAAACTAATGGTTCCACGCGATATTCTCATTAGTTATGTTACTGGTGCCCACCTAGGAATGATTATGTCATGGCTAAAAAGAGGGATGATATATACCCCGCATTTTATGGCGATGCAATTAACTCGTTTAATTATTTTAGGGGCTCATACTGCTGCAGGATTAGAAAGGCCTTTTTAAAACATAAAAAAGCGAAGGAGAAGCTCCTTCGCTTTTTCTATTAATTAAATGTAATGTTATGTACAGCCTCTTTATCAAGACGTTTAATAACTTCTACAATTAACTTCACTGCATTTTCATAATCATCACGATGTAACATTGCCGCATGAGAATGGATATAGCGCGTTGCAATTGTAATTGCCATAGAAGGAATACCATTTACAGCAATGTGAATCGCACCCGCATCCGTTCCTCCGCCTGCTACTGAATCATATTGATACGGGATTTGTAATTCATCAGCAACATCAACTACGAAATCACGTAAACCTGTATGTCCAATAACAGAAGCATCATATAAAATGATTTGTGGTCCATCGCCCATTTTACTTTGTGCTTCTTTTGACGTTACACCCGGTGTATCTCCAGCGATACCAACATCTACTGCGAACGCGATATCTGGTTTAATATAATTCGCAGATGTTTTTGCGCCACGAAGACCAACTTCTTCTTGTACAGTTCCAACGCCATATACAACATTTGGATGCTTTTCATCTTTTAATTGTTTTAATACGTCAATTGCAATTGCACAACCGATTCGGTTATCCCATGCTTTTGCAAGTAACATTTTTTCATTCTTCATCACTTGGAATTCAAAGTAAGGTACAACTTGATCTCCTGGTCGTACGCCCCACTCCATCGCTTCTTCTTGGCTAGAAGCACCGATATCGATGAACATGTCTTTAATTTCAACTGGCTTTTTACGAGCTTCTGGAGGTAAAATGTGCGGTGGTTTTGAACCAATTACACCTGTTACATCTCCTTTACGCGTTACAATCGTCACGCGTTGCGCAAGCATAACTTGTGACCACCAGCCACCAACCGTTTGGAAGCGAAGGAAACCTTTGTCATCGATTTGTGTAATCATAAATCCAACTTCATCTAAATGACCTGCAACCATAATTTTCGGGCCGTTTTCTTCCCCTACTTTTTTCGCAACTAAACTCCCTAAATTATCAGTAGAAAGTTCGTCCGCAAACGGCTCAATATATTTCTTCATTACTTCACGTGGTTCACGCTCATTACCAGCAATACCACGTGCATCTGTTAATTCTTTTAGCATTGTCAATGTCGCGTCTAATTTTGTCATTGCCAACACCCTCCTTTTTCTTCAGTCAATTCATTATACAATAATTAAATTGAAATATTCAAAAATTAAATTAGTATCCTTGTGTTTGACGCTGATGATTTACTTCATTTTTATCTAAATATGCTTTTTCAATCTCTTCTTGTTCAAATTCAAGTGCTTGTCCAAGTCGAAGATAGCTCGTAAATAATTCAATATAGTTTGTAATAGATGGTTGATCTGTAAAACGAATTACTTTCGCATATGTGTCTAAGAAAATTTCCACTTGTGTTTTATTCGTCTGTGCACATTTATAGAATAGGAAGTTTTTATCAATACCTAAATCAATTCCGATTGATAAAATAAAATGCAAACCATCTACGTATTCTTCTAATATTACTTCACGTTCTGATGCTGGTTTGTTGCTCCAATATTTAAAACAACGTGTTTCATTTGCAAGTTCTCCAATTTCTACAAGAAGAGCTAACATTTTTTCTTTTAACAATTTTTTCGGTTGTAAGTCATGTTCTTTTGCAATACGGTCATCTAATTCTTTTTGTAATTTAAATAGTTGTAGTAAGTCCATTCTATTGTCCTCCTCCAACATCGCATTTTACGCAACAATGTTGTTTCATCTCAAAGTTCATTATTATGTTTCAGTTCTTATGAATAAGTCAGCTATCTAACTCTTTATAAAATAGCTTGTCCTTAATTTACAAATACGTTTCAGTCATCGCTCTTAAATTGTTCATCTGATGAAAGTTCCATATCATCTTTCCATTATAGCAGTGTCGTTTCAGCTAGGAAAGATACTCTTCTTTCCAAACGAGCAGAATTGAAAAAAGCCAGGAGTATTCTCCTGACTTCATATGTATATTCTTCTATACTGCTATAACTTTTATATTGATTTTGTCATATTGATAACAACATAGCCGTTAATCTTTAGAATTTCTTTCACTTCTAACTTCTATTTGAATACAAATAAAAAAACCTTAGAAGAAAATTCTTCTAAGGTTTCAACTAATTAATTAGTTAATGTTGTTTTTTGCAACTGTTGCTAATTCAGCGAAAGCTTTTTCGTCATGAACAGCTAAGTCAGCAAGCATCTTGCGGTTAACTTCGATGCCAGCATTTTTAAGACCGTGCATTAAGCGGCTGTAAGAAAGACCATTCATACGAGCTGCTGCGTTGATACGTGTAATCCATAATTTACGGAAGTCACGTTTCTTTTGACGGCGGTCACGGAATGCATACATTAGAGATTTCATAACCTGTTGGTTAGCAACCTTGAATAATGTATTTTTTGAACCGTAGTAACCTTTCGCTAATTTAATTACTTTTTTACGACGTTGACGAGTAACTGTACCACCTTTTACTCTTGGCATAATATTACCTCCTAATTGTTCTATATATCAGCCGAACTTATTTTAAGTTGTCAAGCATTTGACGAATGCGTTTGAAGTCACCAGCGCTTACTACACCAGCTTTACGTAGTTTACGTTTAGCTTTTGTAGATTTGTTAGCGAATAAATGGCTTGTGTAAGCGTGAGAACGTTTCAGTTTACCTGATCCAGTCTTTTTGAAACGCTTTGCAGCGCCGCGATGAGTTTTTTGTTTAGGCATAGGTATTTCCTCCTCTATCTATTACTTATCGTTTTTCGGTGCTAAAACTAAGAACATACTGCGTCCTTCCATTTTAGGCTTAGATTCAACTGTGCTAACTTCAGCACAAGCTTCTGAGAAGCGATCTAAAACACGTTGACCGATTTCTTTATGAGTAATGGCACGTCCTTTAAAGCGAATTGATGCTTTAACCTTGTCGCCTTTCTCTAAAAACTTGATAGCATTACGAAGTTTTGTGTTAAAGTCGTGTTCATCAATTGTTGGACTTAAACGAACTTCTTTCATGCTAATTACTTTTTGATTTTTGCGCTGCTCTTTTTCTTTCTTCTGTTGCTCAAAGCGGAATTTACCGTAGTCCATAATGCGGCATACTGGCGGTTTCGCATTTGGAGCAACTAATACTAAATCAAGATTAAGATTTGCAGCTAAGTCTAAAGCGTCATTACGAGACTTGATTCCAAGTTGATCGCCATTTGCGCCAACTAAACGTACTTCACGTGCACGAATTTGCTCGTTAATCATCATATCCTTGCTAATAGTAAGCCACCTCCAAGGTTTTCTCAGAACATATTTTGTAGTCATAGAACCCGAACAAAAAAAGTGCGGGCATACAACACCCACACTTGTAAAATCTTAAGTAAGAAATACATTTACCTGTTAACTGCGAATGCGTCCATCAGGTGAGAAGCGGGTGCTTCTACTTGTTCCACAAAACAATATTCTATTATCCTTGATGAGTTTATCATAGGACATGACGTCTGTCAAGAAGACGCGATGTGTTTTACTAACAACAAGAAATATTGTAACAAACAACTAACATACTTGCAATACTTTTTTATGATAAGTGTTACATGGTTATTTTTTCTAATTTTTCTCAAGTATATTACATAAAAAAGCCGCGGTATACCGCGGCTTTTTCTTATCGTTTTCCTTCTACTTTAATCATGTCAACAAAAGCATCTAATGCGATTGTTTCTGATTTTTGTTCACCATATTTACGTACGTTTACGCCGTTTTCAGTTACTTCATTGTCACCTACTACAAGCATGTACGGAATTTTTTGCATTTGTGCTTCACGGATTTTGTAACCGATCTTCTCTTCACGAGTGTCTAATTCAACACGGATACCAGCACGACGCAATTCGTCTTGTACTTTCTTCGCATAGTCTAAATGTACTTGCGGAGAAACTGGAATTACTTGTACTTGAACTGGAGCTAACCATGTTGGGAATGCACCTTTGTATTCTTCAATTAAGAAGGCTACAAAACGTTCCATAGTTGATACAACACCACGGTGAATTACAACTGGACGATGTTGTTTACCGTCTTCACCAACGTATGATAATTCAAAGCGTTCTGGAAGCAAGAAGTCTAATTGTACAGTTGAAAGTGTTTCGTCTTTTCCAAGAGCAGTACGAACTTGAACGTCAAGTTTTGGACCGTAGAATGCCGCTTCACCTTCAGCTTCATAGTAATCAAGACCCATTTCATCCATAGCTTCTTTTAACATACCTTGTGCTTTTTCCCACATCTCATCATCCGCATAATACTTTTTAGTATCTGCTGGGTCGCGGTAAGATAGACGGAATGAGTAGTTCTCTAAACCGAAATCTTTGTACACTTCTAGAGTTAAGTTTACAACACGTTTTAACTCTTCTTTAATTTGATCTGGACGAACGAAAATATGCGCATCGTTTAAAGTCATTCCGCGTACACGTTGTAATCCAGATAACGCACCTGACATTTCATAACGGTGCATTGTTCCAAGTTCCGCAATACGGATTGGTAATTCACGGTAGCTGTGAATATCATTTTTATAAACCATCATATGATGAGGACAGTTCATTGGACGAAGAACTAATTCTTCGTTATCCATTTCCATTGATGGGAACATGCCATCACGATAGTGGTTCCAGTGACCAGAAGTTTCATAAAGCTCTCTGCTTCCTAGTACTGGAGTATATACGTGATCATAGCCTAAGCTTGCTTCTTTATCAACGATATAACGCTCGATAATACGACGAATTGTTGCACCCTTTGGTAACCAAAGTGGTAAACCTTGTCCTACTTTTTGGCTATTAGTAAATAGTTTTAATTCTTTACCTAATTTACGGTGATCGCGCTCTTTCGCTTCTTCAAGCATACGTAAGTGCTCATCTAATTCCGCTTTTTTAACGAATGCAGTACCGTAAATACGTTGTAGCATTTTATTATTGCTATCGCCGCGCCAGTAAGCACCTGCAACGCTTAATAATTTAAACACTTTAATTTTCCCTGTAGATGGAAGGTGAACACCACGACAAAGGTCGAAGAATTCGCCTTGCTCATAGATTGAAATAACTGCATCTTCTGGAAGATCGTTAATTAAATCTAATTTTAACTCATCGCCGATTTCTTCAAAGCGACGAATTGCTTCTGCACGTGGTACTTCATGACGAACGATTTCCAAGTTCTCGTTCACGATTTTTTGCATTTCTTTTTCGATTTTCTTGAAGTCTTCAACTGTAATTGCTTCTTCCATATCAATATCGTAGTAGAAGCCATTTTCAATTACTGGACCAATGCCGAGCTCAACCTTAACATCTTTATATAAACGTTTTAACGCTTGTGCTAAAAGGTGGGCTGTTGAATGGCGTAAAATATATAGGCCATCTTCAGAATCTAATGTAATGATAGAAACTGCACCATCTTCTTCGATTGGTGTAACAAGATCGATCATCTCATCGTTTAATTTTCCAGCTACAGCTTTTTTCTTTAAGCCTGGGCTAATAGAAGCTGCGATTTCTTCAGTTGTTACGCCTTTTGGAAACTCCTTCACAGCTCCATCAGGGAAAGTAATTTTAACTACATCTGCCATCACTGGTCACTCCTCTTTTTCTCAAAATAAAAAACACTCATCCCGTAAAAAGGGACGAGTGTTGAATTCGTGGTTCCACCCTTGTTCCAATTAACATAATTGTTAATTGCTCAAGTTCAACATAACGGTGTTGTCCGTTAGCAATTACTAGAAAAACCGTTCACTGCTAAAGTTTAGAGGTGGTAAGTAATAATCCCGTACTAGGAAGCTCACACCCTAAGGCTTCCCTCTCTGAAAATCGTAGAAAACTACTCATGTCCTCATCATGACATTTCAATATATTTCATTTATGTAGGTAATTATATGCTCAAAAACTTAGAAAATCAAGGGCGTTACCTTTATTTTTTAAATTTTTCACATTGCGCTCAAAATCATGTAATCCATGTAATTGGACCCGTTCTTGGAACACATTTCGCAAAGTAATTATCATATTATGGTCTTGTTCTTTCGTATATAAATAAATCTTTTTGGGCGAAATAGAAAGAAGCGGCGCAATTACTTTCGTATCAATATATACATCATTTTGCTTTAATAATTCCTCATCTATATATTGGACCAACTTCTCCTGTTTTAAACGCCTACCTTTATCATCATAAAAGATAAAGCTTTCATCAAAAATAAGATGCATGCAAGACAAACGTGATTTACGGCTACTTACTTGTTGCCGAAGCGTCTCAATGAACATTTGGTATTCTTGCTCCATCTTATATTCATCAATTGCCACTTCCGCAAGTTTAGCCACCATTTCCCTATATGTACGAAGACGAAAACGGATATATGATGAAAACGAGAATGAGAGCGGATCACAAAGCCAATTATTTAAAGAAGACTTAATATATGACTCAAATGCGTTACGCGTTAAATCCTGAGCTACACCTTTTCTTCTTCCCTTTAAAATCTCATGTGCCATGTGCAATATTTGATGACACTCTTCTTGTTCTTCATAAAAAAACTTTTCTTTTAAAATCGTATAAATCCACTCATTTTGTTTCACATTCACAATGAAATACACCATTACTGGCAATAAGATCTTTTCAATATAATTCGATTCACGTACTGGTATGTGAATCACCACTTTTTGTTCCTGTAAATACACACTCGTTTCCTTATATAATACTTCCGCTCTTTTCAGCAATTGTCTATATACGTACATAGCATCATTTTTTTCTTCGAAGCAAATTTCAATCACTTTTGTCCCCCCTTTTATCCCCGCTCTAAAGGACTGTATCTATACGTTACAAATCCTATAAGAGTCCGTTCCGCGTGAAGTTCACTCTTAGTAGAATTACATTTCCTATCGTTAGAAAATCCACTCAATATGGCTTGCTAATTTTATATATATTAAGGGAGGGAGAAAAAAATGATACAAGCTACTATGAATTTTTATTGTATACTTTACTCATCAATAAAATGAGGTATCAGAATGTTTGAATATAAATTCGTAAAAATCGAATTACATTGGGGGTTCACTCGCTCAAAACCAGCTGAAGACTACCAAGAAATTATTCAAGAACATGCTAGAAATGGCTGGAGGTTCGTACAGATTGTTGCCCCTACGATTGGCAGTTCTGGACAACCTGAATATTTCGACCTCATATTTGAAAAGAAAATATCACTATAATACAAAAGAGCAAGCTTCTCAGCTTGCTCTTTTACTTATGACGACGGTTTTTCCCACCAATCGGAATTGGTTTCGCTAAATATTTAATTCGTTCCATAATACGTGCTGCCTTCATTTCTTCAGCCTCGCCACGCTGCGTATACGTTAAATGGTGTTCCAGTTGTTTAAAATCAAAATTAGACGTAAAGAACGTCGGTAAGTTTTCTAACATACGGAATTGTAAGATTGCACCGAGTACATCGTCACGGACGAAGCTTGACATCGCTTCTGCCCCGATATCATCTAACATTAAAACTTGTACGCGTTTAACCGCATCAATCTTCTCACCAATCGAATTATCTTGAATTGAACTTTTAATTTCACGTAAAAATTCCGGGAAGTATACGAGCATCGAACTTATTTTCTTTCGAGCAAGCTCGTTCGCTATTGCTCCTAACAAATACGTTTTTCCTACACCAAATTTACCGTACAAATATAAACCTTGTGCTTTTTTACCTGGTTCATATGTACTTAAAAATTCATTCGCTGCACCAATAGCATCGATACGTGCATTTAAATCAGAAGGATCTAAGTTTTCCATAGTTGCCTGTAAAATATCCGTTGGCATATATACACTTTGAACAAGTTTTTCATATTTCTTTCTCTCGTCATGCGCTACTTTTCTAACGCAGCGATCGTATTGAATATCAATCATCTTCCCTTGAATAACAAGCTTTGGCTCGTACCCTTGTAGCATATTTTTACATGAGCCTAAATCCGGACAATCCACGCAACCTACACTTTGTCCAATATATTCATATAACTTCACAAGACTGCGCTCAATCATAGAAGTCGTTACTTCACCCTTATGTTCATCTATAAATTCTTTCACACGCGGATGCGCCATTACTTCTGCCTTTAATACTTCATATCTATTTTTAAAGTTTTCATTTTCCATTAATTTTGCAAATGAATTTTGAATATGCTCCATTTTCTCACCTCAAAGAGCGTTCATTCTCTTCTATTAATCACGCTTATATTTTTTTAACACTTCTTCTAGTCGTTTTCGTTCATCTTCTAGCGTACTTGCATCTTTTTCTACACTTACATCTTTCTTCACTGTTTCTTTCTCTTGTTCTTTCGGCTCTTCTTCCTTAAGCCAATCTGGCACCATTTCTTTCCGCACCATTTTCTTCGCCGTACGGCCTTTTTTCTTCGTCTCAGCCCACTCTTGATATTGACGGTTCTCTTCTTTCGCTAACGCCATCGCGTCCGCTACTGTACCGACCTTTTTACGTGCCCAATGCCCAGCAATCTTCTCGACATACGTTTTCGCAAGTTTCATATCTGAGCGTAGCATAACGTAATAAATAAGTACATTCACAACTCCTGGTGTCAATTTTTGATTAATCATGACATCTTCAACGATTTGCAAGTCCGCTTTCGTTGCCTCTGCACCACCAGAAATCTCTTTCAATAGTTGTTTTGGTGAGATTTCCTCTAGCTGCTTTATTAGCATCTCCTCTTGCGATGAAGGCTCTTTCTCTTTCATCGTACGTGCAGCATGAGGCTGTACTCTTTCACTTAATACCGGTAATGCTTGACCATTTTCAAATTGATACCAATCGCGCGCTCCTTTTCTAAGCCTTTCCATATCAATTGTTTGCATCTCTGTCACTGCACCAAGAACGATATTTTGCATCGATAACACATCTACACCATACACGTAAGCAAGTGTTATAACGCAGTCTCTCACTTGATCTGTAATCGCCTTTTTAGGAACAAGAGCGGACAATCCATCTACAAATAAAGAGAAATCAAAGAAATCATTCCAAACTTTCGGAGCGTCTCCCTTCTCGTTACTTGGCATAGTTGTCGTTTTTGGAATACGAAGGTCTTCTTGCGCATGCTCAAGTTGTCCTGGATTAAACGAACCAAACACATCATTGAAAGAACGCGTAACATTTTCATAAGAAGCAAAATCAAATTCTTCTTCTAAGAAATATTGCTTTACTTGATTATATTTTGTCCTGCTCAATCGATTGTATAAAAAGATACTTAAAACAATATCATCAAAAAACTGCTTCGGAGATAAAGGTGGTTGCAACTCATATATGAACATTCGAATATCTTTTTCTTTCTTAATATATACCTTCAAAAGCCCAATTGCCTCTAACTTTACTCGTTCCTCATATACTTCAGGAAGTTGCATTTGCATAGTCACCATAAGGGAATGATGCGTATTCTCTTTTCCAAATACACGATCTTGCTCAAGCTCTCCCCATAGTGTCATGTATAAGCTAAAAGCTCTACTACCTATTAACGGCTGATACAACATCGTTAACACTTTTCGGTCGTAATTGTGCAGTAGTCCTTTCGCACTTACTTTATAACGATCAATCGGCAATAGCTCCATCCATGACTGTTTTTCCATTCTTGCTTTTCCTTTCTCTCATCCAATCTATCCTCTACTTCATTCGTTCTATCTTCATTATATAAATTCTTAGTGAAAAAGAGCTATTAGCTTGCGCTTCTAGCTCTCTTATCCTATTACTTACGGTATGTAAAGAGAATAAAATACAACTTCTACTCTCTTTCTTTTTGCAGTATATCTTTTAATTCTTCAATAAATACATTTAAATCTTTAAATTGACGATATACAGAAGCAAAACGTACGTAAGCAACATCATCAATATCGCGAAGTTCTTCCATAACAATTTCACCAATCATATCACTTTTCACTTCTGATATACCTAAATTACGCAGTTCACGTTCCACGCTTTGTGTTACTTCTTCTAATTGTCTTAAAGATACTGGTCTTTTTTCACACGCTTTAATTAAACCGCGTAAAATCTTTTCTTTATTAAACTCTTCTCGTGTGCCTTCTTTTTTTACAACGATAAGAGGTGACTCTTCTACCCTTTCAAAGGTCGTAAAGCGACTTAAGCAGCTTTCACACTCTCTCCTTCTTCGAATAGAGCGCCCCTCGTCTACCGGACGCGAATCTAACACTCTTGTACCATTATGAGAACAGGATGGACAACGCAATTCATTCACTCCTTTACACTATACTCTTTATTTTTCTCTACTCACTTCACCTAAAATATATATACAATATTATATAACTCATTCTAACTCTCTTACCACTTTAAGTTCCAGCGCATCACTTTATCATCTCATCCTTAAAAATAAGATGGTATATAGGGCACTACCTCATTTGCAAGAGTCCAATTTATTCAACTAACGAGTACGTTATATTTTCCCTTTTTTATAAACTAAAAAAGAGGTGCATTATACACCTCTTTACATTTTAAATCAATTATGTTCTTTTTTAAAGAGCTTTTGTTTCTCTCTGCTTAATTTCGAAGCTACCAGTGCCTCGAGGAAGCTCGATGCTCTCACGCGTTTTCGCGTTTAAACCTTCTGCAATATATTCTGCAGCAACATTTGGATCAATACGATCCCCACAAGTATAAACATCAATACTTGCGTAACCGTGCTCCGGAAAGCTATGAATTGTTAAATGTGATTCTGAGATAATTACTACTCCACTTACACCTTGTGGTGCAAATTTATGGAAAGCAACCTCACGCACTTCAGCACCAGCTCTTAGTGCTGCATCCACAAATAATTGTTCAATATACGGCATGTCATTAAGCTTGTCGAAATCGCAATCCCAAAGTTCAGCGATCACGTGACGACCCATCGTATCCATAGTATCCATTCTACAGTTCCCCCTTGTAAATTTATTCTAACTGTTCGAATTGAAAACTAATTTGCAATTTGGCTTGCTCCACTACCACGGGGGAAAGTTAGTCCAGAGAGGTCCTAACCCTTTAAGTAGTGACTACGTACCTCAGCTCTTAAGTTTACGAGTGTTAGTATACTTTGTTTATTTTCATTTTGCAACAACAGTTTTTTCGATTTTCTGTCATATTTTCCTCTTTACTTTTCCCTAAAAAAAATAAACGATTCACAAATGCAGTAATCACAACGTTTCGTGGTATGTCCACTTTTTAAAATATACTTATATAATTTTTTTCCTTTTCAGAAAAAATTAAAAAAAGAGGGCAAATATTGCCTTGCCCTCTCCTCCCTTATTCACTTAAATGTGTTGCACATTTTCTTGTTTCGCTAACTCTTCAACAACTAATGTTACAAGATCTACAACACGACGAGAGTAGCCCCACTCGTTATCATACCAAGCAAGTACTTTCACTTTACGATCACCCATTACCATTGTAGATAAACCATCGATAATAGCTGAGTGTGTATTTGTATTAAAGTCGATAGATACTAAAGGCTCTTCGCTGAATTCTACAATACCTTTTAACGCACCGTTTGCAACAGTTTTGAATGCATCGTTAATAGCTTCAACTGTCACATCGCGTTTTACATCTACTACTAAATCAACAAGAGACACATTTGGTGTTGGTACACGAAGTGCCATACCATGAAGTTTTCCGTTTAAATGTGGAAGAACTTTTGCTAGCGCTTTCGCAGCACCTGTCGTTGTCGGAATGATTGATTGTCCGCAAGCACGTGCTCTTCTTAAATCTTTATGTGGGTTATCAATATTTTTTTGGTCATTTGTATAAGCGTGAACTGTCGTCATTAAACCGTTTTCAATTCCAAACTGCTCATCTAACACCTTCACAACAGGCGCTAAACAATTTGTTGTACAAGATGCATTTGAAATAACAGTATGTTTTGTAATATCTAATTGGTCTTCGTTCACACCAACTACAATTGTTACATCTTCATTTTTACCAGGCGCTGTTAAAATAACTTTTTTCGCTCCAGCTTCAACGTGAAGAATTGCTTTTTCTTTCGAATTAAATTTACCAGTTGCTTCAATTACAACTTCAACACCTAAATCTGTCCAAGGCAATTCCTTTGGATCGCGGTTGTTTAAAAGGCGAATCATTTTTCCATCAACTAATAAGTGATCTTCAAATGCTTCTACTGTTCCGTCAAACTTGCCATGAACTGTATCATATTTAATTAAGTGTGCTAACGTTTCAGATGGATAGCTTGCATTGATTGCTACAATTTCGAATGCGCTTTCTTTTATTGCTTGACGAAATACCATTCTCCCAATACGTCCAAATCCATTAATTGCCACACGAGTCATAATATGTTATCCCCCTTGAATGCGTTATACTATTTATCTCCAATCCTAATAATAGTATAACACAAAAAGGGGATATGTCACTAAGCATTTTCATTAATTTCACAATTTTTTAGTCAATAATGTTCCACTTTTTTAAAATTACCTGCAATTGTGTTTTCGTTCCCATAATTGTGCCATCATTATTTATCACTTCATCTGCATTTTTCATTTTTTCTTCTAACGGCATTTGAGATTGAATACGAGCTGTTGCTTCTTCTTCTGAAAAGTTATTTCGTTTCATTAAACGTTCTAATTGCGTATGCGGCTTAACCGCTACAACTAAAATGCGGTCAACGAGACTTGTTAATTTGCTTTCAAATAAGAGAGGAATATCTAACACAACCGCTTGCATACCTTCTTTTATGTACATTTCCTTTTGCCTATTCATTTCCTCACGCACTGCAGGATGAACAATTTTATTTAACTGCAATCGTTTTTCTTCATTATAGAAAACGACACTTCCTAGTTTTGGACGATCTAATTCTCCATCTTCTTGTAACACTTCCGTTCCAAATACTTCTACTATTTTGTTATATGCTGGTTTTCCTCGCTCTACAACTTCTCTTGCGATAATATCTGCATCAATAACTGGTATGCTCAGTTCACGAAACATTTGAGACACTGTACTTTTTCCGCTTGCAATGCCTCCCGTTAATCCAATTACTACTGTCATAATAATCCTCCTCATAATAAAAGGCGCGAAACTAATGTTCCACGCCCATACTTACATTTTCCAAATTCCAATAATGATGAGTAATACTCCAGGCAGGAATGTAAATTTTTGTAACCACTTCATATTTGATAAAACCGTTCCAAGTTTCATTCCAATAAATAAAAACAAAGAACTCATAACTGCAACTAATATCGCCATCATAGCGGGTGCATACCCTAATAAAGATGCACCAATTCCGGCACCAAATGAATC
Source organism: Bacillus cereus group sp. MYBK14-1 (assembly GCF_051916885.1). Taxonomy (NCBI): domain Bacteria; kingdom Bacillati; phylum Bacillota; class Bacilli; order Caryophanales; family Bacillaceae; genus Bacillus; species Bacillus cereus group sp. MYBK14-1. Next base: position 117,362 of record NZ_JBQAHM010000007.1, on the reverse strand, counting down.
TACAGAAAGAGCTATACCAAGAAGTAATGCTTCTCCTGCAGAAATGGTGCCTGATTTATCAAAATCTGCAACAGTCGGTTTCCGTAAAATTTGAATCACTAGGCCTAGCGAGGCAATCTCTAATTTCCAGACCTTCTCCTCTTGCTTCGGTTCTTCTTTTTTCTCACTTCGAAAAAATTGATATAATACCCAAATCCCTATTCCAATAAGAACAAGCCCACCGATACGCGTTACGATAACAGGTGAAAATACTTTCGCGATCATATGTCCAATTCCCATTGAAACAAGCATAACAGCCGCTGAACACATTCCGATAATTATAATTGATCTTAGTGGAATTCTTACGCTTCTTAAACCATATGTTAGCCCTACACTACAGCTATCTAAGCTTAATGTAAAAGCTAATAAAATAAGAGATAAATAAAGGTACATCGGTAAGCTCCTCCCTTATACATAGCTCTGCTGTATGTATATGACAAATGCCTATCCGATGTTATCTCTTTTCTATATTCTAGGCTGACAAATTGGGCAGTAATGCGTTCCTCGCCCGCCAACAACTGTTTTTTCTAATATCGTGCCACAAGTTACGCACGGCTCTCCCTTTTTCCCATATACATTTAGGAGTTCTTGGAACGAACCAATTTGCCCCTGTGAGTTGATATACGTCCGAATTGTACTTCCGCCACGCTTTACTGCTTCGCCTAACGTTGTAACGGTAGCCTCATAAATTCGCTCAATTTCTTCTACTGTTAAAGACGAAGCTTCTCGTTCTGGATGAATTTGAGAACGGAATAAAACTTCATCTACATATATATTTCCAAGCCCTACTAAAAGACGCTGGTCCAGTAGCACAACTTTTATTTTACGATTTGTCTTTTGTAATCTTTCTTGTAAATACTGCGGTGTCATTTCAGCATCAAATGGCTCCGGACCTAAGTCAGCAAGAGGCATTTGGTTCATTTCTTCACCTTTCTTAAAGAGATGCATCGTACCAAACTTTCTCACATCTTTATAATGTAATTCCGTTCCATCTGTAAATAAGAAACGGACGTGCGTATGTTTATCAATCGGCTCATCCTCTTGATGTAATAAAAACTTACCTTCCATACGCAAATGTGAAACAATGACATAATTCGTTACATATAAAAGCAAAAACTTTCCTCTTCGCTTTATATTTTCAATCTTCTCGCCTTTTAGCATTTCTTTAAAGATTTCTGCATCATCCGGTCGTTTCACTATTTTTGGATAAGTAACAATAACATCTTCAATCGTTTTTCCTGTTACAAGATTTTCAAGTGTCCGTCTGACGTTTTCAACCTCTGGTAATTCAGGCATTTCATCACTTCCTTATTTTGCGTCGTACCAAGTTGGACCGTAAGAATAATCAACTTTCAGCGGAACTGCAAGTTCAATCGCATGTTCCATTACTTCAGGTACAAGCTGCTCTAATTTTTCAATTTCTTCTTTTGGTGCCTCAAATATTAATTCATCGTGTACTTGCAATAGAAGACGAGCTTGTAATCCTTCTTCTTCTAAACGATCTGCCATAATAATCATCGCTTTTTTTATAATATCTGCTGCAGTACCTTGAATTGGTGTATTCATAGCTGTACGCTCAGCAAAGCTACGCAAGTTAAAATTACGACTCGTAATTTCCGGAATGTAACGGCGACGATTTAATAAGGTAGCCACATATCCTTTTTGCTTCGCATCTTTTACGATGTCATCCATGTATTCTTGTACACCAGGGAAACTTTCTAAATACTTTTCAATAAATTCCGCTGCTGCTTTTCTTGTAATTCCTAAGTTTTGTGAAAGACCATAATCACTAATACCATACACAATTCCGAAGTTAACAGCTTTCGCTTGTCGTCTCATATTTGAAGTTACTTCATCTTTTTCAACGCCAAATACATCCATAGCTGTTTTTGTATGAATATCCATGTCATGTTGGAACGCTTCAACTAGCCCTTTATCATTTGCAATATGAGCTAATACACGAAGTTCAATTTGTGAATAATCAGCCGCATACATAATCCATCCTTCTTCTGATGGAACAAATGCCTGACGAATCTTTCTTCCTTCTTCTAATCGAATCGGGATATTTTGCAAGTTCGGATCCGTTGAACTTAATCGACCTGTTTGCGTTAACACTTGATTAAAGCGAGTATGAATTTTAGATGAATCTTCATGTACAACTTTCAGTAAACCTTCAATGTAAGTTGAATTGAGTTTCCCTAATTGACGGTAATGTAAAATATTTGGAATAATTTCATGGTGATTCATCAGCTTGTCTAGTACATCAGCTGACGTAGAATAACCTGTTTTCGTCTTCTTAATAACCGGTAAGTTTAAATTCTCAAACAGAATCACACCAAGCTGCTTCGGTGAATTAATATTAAATTCTGTTCCCGCCAGCTTATAAATTTCCTGTTCCATTTCCTTTAATCTACCTGCAAGTTCTTCTCCCATATTACGAAGACGTTCTGTATCAACTTTTACACCTTTTACTTCCATATCAGCTAATACACGTGCAAGTGGTAATTCTAACTCTGTAAACAGTTCATATTGCTCATTCTTTTCTAACTCTTCAACGAATGTTTGCTTTACATCATATAATACATGCACTTTACGAGCTACATGCTCCGCTACTATCTCTAACTCTGGAACAGCACGCTTCGCACCTTTTCCGTAAACTTCTTCATCAGATTTCACAGCATGCGTTTCTTTCATTTTCGCTACAGTACGGAAATCTTTATCTGTATCAGCTGGATCAAGTAAGTAAGCAGCGATTAATAGATCAAAGTCAATCCCTTGCATATCTATACCGTTCCATTTCAGCGCAACGATCGCACGCTTCGCATCAAATGTATACTTTCTCATTTCTCCATCTGCAAGCCACTCTTTAAAAGCATCTGATTTAAGTGCAATATCTGTCTGAATAAAGTAACATCCATTTTCATTTCGAATGCCGAAACCTTGAATGTCTGCTTTATGATAATTATCTTCTTGTACTTCAACGATAAGCGCACTATCTTGCTGAAGCATTTCTTCTGTAACTTCTTCTACAATATCAAATGTAATATCATCTAATTCAGCTGGAGCCGTTTCTTCTGGCGTAACACCTAATTTGTTTAAAAGAGATGTAAATCCTAAATTCTCGAACATTGGAATGACATCACTTGGCTCATATCCTTTATACGCCATATCATCCACATGCACAGTAATCGGTGCGTCTGTAATAATGGTTGCAAGATCTTTACTCATAAGAGCTTGGTCTTTATTTGCTTCCAGCTTTTCCTTTAATTTCTTCCCGCTTACTTGATCTATATTTTCATACACTTCTTCAACCGTTCCAAACTGTGTTAACAATTTAATCGCAGTTTTTTCACCAACTCCTGGTACACCTGGAATATTATCTGATTGGTCTCCCATTAAACCTTTCATATCGATAATTTGCTTTGGTGATAAGCTGTATTTTTCAAATAAAGCTTCTTTCGTATATTCGTCTACTTCCGTAATCCCTTTTCGAGGAATACATACAAGCGTGTTATCAGAAACAAGTTGAAGTAAGTCTTTATCTCCTGAAATAACTTTTACACTTGCGCCTTGTTCACTCGCTTCTTTCGCTAGCGTTCCCATAATGTCATCCGCTTCATAATTTTCTAATTCATAACGCGGTACATTGAATGCATCAAGCATCTCACGAATAAACGGGAATTGCTCTGATAACTCAGGCGGAGTCTTTTGACGTCCTCCTTTATACTCACTATACGTTTTATGACGGAACGTTGTTTTGCCTGCATCAAACGCCACTAACATATGAGTTGGCTTTTCTTCCTCTAATATTCTCATTAACATCATTGTAAAACCGTAAATTGCGTTCGTATGTATACCTTTGTCGTTATTTAAAAGCGGTAGTGCAAAGAAAGCACGATACGCGATATTATTACCATCTACTAATACGACCTTTTTTTCCAAAATTGAAACCTCCCCATACAAATTTGAAATGATTTTTTTCACAGAAAAAAACCGTTCCTTTCCTCTCTCTATATTAACATGACTAATAGAGAGAAGAAAAATAACGGCTATTTTCTTTCATATATAAAACAGACTTATATTGGCATAAAGGGAAGTGACGAGAACAGCTTAACTATTCTCGTCCAAAATTACTCCTTGGATGAAGGGGTTTTCATGTATTATATTAACAGAGCTTTATTAATATTTAATTAAGCCATTGTTAATATATTGTAAACATCCTTCATCCTATTTTTCAGTTGCTGATTTCGGTAAAACAACTGTAAACGTTGTCCCTTCTCCAACTTCACTATCTACTGTAATCGTACCTTGATGCGCCTCAACTAAATGCTTTACGATCGACAATCCAAGGCCGGTACCACCAGTATTTCTACTTCTTGCTTTATCCACCCGGTAGAAACGTTCAAAAATACGCGGAATTTCCTCTTTACTAATACCAATTCCAGTATCCGATACTTTTATATAAGCATTATATTTATCTTCCGCTAACTCTACTGAAACAACGCCTCCAGCCGGTGTATATACGATTGCGTTATTAATTAAATTAATAAAGATTTGTTTCAAACGACTTGGATCTCCAATAACAGAGGCACGTTTTAATACATTAACTTGTAAAGAGATTTCTTTTTCTCCTGCTTTATTATCAAGTACCATATGAATATCTTCAAGCAGCCCCTTCATATCAACGGTTCCCATATTTAATTTAAATCCTTGTTGTTCGATCTTCGACAAATCTAATAAATCTTCAATTAATCCTTGCATGCGCTCACTTTCTTTTAAAATAATGTGCAAGAAATGTTCGCAGAATTTTTTATTATCCATCGCTCCGTCTAAGAGTGTTTCTGAAAAACCTTTAATAGAAGTAATCGGTGTCTTTAATTCATGAGAAACATTCGCTAAAAAGTCTTTTCTCATTTGTTCTAATTTCTTTAACTCTGTTATGTCATGGAATACGAGAACAATCCCTTTCCATTCATGGTTTGTCCCGATAATCGGCGCTCCATATACTTCGAAATGCTTCCGTTCAATTCCAAGTGGCAATAACATTTGTTTACGCACTTTCACTTCTGTCATAAAGATTTCTTCTACAAGCTCAATAATTTCTGTATGATGAAACGATTCATAATATAAGCGATCTAAATATTCTTCATCTGTTACGTGGAAAGTTTCCTTATAAGAGCGGTTTACAAGGTTTATATATCCTCGGCTATCAATTAAAATCATTCCGCTTCCCATATTTTCAATTAACGTATGCAGACGATCTTGCTGCATTTCTTGTTCAAGTGTCATCTCTTGTAAATTTCGAGCTAAAATATTAATCGCTTTACTCAGCATCCCTGTTTCATCCGAATGACTTTCGTATGCACGTGCTTTATAATTGCCCTTTGCCAATTCAATTGCAACTTTCGTAACCGATTCAATTGGCCTAATATATTGCCCTGTAATTTTCATACCTAAAAATACAACTACGAGACAAGCAATGACAAATCCGATAATTAATAATCCCCACGTTTTTTGATGTACGTCTCTTAAAGGATCAATTATACTTTTCACCAAAATATATCCTTGTTTTCCTTCTACATCTTGAACGAACACCGCATGATAAAATTCATTCTTTCGATCCGTTTCTTTCGTAATCACTTTACTTCGTTGTTTTGCCACTTCCGAAGAAAGTTCTTTAATCGTCTCTGGACTAAATGCCAATTCTTGTCCTTTTCTATATTGAACTTTCTTTTTTTCATCCAAAAATACGATAGAAGCTGGTATTTTTTCTTCTAACTTTTCAAATATGTATGGGTTTTTTAAGACATTATCAAAACCTTGCTCTTCTGCTAACGTCGCAACATACTCTGTCTCTTTTACCATTCTCTCTTTAGCATGATCTATATAGTAGTTTTCAAACACAGTTTCTAGTAATAAACCTAGTCCAACTAAAATAAATACAATAAGAGAAACAAATGTAAAAAGAAGCCTGGAACGAAATTTATTCATTCCCTTTTGGCTCCTCTAATTTATATCCTAAACCACGTATCGTTTTAATGTACGTCGGTTTTTTCGTATTTTGTTCAATTTTATCGCGCAAATGGCTAATATGAACATCAACAATTCGTGTATCACCAGCAAAATCGTAATTCCATACAGCACTTAGTAATTGATCACGTGTCAACACGCGACTTTTATTTTTCGCAAGATACACAAGTAGTTCAAATTCTTTTGGTGTTAATTCAAGCTTTCTTCCTTGGAAATAAGCCTCATAAAATTCCGGTAAAATTTTAAGTTCTGCAATTGTGATGCTATCTTCATCTGGCGCTTCTGCAACTTGTTCTTCTTGTTGTAATTTCGTACGACGCAAAATCGCCTTCACACGAGCAACAACTTCTCTTGGACTAAATGGCTTTGTCATATAATCATCCGCCCCAAGTTCAAGGCCTAGCACCTTATCAAACTCATCATCTTTTGCCGTTAACATTAAAATCGGCGTCATAACGCGCTGCAATCGTAATTCTTTACACACTTCCATACCATCCATTTTCGGAAGCATTAAATCTAATATAATTAAATCTGGGCGTTCTGTTGTCGCTTTTTGAAGCGCCATTTCTCCATCCATCGCTGTTATAACTTCAAACCCAGCTTGTTGTAAATTAAATTCGATTAAAGTTAAGATAAATTCCTCATCATCAACTACTAAAATACGATTGTTCATTCTTTTCCTCCAAGTTATAGACTTGAAACCTTCTTCATCCTAGTATTTTCCCCGTTATTCTCATCATACTAGAAAACAAGGTCCCTCTCAATATAATTGTCTATTCATGGAGATCGTTTGTGTAGAATTGAGAAAATAGAAGTAATTACGATTCACCTGCAACTACACAGGATTTTGCCAAACTTTATAGATTGCTCTCTCTTCTTTAAAGCTCACTTCCGTATGAACTATAAAATCTTGATTTTGTGCTAGGAAAAACGAAAGAGCATACGCTATTTTATAATCTGGTGTTTCATATCCATCAAATACTCTCCCGTACATTTCATTCGCAACCCCGTCTGCCCACACTTCAGCTTCTCTTACCGTTTCAAAGATCACGTCTTCTCTTTTCCACCTCACCTAAAAAACCACTCCTTTAATTGACTTCAATTACCGATAATTATATTATTAATCTTAATATATAAATTAATAATATATAGAATCTATTATGCGACTAATACTATCCATTCTATCTTTAGCAGTCACATGTATCCTTGCTTTTAACGCTCCGAGCTGGGATACGATTAAAACGGGGTGCTCAGAATTTGCTGAAGGGTTCAAAGAAGGGTTCTTCAACTAAAAATAGCGCTAGCATCCTTATTAAAGGTATGCTAGCGCTATTCATATTTTCATCTTTTTAAAAATTATCTAATGCTTTTTCCATAATAGAAACTGATTTAAAAGGTGGCGTTACTGTTAATGAACCTTTCACAACAGTTTCTCCTTTTTCATCATGAGCAGATACAAGCATATCAATTGTATGTTCCTCCTCAGAAACAGCCACAACTTCAAAGTGGATTTGTAACGTTTCATAATGGTGAACATGTTTCACGAATGTAAGGTCCTTTCTCGTAATATGACTTCCTGGACCCGGTAAATATTTCGTAACCGCCGTTGTAATCATTCCCGTTAGCATAATGCTTGGTACAATCGGCTTTTCATACGGAGTTTGGGATGCGTAATCATGCTGAATATATAATGGATTGGCATCATTCGTTAACCCTAAGTACAATAACAAATCTTTATCCTCAATTTTTTCAGTGATAGATAATTTCTCTCCTACTGTAATTTCATCCATTTTACGACCAATTTGAACTTTTTTCTTTAACATGTTACAACCCCCTCCGATTTTTTCACCTTATTATCCTACTAAAAGCGATACCTTATCCGAAATTTACTATGATGAGGGCAATGTATAGTATAAATCTACAGTTTCATTATAGGATATTACAAATGATAGCGTTTTCATATTATTTCAAAAAAACAATTCGGTAAATAGTAGAAAAAGATTCGGAATCCCGAATCTTTTTCACTACTATTCAATTATTAAACAAGAACTTTCATTACATTACGTACAGATTCTACAGAGCGATCTAACGCTTCTTTTTCATCTGCAAGAAGTTCTAATTCAATAATTTTTTCAATTCCGTTACCACCTAGAATTACTGGTACCCCTAAGTAAAGGTCACTATAACCATACTCACCTTCAAGGTACGCAATAGCTGGTAATATACGGCGTTGATCTTTTAAGATTGCTTCTGTCATTTCAACTAAAGAAGCTGCTGGTGCGTAATATGCACTACCGTTTCCTAATAAGCCTACAATCTCACCGCCACCTTTACGTGTACGTTCTACGATTGCTTCTAAACGCTCTTTCGGAATTAACGTTTCTAACGGAATACCGCCTGCATAAGAATAACGCACAAGAGGTACCATGTCGTCACCGTGTCCGCCAAGAACAAATCCTGTAATGTCTTTTACAGAAAGATTTAATTCTTGTGCGATGAATGTACGGAAACGAGCTGTATCTAATACACCCGATTGGCCGATTACACGCTCTTTCGGGAATCCTGCTTCTTTAAATACAGAATATGTCATTGCATCAACTGGATTTGTTAACACAACAATAATTGCATTTGGTGAATGTTTTGCAATGTCGCGCGTAATACTTTTCATAATTTTAGAGTTTGTTGCTACTAAGTCATCACGGCTCATACCAGGCTTACGTGCAATACCTGCTGTAATAACGACAACGTCAGAATCAGCAGTATCTGCGTAATCAGATGTTCCAATAATGTTAGCATCAAAACCTTGTACTGGGCTCGCTTCTAACATATCTAACGCTTTCCCTTTTGTTGGATTTTCCAGTTGTGGAATGTCCACTAATACAACATCTGCAAGTTCTTTTTGTGCTAATAAGAATGCCGTTGTTGCTCCTGTAAATCCTGCACCGATGACTGAAACCTTCTTGCGTTTGATTGTCATAATTTACCCCCCGCTTTAATTATGCGTTTTTGATTATCGCTACATCCATGTTTTTAATAAGTTCATTAGCGAACTCAGAACATTTCACTTCTGTTGCACCTTCCATTAAGCGTGCGAAATCATAAGTTACTACTTTTGAAGCAATTGTTTTCTCAACAGAAGCAGTTACTAATTTCGCAGCTTCGTTCCATCCTAAGTGTTCTAATAATAATACACCTGAAAGAAGAACAGAAGATGGATTTACTTTATCTAAACCTGCATATTTTGGAGCTGTACCGTGTGTAGCTTCAAAGATAGCATGTCCAGTCACATAGTTAATGTTTGCACCAGGTGCAATACCAATTCCACCTACTTGTGCAGCAAGTGCATCAGAGATATAGTCACCATTTAAGTTCATTGTTGCAACAACATCGAACTCACGTGGACGAGTTAAAATTTGTTGTAAGAAGATGTCTGCAATAGAATCTTTTACGATGATTTTTCCAGCCACTTCAGCGTCTGCCATCGCTTTATTCGCTGCATCTTTACCATCTTTTTCAACGATACGATCGTATTCAGCCCAAGTAAATACTTTGTCGCCGAATTCTTGTTCCGCTACTTCGTAACCCCAGTTTTTGAAAGCACCTTCTGTAAATTTCATAATGTTTCCTTTATGAACTAATGTAACAGAAGAGCGTTTTTCGTTAATTGCATATTGAATTGCAGCACGAACAAGACGCTTTGTCCCTTCTTCTGAAATTGGCTTAATACCAATACCAGATGTTTCTGGGAAGCGGATTTTATTAACACCCATTGCTTCTTTTAAGAAAGCAAGAACTTTTTCTGCTTCTGGAGATCCTTGCGCATATTCAATTCCAGCATAAATGTCTTCTGTATTTTCACGGAAAATAACCATATCAGTATCTTCCGGACGTTTTACAGGTGAAGGAACACCTTCAAAATAACGAACTGGACGTAGACATACATATAAATCTAATTCTTGACGAAGTGCTACGTTTAGAGAACGAATACCACCGCCAACTGGAGTTGTAAGTGGACCTTTAATCGCGATTAAATATTCACGAATTAAGTTTAAAGTTTCTTCTGGTAACCACTCGCCTGTTTGGTTGAATGCTTTTTCCCCTGCAAGCACTTCTTTCCAAACGATTTTCTTCTCACCATCATAAGCTTTTTCAACTGCTGCTTCTAGTACGCGAGATGCAGCTGCCCAAATATCAGGACCAATTCCATCTCCCTCGATAAATGGAATAATCGGATTGTTTGGTACATTCATAACACCATTAGTTACAGTAATTTTTTCACCTGTCGTCAATGTGATAACCCCCATGTTTGAAATTTCATATGTATGAAACTGAGGGAATAACCCCTCAGTTCAAACCGTTAGTCAAATTAAAATATTCTAATCATTACATCTTTCCGAAAAAATCAGACTTTTGAAAGCGTATTTTCACTATCAAAATAGTGTTATTCGCTTATCGTTGTGCAATTGGAACATACACTTGATGCGTTGGTCCATTATAATCAGCACGCGGACGAATTAAACGGTTGTTTTCATATTGTTCTAGAATATGAGCTAACCAGCCTGACATACGGCTAATTGCAAAAATAGGTGTAAATAAGTCATGGTCAATTCCTAAACAATGGTATACAGAAGCTGAATAGAAATCAACATTTGGTGGAAGACCTTTTTCTTTTGTTACAATGTCTTCAATTTTGATAGACATATTATACCATTTCTCTTCTCCTAAAAGCACGCATAATCTCTTAGACATTTCACGTAAGTGTTTTGCACGTGGATCACCCTGCTCATACACACGGTGGCCAAAGCCCATGATTTTCACTTTATTTTGAAGAGCATTATGAATATATGACTCTACATTTTCTTCTTCACCAATCTCAGTTAACATCTTCATTACATTTTCATTTGCCCCACCGTGAAGAGGACCTTTTAATGCACCGATTGCTGCTGTAATACCAGAATATACATCTGAAAGTGTAGCTACGCAAACACGTGCAGTAAATGTAGAAGCGTTTAACTCATGATCTGCATGAAGTACAAGCGCCTTATCAAAAGCTTCAATTTCAACTTCATTTGGCTCGCGATCATTTAACATGTACAAGAAGTTTGCAGCTAATGATAAATCCTTTCTTGGCTCAACAATATCTAAACCTTTACGGATTCTCGCGTAAGCAGCAACTAAAGTTCCTACTTGCGCCTGTAATTTAACCGCTTTCAAATAATTGGACTTTTCGTCCATAATTTCAGCGCTCTCATCGTATAATGATAGCATGGAAATTGCAGTTCGTAAAACAGACATCGGATGTGCAATTTTTAAATCTACTTGTTTCAAATATGTTAAAATCTCACCTGGAACTTTATAGTATTCTGATACAATTTCATTAAATTCTGCTAGTTCTTTTTCATTAGGAAGCTTGCGGTGCCATAATAAGTACACTACTTCTTCAAACGTAGCATTCTCAGCTAAATCATCAATATTATACCCAACATAAGTTAATGTATCATCAATAATAGAGCTCACAGATGATGTTGTTGCTACTACCCCTTCTAAACCTCGAATAACAGTCATGACATTCTCTCCTTTTCCTGAAAATTCTCCCAACCTTGCTCCTTATATCTATTTGCTCCCCTTTTGAATTATGAACGCCCGTTCACTCTTTAGGCAAGCAAAATGCACGATCATGCAAATTTGTTGCGATGTTCCCCTCTTATTGTCCATTGTTTACATGGAAAGCATGAGCGTGAATGTCTCCCCGAATCCTCACGCTCAAAACAACAAGTTAGTGAGGAAAATTAATTCCGAAGAGTTTTATGATAAAAACAACATAAAACAATATCATTATAAAATTGTTTTATGTTGTTTTTATTTTATCTGGTGTAAAGTCTCTGCTGTTATGTAACTTTTCAAAGTTTCTAATCCTATTATAAACAATTATCTGACTTTTGTGAACAGAAAGAATTCAAAAATTTTATATTACTATAAAATTCCTTATTTAAACATTTGTATAATACTCATAACCGCATAGGCAATTCCAGCCCCAATTAACGGACCAACAGCAACCCCATTAAATAGCGCAACCGCTATAATTGTCCCAAAAACAAGCGCAGTTGTAATGTGGGGATCCGTTGTCAACAATTGTACGCCGCCTTTCGCTAACAAAGCGACCGCTACACCTGAAGCTAAAGCAATCCACGCATAATAAGATTTTGCCGCTTCTCCAAGTTGTTTAAAACCTATTTCCCCCGTCGCAATCGGTACGAGCACCGCTATTGTAATGACCGTTACACCTAGGTTAATTCCTTTCGTTTGTAAATAAGGAAAGACCTTATCTCCTAAAAACGTAAACTTCAATAAAAATAACACACCAATAGCCACAGTAAGCGATTGGTTTTTCGCAATAAGTCCTATAATAAGTAGTATGAATAAAAATAACGTTGACTGACTAATCATGTTTGCACTTCCTTTCTGAAAATAATGAACTCATTTCCAAACAAAAATACCTTTAAACCTATCGTTATACATGATATATCGATGCCTATTCAACATGAATCACTTCATTTTTTATGTATTTTAAAATGATAAATTGAGACTTTCACCATAAAAATTTAAGCGTGTATACATTTTAAAAAACAGACGTCTCTTCTTTCTTTTCTAATTAGAAACAAGTAAAATAAAAAGAAGAGAAAATGAAGTTTTTACCATATAGTAGAAGCATCAACACCAAGCTTTCACAGTCACTCACATACTGAAAAAGCAGGAAAAATCCATCATTCCACTATAACATAAAGTGAAACTTTAATCAGTGGGGCACACTCGTTATAAGTTGAACGAATTAGGATAATCCAAATTGGAATGGGAGGTATACATCTTTGAACCGAAACTTACTATATATGATATTGCGACTCATATTTGTCATTGTAGCAACGGTAGCTGGGTTCTATGTATTACTATACATGTCAGGGCTTATCTATCCTTTTATTATCGCTTTTGCATTTGCTTATTTGATTAATCCTGTCGTCAATTTCCTTAATCAAAAACTACAATTTCCTCGCGCACTAGCAGTACTCGTTAGCTTAATTCTCGTATTTGGAGCTATCGTTGGACTTGTTACATATCTTGTGACTGAAGCAATATCTGCCACAACATACTTACTACAACTTGTTACAGTAAAGTTTCCAGATATCGTTACATTCGCTCAGCAATTTGCACTTAATCATATTATGCCTCTCTACGATGATTTAATCTCTAAATTTAATCATCTTGGAGAACCACAGCGCTATACAATTACACAAAACATTCAAAACTTAGGAACAGAAGCGACAACACAAATGAAAGAACTTTTAACCGCCATTATAAGCGGGTTAACGAATTTCATTAGTGCACTGCCAACAACTTTAACTGTCCTTGTATTCATTTTATTAGCCACTTTCTTCATTAGTTACGATTGGCACCGTCTTGCTCAGAAAGCAAGAAAATTGCTACCGAATCGTGTACATGGCTATGGAAAAACTATTTTTGTCGACTTAAGAAAAGCTTTGTTTGGTTTTGTGAAAGCACAACTTACACTCGTATCTATGACAACTGTCATTGTACTAATCGGGCTTTTAATATTACGCGTACCATACGCCATTACTATCGCGATTATTACAGGGGTTGTAGATTTACTACCATATTTAGGAACAGGCGCAGTCTTTGTTCCATGGGTTATATACGTATTTTTCACTGGCGATACCGCATTCGCCATTGGTCTTCTCATTTTATACATCGTCGTGATTGTCCAAAGACAAATTATGGAGCCGAAAGTACTTTCATCTAACATCGGTCTCGATCCATTAGCAACACTCGTCGCTCTATTTGTCGGCTTTAAACTTTTTGGCTTTTTAGGATTAATCATCGGCCCAGTCACCTTAGTACTACTTAATACATTACACAAAGCTAATGTCTTCCATGACTTGTGGAAATATATTAAAGGTTCACCTTCAAAATAATAGTTTCTAATTCATACACAACAAAAAACTTACATGTAATCAGTGGGAAATTCCCACTGATTATTCCTTGTACTTATTTTTCATACTTATTACATAAAACAAGAGAATTGCACTCAAAAAAGATAATTCTCTTGTTTTTTTGCATGAAAAACGCATATTCCGTGGTGTTTTTACATATTTATTCTATTTATTTTATAATTATCATTTACATTTATTACTTTTTATGTAAATGAATAAATATACAAAATAGCATAAAATAAGACTTCAACTAACAATCTCCGCCTTTTTATATGAATTTTTTACACCAATCGTTCCTCTATATAAGAAAACAAAACTTTAATTTAGCAGTGTTTCCCTCCATCTTATTCATCTAAATTAATAGCACTAAAAAATCACAAGTTTAATCGAAGTACACACAAGAGTTCAAACGAAAATTATATAGCAAATATAATAAGCGAACGTTTTGTTCATCCCCACTCATCATTCGCCCCACATCAGACACTTACGAGCAGCCCAGCTTTGAGATAGAAATTCCACCCCACAAATAGCGCGGTAAAACAAAGCTTCAATCAGCAAGTTCCTCTCCTTTTACAAGACAAAAAATAGCACTTAGATTTCTACAATCTAAGTGCTATTTCTGAATAATAATAGTAGAATTCTTTCTAAATTTCCATTCCATCCACTTCATAACAAGCGGCTTCAATAAAGCTCTCGTAATAGGGATCACGCAGATAAACCCTAGCATATCTGTCACATACCCAGGAAGCACTAAGAGAATACCTCCTACAAATACAAAAATACCATCTAGTACCGCCTCACCTGGCATTTCCCCTCTATTCAACTTAGATTGAATCTCTCCAAGCACTTTAAACCCTTGTCTTTTCGCCAAATACACACCTACAACACCTGTAAATACAATCATAGCGAACGTAGACCATAAACCTATTACATGACTTGATCCAATTAAGACCGTAATCTCAATCGCCGGTATTAAAATAAACAAGAATAGTAACCACTTCATAGTTCTACACCTCTCTCACATCTCACTTTTAACGCCCTCACAATGCCTATATACATCATATGAAATATAGATACCCTTTCATATTAAAACCCATAACAAACAGCTTTTAAAAGCAATTCTAGGCGCTTTAAGCTAATTTTATCTCGTTTTTGTGTAAAAAAAAAAAAAAAAAAAGAGAAGGACTCCGATCCTTCTCTCCGTATTACTTATAGCACTTCCGCATGTCCATTATAAACAATTCCGCGTGCTGCATCAACTGTTACTTCTTGGCCATTTTTTAAAGTTGCTGTTACGCCGTTTACACCAACGATAACAGGAATACCGATTGATACACCTACAACAGCTGCATGGCTTGTTAAGCCACCTTCTTCTACAACTAAAGCTGCAGCTTTTTCGATTGCAGGAATCATATCTTTATCAGTGCTTGTTGTAACAAGGATATCACCTTCGTTTACGTTCGCTACAGCTTCAGCAGCTGTTTTTGCTACAACTACTTTACCTTTTGCAGCTTTACGACCGATTCCTTGTCCTTTAGCAATTTCTTCACCAACAACGTGGATTTTCATTAAGTTTGTTGTACCAGTTTCAGCAACTGGAACACCAGCAGTAATCACTACAGTATCTCCAAGTCCGATTAGGCCTGCATCCATACCTGTTTGAATTGCTGTATCTAACATTTCGTCAGTTGAAGCTGCGCGCTTCTCAGCCATAAATGCTTGTACACCCCAAACAAGTGCAAGACGACGTCCTACTTGCTCGTCAGATGTTACAGCTACGATTGGAGATTTTGGACGGTATTTAGAGATCATTTTCGCAGTATATCCACTTTCTGTTGGAGCTACGATTGCAGCTACATCAAGAGCAAGTGCTGTATGTGCAACAGATTGGCTAATTGCATCTGTAATTGTTGGAGTGAACTCTTTAATACGTTTTTTGAACATATCTTCATATTGTAATGATTTTTCAACACGTACCGCAATGTTAGCCATCATTGTTACTGCTTCTACTGGGTATTGTCCAGCAGCTGTTTCACCTGAAAGCATGATTGCATCTGTACCATCGAAGATTGCGTTAGCTACGTCACTTGCTTCCGCACGAGTTGGACGTGGGTTACGTTGCATAGAATCTAACATTTGTGTTGCAGTAATAACTGGTTTACCTAACACGTTACATTTTTTAATTAGACGTTTTTGTACTAACGGTACTTCTTCTGGTGGAATTTCTACACCCATGTCACCACGAGCTACCATTAAACCGTCAGAAACTTCTAAGATTGAATCGATGTTGTCGATACCTTCTTGGTTTTCGATTTTTGGTACGATTTGGATGTATTGAGCGTTATGCTCTTCTAATAATTCACGGATTTCTAATACGTCAGACGCTTTACGTACGAATGAAGCTGCAATGAAATCAACTTTTTGCTCGATACCGAAGATGATATCTTTTACGTCTTTTTCAGTGATACCAGGAAGCTTAATGCTTACGTTTGGTACGTTAACACCTTTTTTATTTTTTACAGTTCCGCTGTTAAGAACTTTTGTACGGATGTTTCCATCAGCTTTTTCGATTACTTCTAGTTCGATAAGACCGTCATCGATTAGAATACGAGAACCTGGGTCTACATCGTCATAAAGACCAGCATAAGATACAGAGAACTTCTCTGCAGTACCTAATACTTGCTCAGTAGAAAGAACTACTTCTGCACCTGTTACAAGCTCAGCTTGTCCGTCTACGAAGTCGTGAGTACGGATTTCTGGACCTTTTGTATCAAGTAAGATACCAACTGTTTTACCAGTTTTCTTTGAAGCTTCACGAATGTTTTTAATACGAGCTCCGTGCTCTTCATGGCTACCATGAGAGAAGTTTAAACGAGCAACGTTCATACCTGCTTCGATTAATTGCTCTAATTTTTCAATACTTTCACTAGCAGGACCTATAGTACATACAATTTTAGTTTTACGCATATTGCACCTCCGAAAATTATGAAACCGTTCCCAAATATCTGACATTACGCCGATTAGATGGATAATTCTTTAGATAATTGATACATGTCTTTATCGATTGTATGCTTTTGAGCTAACGCTTCGATAATGTCATGATCAACAAGTTTGTTATCTTGAATACCTACACAACGTCCGCCTTTACCAGCAATTAATAATTCAACTGCTCTTGCGCCAAGACGACTTGCTAATACACGGTCTTGTGCACTTGGTGATCCACCACGTTGTACGTGACCTAATACAGTTACACGAGTATCAAAGTTTGTTGCTTCTTCAATGTGCTTACCGATGTCAATTGCACTTCCAACACCTTCAGCTACAACGATAATACTGTGTTTTTTACCACGTTCACTACCACGCTTCAGACGAGCGATAACATCATCCATGTCATACTCTTCTTCTGGAATTAAGATCGTTTCCGCACCATCAGCTAAACCAGCCCATAATGCGATATCACCAGCGTGACGTCCCATTACTTCGATAACATATGTACGTTCATGAGATGTAGCTGTGTCACGAATTTTATCAATTGCATCAATAACAGTGTTTAAAGCTGTATCGAAACCAATTGTGAAGTCTGTTCCAGGGATATCATTGTCGATTGTACCTGGTACACCAACACATGGGAATCCTTGTTCAGTTAATTTTTTAGCGCCTTGGTAAGAACCATCTCCACCAATAACAACAAGTCCTTCGATACCGTGTTTCTTTAATTGCTCGATACCTTTTAGTCGTACTTCTGGATCTTTAAACTCAGGACATCTTGCTGTATATAATTTTGTACCACCGCGGTGGATAATATCGCCAACAGAACCAAGTTCTAATTTTTCAATGTGACCAGAAATTAATCCAGCGTATCCATGGTAAATACCATATACTTCAATATCATGGAAAATCGCTTTACGAACAACTGCACGAATGGCAGCATTCATACCAGGTGAATCTCCACCACTTGTTAATACACCAATACGTTTCATTTGTACTCACCTCATAAAGATTATTTGCCTTATAATAAAATAACACGAAAAAATATAAAAATACAATGGAGAAGATGTGTCTTTTCATAATAAAAACGTGCATTCGCGAAGTGGAACGCACGCTTTTCTTATTTTATCCAAATGGAAGCGTTTGAAAACGAAACTTGCCCAATTTTCATATATTTTTCATAACGTTTTTCGATTAATTCATCTTTCGAAATTCCGTTTAATTGTTCAAAAGTTTTTCGAATCATTAAGTCTATATTTTCTGACTGTTTCAAAATATTACGGTGAGCTCCGCCTCTTGCTTCTGGAATAATTTCGTCAATCACACCTAATTCTTTCAAATCTGCTGCTGTAATTTTCATTGCCTCTGCAGCTTCCTTTGCTTTTCCTGCATCTTTCCAAAGAATTGCCGCTGCACCCTCTGGTGTAATAACAGAATAAGTGGAATTTTCTAGCATATGAATGTAATCTCCAACTCCAAGGCCTAGCGCACCACCACTACCACCTTCGCCGATAACGATACAAATAACAGGTACCGTTAAACCTGCCATTTCAAATAAATTGCGGGCGATAGCTTCACTTTGACCACGTTCTTCAGCAGCTTTACCAGGATAAGCTCCTTTCGTATCAATAAAACAAATAATAGGACGATTGAACTTTTCCGCCTGCTTCATTAAACGTAATGCTTTTCGATATCCTTCTGGATGAGGCATTCCAAAGTTACGGCGAATATTTTCTTTCGTATCTTTTCCGCGCTGATGCCCAATTACAGTTACAGGCATCCCTTTATATTTCGCAATGCCGCCGACAATCGCTGCATCATCGCCAAATAGACGATCTCCATGACATTCGAAAAAATCAGTAAATAAGTGCTCAATATAATCGAGCGTTGTCGGTCGTTCTGCATGACGAGCAATTTGAACACGGTCCCATACTTTCAGATTGCCGTATATATCTTCCTCTAAATTTTCTAGCTTTTCTTCCAAAATACGAATCTCCTCACTGAAGTCCATCTGGCTGTTTTTCGTATAGTCTTTCAGTTCACGAATCTTATTTCTTAGCTCAACAACTGGTTTTTCAAATTCTAGCTCTGCCATACAGCCATTTCCCCTCCTTGATGAACTTCTAAAATCTTGCGAAGTGATTCTCTCATATCATCACGATGCACCACCGCATCTAATTGACCATGATCTAGTAAGAATTCTGCCGTTTGGAAATCTTCTGGTAGTTTCTCACGCACCGTTTGTTCAATTACACGTCTACCAGCAAATCCGATAAGTGCACCTGGTTCTGCAAGATTATAATCACCAAGTGAAGCGAAACTCGCTGAAACCCCGCCCGTCGTTGGGTGAGTCATAACAGAAATAAATAATCCTCCTGCATTACTATGCTTTTTCAAAGCTACGCTTGTTTTTGCCATTTGCATTAAACTTAATATACCTTCTTGCATACGGGCACCACCCGAAGCAGTAAAGATAATAAATGGAACTTGTAAGTCGTACGCCTTTTCAACCGCACGGGCGATTTTTTCTCCTACTACAGAGCCCATGCTCCCCATTCGAAAACGAGAATCCATTACTGCAACAACAACAAGCATGTCATCAATTGTTCCTTCACCAGTTACAACCGCTTCGTTCAATTCAGTCTTCTTACGATCGCTCTCTAGTTTCTCTTCATAACCTGGAAACTCGAGTGGATTTAATGAAACCATTTCTTTGTCATACTCACGGAATGACCCTTCGTCCAATATACTATCAAGACGTTCCCATGCATTCATAGGATGATGATATCCACAATTCACACATACTTTTAAATTTTTTAGAAGTTCTTTCGTATACATGATTTTTTTACATTCCGGACATTTTGTCATAACGCCATCTGGTACATCTTTTCGTACTTGTTCTGAAGGTATTGCAGCGTACTTTTTCTTTTTCACGAATAAATCTCTTAGCACAATTTGACCCCCTTCGTTGAGAGCTAAGGTTAGCGTAAGAAGAAAATGGGGCTAACACCAAAGTTTGATGTTAGCCTTATCTTCTCAATCTGTCTAATAACCTCACTCTTTACGTTTAACTTTAACCGCTAAGCGGTAGAATGTTTGTCATAACGTGTCATGGTCATTTCGACAAATTTTATACATTACGAGTGAAACTGTATATTCTCTACTAATTCATCGTAAATTTTTAGTGCATCATTTTCTTGTTTTTCTTCCAAAGTAGCATAAAGCTTTCTATACATATCGATAGAATCTCTTAAAACTTTACAAGAAAGAGTTGCTACGTAATCATTTACGATCATCCAAATGCGATATAGTAAATAATTATCGACTTGTTCAATAAGTGTTTTAAAGAACGTTTGATGAAGCGTTGGGACTGAGCTTTCATTTGCTTCAAGTACTTGGTGTAATCTACTTAGTACTTTAGAAAACGTTTCTTTCGGTAAATTACATACAATTCGAATCATATCTTTCTCAAGTAATCGTTTCGTTTGTAATAAATCACGAATTGTTTTCTCATCTTGCAATAAGAACGGAGCAATTAATTGTACAAGACCGTTATCATAAAAGTTTCGAATAAACGTCCCTTCACCACGTCTCGTTTCAATCAATCCTACCAGTTCTAAAGCACGCAATGCTTCTCTTACAGAGGAACGTCCTACGTTTAAGCGTGAACTTAACTCACGCTCAGACGGCAAACGATCCCCCGCCACCAAACCATCCTCTTCCATAATGGAACGGATTTTTTTTACAATTTCGAGATATACTTTTGTATTTGATGATGTCAATGGAAATTCCTCGCTTATTCTTTACCAATCAGCGCTAATTGTTTTGTTTTTTCAGCGATCTCATTTGGATCTACTTGACGGCGAGCTACTCCTGTCTCCATTGCTGCTTTTGCAACGTAAGCCGCTACTTGAGGCGCTACACGCGCGTCAAATGGTGCCGGAATGATATAGTCTGCATTTAACTCATCTTCTGCTACAAGCTCAGCAATAGCCTGTACAGCTGCCATCTTCATTTCTTCGTTAATTTGTGTCGCATGTACGTCAAGTGCACCGCGGAAAATACCAGGGAACGCCAGTACATTATTTACTTGGTTCGGGAAGTCAGAACGACCTGTTCCAACAACAGCTGCGCCCGCTGCTTTTGCCAATTCTGGCATAATTTCTGGAACTGGATTCGCCATTGCAAAAATAATCGCATCGTCATTCATTGTACGAACCATCTCTTCTGTTAATGCACCTTCTGCAGATACACCAATGAATACGTCCGCACCTTGTACAACATCAGCTAAAGAACCTTCTATACGATTCTTATTTGTATATTTTGCAACTTCATCCTTCACCGGATTCATACCTGTAGGACGACCATCATAGATTGCGCCTTTACGGTCACACATAATAATGTCGCGTACACCATAGCGATATAAAAGTTTAATAATTGCAATACCTGCTGCACCTGCGCCATTTGCGACAACTTTAATGTCAGACATTTTCTTTCCAACTAATTTCAGTGCATTTACAAGACCTGCTACTGTTACAATAGCTGTTCCGTGTTGATCATCATGGAAGATAGG
This sequence comes from Bacillus cereus group sp. MYBK14-1, assembly GCF_051916885.1. Classification (NCBI taxonomy): domain Bacteria; kingdom Bacillati; phylum Bacillota; class Bacilli; order Caryophanales; family Bacillaceae; genus Bacillus; species Bacillus cereus group sp. MYBK14-1. Next base: position 95,729 of record NZ_JBQAHM010000007.1, on the reverse strand, counting down.
AATATTTGTTTCTTTTTTCAAACGCTCTTCAATAATGAAGCAGTTTGGTGCTGCGATATCTTCTAAGTTAACGCCGCCAAAAGTTGGCTCCATTAATTTTACAGTTTCAACAATTTTATCTACATCGTTTGTATTTAAGGCAATTGGGAATGCATCTACACCAGCAAAGCTCTTGAATAATACAGCTTTACCTTCCATTACTGGAAGAGATGCTTCAGGTCCAATGTTACCAAGACCAAGTACAGCTGTTCCATCTGTCACAACTGCTACCATATTTCCCTTCATCGTATATTCATATACCTTACTTTTATCGTCATAAATTTCTTTACAAGGTTCTGCAACCCCTGGAGAATATGCAAGACTTAAATCTTTTGCATTTTCTACTTTTACTTTTGATACAGTTTCTAATTTTCCTTGATGCACTTTATGCATGTGAAGTGCTTCTTCACGAAGTGTTGACAAACTATCCACTCTCCTCAAATTATTCTTGCTGATATCAATTTCTCCAAGTGGTCTGACCACGAACACTACTACTATAATAATCGAAGTGTAGGGAAATTGTCCATTATATTTTCACAACTACATTTTCTTCCCCGACAATTTCACGAAGTGCTCCTAAACATTCTTCACTTGGATGAATCGATAAACTCCGAGATAATTGTACCATTTTATGTTCCTTTTCATAATAAATTAGTACTTTCGCAAAACCTGAATAGTCGAACAATATTTTCGTAACCTGATTTAAAAGCTTTTTCTCATACTGAGACGGCAATTTCACGTAAACAGATGCGTCTTTCTTTTCTTCATAAACATCCATTTCCTCTAGCGGATATAGTCCATTTACAATCCATTGCAGCTTATGATTTCTTAGCTCAATCGTACCGTCAACTAAAACAATTGCTCCTTCTTGCAACTTATCCGAGAAATGTATATACGTTTCCGGGAAGAGGACCGCTTCCATTTCATCATTTTGATCACAGAATGTAATAAATGCCATCTTTTGAAACTTTTTCGTACGAATCACTCTCACACTTGTTATATACACAATAGCTCTTTGTACTTTTTTCTTGTGTCGCATCGCCTGAGCGAGAGATGGAATTTCTAATTCTTTTGCTAACTTCACATATTGCGCTGTCGGATAACTTGATAAATAAAAGCCAAGTGCTTCCTTCTCTTTATTTAGTTGTTCAATAAAAGATAACTCTTCTCCTTGTACATATTTTGATTTTGGAACAGCATCTCCTAAATCACGTGCGAGATTCGCGTACTCTAACGCCCCTTTAATACTTTTCCATAAATTCGTTCTCGAAACACCAAAATCGTCAAAACATCCCGACCAGACGAAAGCTTCTAAATTACGCTCCGTTACGAACTTTGACGGCATACGAAGACAAAATTCAAATAAATCTTCGAACATTTTTTTCTCTCGTTCTTCTAATAATGCCGTCACTGTAGCCATTCCAATATTTCGGATCGAAAGTAAACTGTAACGTATCGCATTCCCTTCTATTTGGAAGTTGTAGCCACTCCTCTGAAGAGACGGTGGCAAAACGTGAAAACCTTTCCGCTTCGTTTCTCGTATATACTGTACAATCTTATCTTCATTTCCAATTGCGCTTGATAATAATGCCGTCATAAATTCCAGCGTATAATTCGCTTTCAAATAGGCAAGCTGATATCCGATCATACTGTAAGCTACAGCGTGACTTCGGTTAAAACCGTAATTCGCAAATCTTACAATTAAATCATAAATTTTCTCTGCGGATGTCTCATCATAACCATTTCGCAAACATCCTTGGACGAAATGCTTACGTTCCTGATCTAAAATATCACGATTTTTTTTACTCACCGCACGGCGCAGTAAATCTGCTTCTCCGAGCGAAAAACCAGCTAACTTCGATGCAATTTGCATAATTTGTTCTTGGTATACAATGACGCCGTATGTTCTTTCTAAAATTGGCTTTAAATCCGGATGTAAATATTCAATTTTTCTTTTTCCATGTTTCGATTCAATAAAAGACGGTATCTGTTCCATCGGTCCTGGTCTATATAACGAGTTAACAGCTACGATATCTTCAAACTCATTCGGTTTTAACCCGCGAAGTACATTTCGCATACCACCCGACTCAAGCTGGAATACACCTGTTGTATCCCCTCTCCCTAATAATTGGAACGTCTTTTCATCTTGAAGAGGTAAGTTTCTTATATCGATTTCTTTCCCTGTTTTGTTCGCGATAAATTTTATAATATTTTCAAGTAACGTTAAATTACGTAATCCTAAAAAGTCCATCTTAAGCAAACCAAGTTCTTCTAGCGCATCGGCTGGATATTGCGTAACATAAACATCGTTATGTCCTTCTTGAATTGCTACACTTCCTGTTAGCGGTTCTTGACTCATAATAACACCAGCCGCATGAATAGACGTATGACGTGGTAAACCTTCTACACGTTTTGCGATTTCAAATACACGCTCATGCAGAAGATTCCCTTGTATAAACTCACGAAGTGATTGTGATTCTTCATATGCATCTTTTAACGTTATACCAAGCTTTGATGGAATAAGTTTTGAAAATATATCAATATCTCGCGGCGGAAGCCCCATTACGCGGGCAATGTCTCTAATTGCCGCTTTTGCTGCAAGCGTACCAAACGTTACAATTTGCGCAACACGGAGCTGACCGTATTTATCTTTCACATAGCGAATCATCTCATCACGTCTTACGTCTGGAAAATCAATATCAATATCGGGAAGCGTCACACGTTCAGGATTTAAAAACCTTTCAAATAATAGATCGTATTCAATTGGATCAATATCTGTAATTTCTAATACGTATGAAACGAGTGAACCAGCTGCCGATCCACGACCTGGTCCTGTTAGAATATGATTTTCATGTGCATACTTCATAAAATCCCATACGATGAGGAAATAATCACTAAATCCCATACGAGAAATAACATTTAATTCATGATCCAAACGCTTTATATGCACTTCTTTCGGTTCACCATATCGTTTCCGCAAACCTTCTTCACAAACACGACGCAAGTATATATCACTCGTTTCATTAGACGGAACAGGAAACTTCGGAAGTTGATTTACATGGAACGGTATTTCTACTTGGCAACGCTCTGCAATTTTTATTGTATTTTGGATTGCTTCCGGCGCATGGGAAAATAGTGCTTCCATTTCATCCGATGACTTTAAATAATACTGATCTGTTTTCAGCCTCGGCCTATCTGGATCAGTCATTTTCGTTCCACTTTCAACAGATAGTAAACATTCGTGAACAAGCGCGTCACTTTGATTGATATAGCGCACATCGTTTGTTGCAACGACTGGAATATTAACCCTACTAATAAATTCAGGTAGTTTCTCTTGTAAAAGCAACTCATCTTGAATCGCATGATGCTGCAAACTCATATAAAAATGGCCAAACATATTTTGATACGTGCGAGCTACTTCTTCAGCCTGACTCTCATTGTCTTCTAGTAATAATTGCTCAATTTCGCCATCTTTACCTGGTGAAATTGCAATTAATCCTTTCGCATAATGCGCAAGCCACTTCTTAGGAATACCTTCTTTGGACTTTGTCATAATACTGCTAGAAATCTTTAATAAATTTTGGTAGCCTATTTCATTCTCAGCAAGTAATACAAGCGGATAAGACCTTTCTTCTTCTTCACTAAAAATAGAAGCGGTTAATCCAATAACGGGCTGTATACCATGTTTCTTACATGCTTTATAAAACGGAATAACGCCATACATAACATTTTCATCCGTAATAGCCAGCGATGAAAAACCGAGTTCTTTCGCCCTGACTACAAGCTCATCAATTTTACAAGCACTTTTTAATAAACTAAAAACGGTTTGACATTGTAAATGCACAAACTTCACTGTTGTACCCTCTCTTTACCTATTTGACTACTTTTATTATAGGTGATGAGGAAAGCGGAAATCAAAACATACTTCTTATACTTTGTCCATATATATGAAGAAGAAAGGGGAATGACGATGGATGTAAGAGAACATACTTTTTTCTCTCTGCTTATTATTAGTTATTTTATTGCCTTTGGGGTTATACTTGGCGGTTCATTAATTGGTGGATTTGGTGCGTTTCTTATCGGAAAACCAGCTCTAACTTACATTAATCAATTCGCCCAAAATTTAAGAATTTGGGCACTCGTTGCAGCAATCGGCGGAACATTCGATACCTTTTATAGCTTTGAAAGAAGTTTCTTTGGCGGAGATATGAAAGATATCGTAAAGCAAATTCTCCTTATTTTTTTCGCAACTGGTGGTATGCAAACAGGTCTCATTATTATTAAATGGCTAACGCAGGAACATGTATGAGAGTACCAAGTGCCAATACAGCAAAAAGATGGTACTTAGTATTAGCTGGGGCTGCTGTTGGAGGCGTGTTGAGCTGGTTTATTTTTTTGTACATATACGGTGTTTTTCAAGAAGAACAAGCTAGTAAAATAGCAGAACAAAGAGAAATTATAGAAAAACAAGAAGCAAAGCTCCACGTCCTTCTCGAAGATCAAGAAAAATTGAACACTGAAAATAAACGGCTCTTAACCATTCAAGAGATTAAAATAAAACTTATCAATCGAGAAAAATACGATTTAGACAATCTCACACTCGAAAATATGACTACATCTATCCATAATGACCTCCAACATCTTTTAACGAAAAACATTCAAAGTATCGCAAAAAATAAAGACCTACTTAAAAAGGTAATCGAAAATAAAACGTACAAACATTACGATCGGCTATACCGTTTTAAAGTCGATACAATATCTTTTGATACAGTGCTTGAAATTAGCATTACTATAGAGAAAGAAAAATAAAGAAGGAGGGCTTTAGCGCCGCTCCTTCTTTTCGTTCTAACATATAGTCTCTTATTTACAAATCTCACGTAAATCAGCAAAAAGACGATCCGCTTCTTCCCAAGAAGATGCCTTCGCACCAGAAGCCATCGGATGCCCCCCGCCGTTATATTGCATTGCTAATTTGTTTATAACTGGTCCTTTTGAACGAAGACGAACACGAATTACGTCGTCTTCCTCTAAAAATAGAACCCACGCCTTTAATCCATCAATATTGCCAAGAGCTCCAACAACACCAGATGCTTCAGAAGGAAGTACATCAAACTCTTCTAATACTTCTTTCGTTAATTTAATGTAAGCTGCTCCTTCTTCTACCATCGTAAAGTTTTGTAAAATATAACCGTTTAAACGAGCAATTTTTTCTTTTGTCTTATACATCTCATTGTATAAATCTGTGAATTTCACACCCATGTCAACAAGCTCACTTACGTAACGAAGTGTTTTTGCTGTCGTATTCGGGAATAAGAAACGACCTGTATCTCCAACAATTCCTGCTAAAATAAGGCGGGCTGCTTCTTTTGTTATTTTTAATCCTTTATCTTTTCCATAGTTATAAAACTCATAAATCATTTCACTTGTAGAACTCGCTGTCGTATCTACCCACGTAATATCTCCATACGGATCTTCATTTGGATGATGATCAATTTTAATTAACATCTTCCCTTTTGTATAGCGTTGATCGTCAACACGTTCTTGATTCGCAGTATCACAAACAATAACAAGCGCATTTTCGTATACACTATCTTCAATATCATCCATTACTCGTAAGTATGCTAGTGACGGCTCATTATACCCAACCGTATAAATATTTTTCTCTGGAAACGATTCTTGTAGAATTGTACCAAGACCACCCTGTGAACCTAACGCATCTGGATCCGGACGCACGTGGCGATGAATAATAATTGTATCAAACTCTTTAATTGCTCCTAAAATTTGCTCATGCATATGTATAATCTCCTTTTTAATCAACTTCTTCACTTTATCCTCCATTATAACGGAAAGTATTTCATACATGCGAACAATTGCTTTATAATAAAAGTTAGAAAGTTTAGATATTTCTTTTTCTTTTCTATTATTTTTCACAAAGCGATGGGAGTGTTCATTATGCCAGTATTAGTCTTCTGTATTATCGTCTCATTTATGTTGTACCTCTTTTACAAAACAAAATACTTTCGTACAAACCGCCCAATGGAGAAAGGTTGGCTCTCAGGAAAATCCGCAATGGCACTCGGTTCATTCGTTTTATTTTTCGGGATAAACCAATTCTTTTTAGAACTTTCAACCGCTCGTATTATCGTTGGTGTTTTATTCGTTCTATTTGGTAGTGCAAGTGTATTTAACGGGTTTCGCCAATACAAACATTTCTTGCCATTAGCAGTTAAAGAAGCTGAAGTCTATGAAGCAACGTAAAAAAGCATCAATATTGTGATGCTTTTTTACGTCCCTTAACTTTCAAAATCATATACGCAACAAACGCAGATGGTATATTAAATGGGTTCCCTTGTACGTGAAAATGTAATTGTTCTTCTCCAAAAGACATTTTTTCATATAGCTCTCGCTGAGATAATCCTGTCTTTTCCTTTTTTTCATGTAAACCTTGTAAATATAAATATTGAATCGGTATCATTACAAGAAAGTAAAATAGTGCGATACTACCAAAAAAGAGTACGGCTGACGACATAATGCATACCACCTCTCGCGATTCCATTTTCTTACAATATAATCATAACACAATATACAACTGAATTGAATTATTATTCCGTCTTTTCTCACATTACTTTTCCACTCCATCCCATACATATTTCACTAAAACTCCCATCTAAAATCATGCCTTTCAAATTTAAAACAACAAAAAAAGATGGAACAAATCAAAACGATTTGTTCCATCTTTTTATTTATCGATTAACTGAACCATAAGTAATGCTTTTCCAACAACATTACCTTCATGATGCACCTCTACATCGACCTTACCAAATTTACGTCCAATTTCTAATACTTTCGGATGAACAGATACAACATTATCAATTTGAACCGGCTTTACGAAATAAATCGTTAAGTTTTCAACAATTAAATCACTTTTCTTTTGCGCACGAATGACGCGATTTGTCGCTTCTGTCACAATTGTTGCAAATACACCGTACGATAACGTCCCGATTGAGTTCGTCATTTGCGGCGTCACCGAAAATTGATATAGATGCTCATTCTTCGCTTCTTTTGGTGTCATAAATTGATTCGTTACAATATCATCAATGGTTTCTCCAACTTGTGGCTGACGTTGAATCATTTGCAGTGCCTGAAGTACATCTTGACGGCTAATAATACCTTGCAGTTTGTTTCCTTCCTCAACGACAGGAAGTAATTCAATTCCTTCCCACACCATCATACGTGCCGCAGCTGCGACAGACATTTTACCGTTCACTGTAATTGGGTGTTTTGTCATTACTTTATCAATTGGTGTTTCTTTCGCTACTCCGATCATATCTTTTGAAGTTACGATTCCTAGTACTTTGTTACTTTCATCGACAATTGGATATCTTCCGTGCATTGTCTCTTCGTTATATGCATGCCATTGCTGTACTGTATCACTCGGCTTTAAATATAACGTTTCTTCAATTGGCGTTAAAATATCTTCAACGAGTACAATTTCTTTCTTAATAAGTTGGTCATAAATTGCACGATTAATTAACGTTGCGACCGTAAATGTATCGTAGCTACTTGAAATGATCGGCAGCTTTAATTCGTCTGCTAATTTCTTCACATGATCTTCCGTATCAAATCCGCCCGTAATTAATACAGCGGCTCCAGTTTCTAGCGCTAATTCATGTGCATTGGTACGGTTACCAATAATGAGTAAATTCCCAGCTTCTGTATAGCGCATCATCGCTTCTAATTTCATAGCTCCGATTACGAATTTATTTAATGTTTTATGTAGTCCTTCTCTGCCTCCAAGTACTTGACCGTCGACAATGTTAACGACTTCTGCATATGTCAGTTTTTCGATATTCTCTTTCTTCTTTTGTTCAATTCGAATTGTTCCGACACGTTCAATTGTACTAACATATCCTTTATTTTCTGCATCTTTAATTGCACGGTAAGCGGTCCCTTCACTTACACTCAAATCTTTCGCAATTTGTCTTACAGAAATTTTATGGCCTACTGGCAGGCTATTAATATGTTCTAAAATTTGGTTATGCTTGGTAGCCAAATGGTTTCACCATACTTTCTTTTCCCTAAATTCTTCATGTGTTGTACTTTTAGTATACTATATTTTCAAAACTGTTACACTCTCTCTTTGCATACCTGTACTATTTTTTTTATAACAAAATGACGCTTACATTCCACCAGTCATTCTATTACAACAATGTAATGCTATTGTCATCTCATTCGATAGTTCGCCCACTTAATTGCCTATACAATTAAGACAAGAAATAAAACAAAGGAGCGAACACATGATGAAAAAACTTTTAGAGGTTGTAGGTGCTGTATTTTTAGCTTTCGTAGATGGGAAAAAAGTTGCAATGGAATTGAATGAAACACCTGAACAACCACGTACCAAAAGAGAAGAATCACCAAAACAAATACAAGCATTAAAAGCTGTCCTACACACGTAAAAAACCCTTCACTTTTCTTTTCAAATGAAGGGTTTCTTTTCTATAGTGTAATACTTTCTCCAGCTTCTAATACTTTCCCTGTACAATTTTGTAGCTTTTCTACAAATTGATATGGATCTTGTTCAATAACTGGGAACGTATTGTAATGCATCGGTACAACAGTTTTCGCATTAATCCATTTTGCCGCTAGTACAGCATCTTCTGGCCCCATTGTGAAATTATCACCAATTGGTAAAAATGCTAGATCAACTTTATTTAATTCCCCAATTAACTTCATATCAGAGAATAGTGCAGTATCTCCTGCGTGGTATACAGTTTTCTCTTCTGCTGTAAATAAAATACCTGCTGGCATACCTGTATATGTAATCGTCTTATTTTCTTCATCAATATAACTAGAGCCGTGGAATGCTTGTGTAAACTTCACTTTTCCGAAGTCAAATTCATGTGAACCACCAATATGCATCGGGTGTGTATTTACACCTTGCCAACTTAAAAATGTTGCTAGTTCAAATGGCGCTACAACAACTGCATTATTTTTCTTCGCAAGTTCTACTGTATCTCCAACATGATCACCGTGTCCATGCGATAAAAGAATTGCATCCACTTTTACATCTTCAGTTTTTAAATCTGTTTTCGGATTACCTGTTAAAAACGGGTCAATTAAAATAACTTTTCCATTCGCCTCAATTTTCACAACTGAATGTCCATGATAAGATACTTTCATTATTACATTCCTCCCCTGTTCACATTCTCACTTTGTATTCTACATGATTTTTCAATTCCCTGTCTTTTCTAACATCTATTTACTTGTCATAACGCTTTCTTCCGAGTTAAAGTTATATTTGTAATTAAATATCTCGGGGGTGCCAATCGATGAATGCTAGATTAGAAAATTTAATGCAATGGCTAAAAGAAAAAAACGTAGAAGCTGCGTTCTTAACTTCTACACCAAACGTCTTCTACATGACAAACTTCCACTGTGAACCACACGAAAGATTACTTGGTATGTTTGTATTCCAAGAAAAAGAACCTATTTTAATTTGCCCTAAAATGGAAGAAGGTCAAGCACGTAACGCTGGCTGGGCACATGAAATTATCGGATTTACTGATACTGACAGACCATGGGATATGATTGCAAAAGCAATTAAAGACCGCGGCATCAATGCAAATGCAGTTGCAATTGAAAAAGAACATTTAAACGTAGAGCGCTACGAAGAATTAACGAAATTATTCCCAAATGCAGCTTTCAAATCAGCTGAGGAGAAAGTTCGCGAACTTCGTTTAATTAAAGATGAAAAAGAACTTTCTATTTTACGCGAAGCAGCTAAAATGGCGGACTATGCTGTTGAAGTTGGTGTAAATGCAATTAAAGAAGATCGTAGTGAACTAGAAGTATTAGCAATTATTGAACACGAATTAAAAACAAAAGGCATACATAAAATGTCATTTGATACGATGGTATTAGCAGGTGCGAACTCAGCTCTTCCACACGGTATTCCTGGCGCAAACAAAATGAAACGCGGTGATTTCGTACTATTTGATTTAGGCGTAATCATTGACGGTTATTGCTCTGATATTACACGTACAGTGGCATTCGGCGAGATTTCTGAAGAACAAACTCGTATTTACAACACTGTACTTGCTGGACAACTACAAGCAGTTGAAGCATGTAAACCAGGTGTTACACTTGGCGCAATCGACAACGCTGCTCGTTCTGTTATCGCAGATGCAGGTTACGGAGACTTCTTCCCACACCGACTTGGTCACGGACTTGGAATTAGCGTACACGAATATCCAGATGTAAAAGCTGGTAACGAGTCTCCATTAAAAGAAGGTATGGTCTTCACAATCGAACCTGGTATTTACGTACCAAACGTAGGTGGCGTTCGTATTGAAGATGATATTTACATCACAAAAGACGGATCAGAAATTTTAACGAAATTCCCGAAAGAGTTACAATTTGTAAAATAATAGAAAAAGGCAGCGGGAGTGCTGCCTTTTTCTATTTCCCTACTATTTCAAATTTCTCTACAATCATTTTTGCTGGATAACTTTCAAGTATTTGAGAAAACCATACTTTTATTTTATCCCCTGTTTTTAACTGTTTATATGCGTCTTTGTCCTTAAAGCTCAAGACTATATGTGCTGGATGCTCTTTATTCATTTGTTGTTCTATATAATGTTGCAACTCTACTTTTGTTTCAACCGTTTTATCATCGGCAAAAAACATCGTGTCATTTCTTAATATGATATACCCTTCTTTAGGTACTTCTTTTACCGTTACTTGCTCTACTTGTTTTGTATCACACGCTGATAATACGACTAGAAATACACTTAAAAACATAACAATTTTCATATGCCTATTCATTTTTAACTCCTTACTCTAGGCTATTTCAAATTTAACACCATCTTCTCCTCATACTTATCATCCCATTTAATCACAACTTCTATAGGTTCATCTTTAGAGATAGGCGCGCAACTTACACAAGAAGACTTCATTTCAACCTTTGCTCCTCTATGAACTTCTGACGTTTGTGTCATTGTACTAAAGGCTCCATTAATAGCAATCTCTAAGTTTTTAAATTCTGTCTTTCCATCCCCGCCCTTATATTGAAACGTAAACATTCCATCTTCACTGTCATCCTTAATATGCCCTTTATATTGTCCAGTCCAACTTTTGCTCTCGCTAGAAAAAGTAAAATACCAAATCGAGCAGCTTCCTAAAAAGAAAATACTAATGAAAAAGAATAACGCTCTCTTCATCATGCCCCTCCATTCAAATGCACTTATTTATTGTCTATTTCTTCCTTCTATTATACTATTAAAATACAGAATTTTCTAAAATAGGGGGTTTATATGTTACAACAACAGTTAGAAGAAATTCGTAATAATAATTACATACTGGATAACACACTTAACATTGATTCTTTAAGTTCCAATATGCTTGAGCAAATTGGCGATACTGATAGCTATTTAAGGGACAAACTCATCTACTCTACTTTTTTTCATCTCATCAAGAAGGAATATCTTTCACACACACAATTACAGAAACTATTATTAGAAAGCATCGGTGAAAAATATTTATTGTATAAGATTCATTCAGATGATGAAGATGCGGTATTTACCCGAGCATTTACAACATTATTAATTGCCCTCATTATTGATGCTGATACAAATCATAATTTCTTATCACAGACTGATATTTCAAATGTAAAAGATCAACTAATTCTATATATGAACAACGAACATGATTTCCGGGGATATGTGCAAAAACACGGCTGGGCACATAGTATCGCTCATGCTTCTGATACATTTGAGGCGCTTGTGAATAGTCCTAAACTGGAAACTTTATATTACGAAGAAATATTACAAACTTTATTAAACAAAGTTTGTGTTCATTCCATCTATTACAAATATGAAGAAGATGAACGTATCGTTTATCCGATTGTCGCAATGCTACAAAATGGCTTAAAGGAAGAAGCACTCATATTAGCCCTTCGTGATTTAGTAGCTCAATTACCCGTTCAAAAACAAACATTACATATTGAATCATACGAGTTTCTATACGGAAATATAAAATCTTTCTTACGCAGCTTATTTTTCAGACTGCGCAAGCTTTCTATATGCGAAGAAACAGAATGCGAAATTGAAAAATTGCTACAAGAACTTCCAAAATATTATTAAAAAAAGAAGGCCACTCAAAAAGTGCCTTCTTCTATTTCACTAATATTTAATTGAAATTTCACGATCCAAACTGAGAAAAGGTGGACAAGAAGCGCAAACGCCATACATGCTCCGCTTAAAAAAGTTAGTATAGGATGCGAATACACGTGCCCCAATCCATAGGATACCGCCACGAAAAACATTGTTATGTAAATATAAATTGCTCCATGTATTTGCCTCATATAAACCTCCTTTTCCCATATTATAACATAAATTTTCTGATTATTCACATTAATTGCTTGTAATCAATATTTCTCAACTGTTACACCTCTTACAGCAGCCTTAATATATGGTGCTCCTTGTAAACTTTGTAAATCCTCTGTTTTGCCTGTTACGACTACAACGTATATTGGTAGGTCTTTTGGTTTGGTGTTTTTTATTTCTTTATCCCGCATTAACGGGCAGTAAGACCTCACATCAAAATTCAGCGGAAGCAAGAAGTTAGATGGGGGATGAACCCCACACTGATTAAAGTTTCACTTTATAGTTTATCCTAAAATATTCTCAGTATCCCTCTTTATTTTCACTTAAAGACATCCAAATGCAGCTTTTATAAATTGTTTCATAATAAAAGCACATCCATTTTGATGCGCTTCTCTGAAATACTATTCTATTATTTCATCGCGTCCTTCACAACATCTTGAATCATAACGACTTCTGTTTTCATATCAACAGAGGGTGCTTCTTCATCAATACACTCATACCAAAATTCCAAGTGCTTTTTATCAATTTCATAATGAGAATTTTCGACAAGAGCCCCACCTTCTCCTTGCACAGAATACCAATATAAGTACTCTTCTCCATCTCTTATTTCCCGGAAAATTGTCTCAACGTACATCTTTTCGTCGTTTAATGTCAAAAGTACTTCTTTCATATTGTCATTCAGAAGCTGCATCCATTCATTTACTCGATGACTCTTACCAGGCTTAACTTTAAATCTCGTTAATTCTACATTCATTTTTCTTCCCCCGTTTTCTTACGTACAAACAAACTGTATTCTATTGGATGATAAAAACTTAATTTACTAGCTAATTTTCGCGAAGGAATATTGTCTACATAACAATCCCAGCTCGGTATAATATCATTTTGCATGCAATGTTCAATGAACCGTGTTGCAACAGCTTGAGCTAATCCTTTCCCTTGATGCGCTTCATGTGTTGCAATATCTATTTCAGCATAACCATTCCCGCTAAATATCGAGACACATTCAGCTACAATTATCCCATCTTGTTCTATACAAAATCCAAAACCACTATTCAAAAACGTTTCTTTTGATCCCCAATATTCTTTGTAGTACTCCTCTTTAAATTCACTGCTTCGCTCTATATCTCTTCTATCAATACGCTTCACTTCATATGTATTTTTGTTAAAATCTCGTTTTCTCTCCTCAAAGGTTACTCTTTGAAATTTCATTCGCGGGATGTTCCGAAGTGTATTACTAAAACGCTCTTCTAACATCATTTCCCAATCTTCACTTGAAGTAAAGAGTGTAAATCTCTTCTCTGTTTTCTCAATAGCTGTTTTTAAATATGAAAATAACTCTTCGTTATAATTTTGATCATCAGTATCACCAAATAAATAATAGATACCGTTAGCTGTAATAATTAATCCTGCTGTTAATTTCTCGTTTGCAAAAACCTCACCATCTATCACTTGATCACATACCGCATAAGCAAACGTCGTCGTTTTTGTATGACTTTCTAAAATCGGAAGGATTTTTCTATACTCGGCTACGGATAATTTTTTCATAATTGCTCCACTTTAATCGTATCCGCCTCTATATGTTCAAAACAAAGATTTACAGTTCTCTTTAATGCTCTCGTTCTATGAATCTTACATGCTGGAATTAAGATTGAATCATTTGGCTTTAAAACCGCTGTTTCTCCATCTTCAAAATCAATAAGTAATTCTCCCTCTAACACAATAAATAATTCATCCGAATTAGAATGATAGTGCCAATCATATTCACCAGTAAATACAGCGATTCGTAAGCAATGACTGTTTATATTTGAAACGACGAAGTTTTTATGTTGATCTTTAATATCCTTTGTTAATTCTATTAAGTTCACAGTCTCCATCTTTCGTCCCATCCTTTCATTAGTCGTTCTTCTAAAAAACTAACTTAATCTCCACCACCTCCGCAATCTCCTCCACCATCACTTGAGCTACTACAGTCATTGCTACTGTAGTCACCGAATCCACTTGATGAGCTTGAAGCGTATGAAGATTTTTTGCTTCTTTTTCTATCTTTTTTACTTTCATGACTAGGCCATACTGTAGCAAAGAGTATAACGAATAAGGCTAATTCTATTACAACAAGTATAAATTCTAGAATGCTCTCAATAATATTGGGAGTTATCCCAAAACTGTAAAACACTCCAAATGAATACATACACAAAATTACATACAGAGCCATACAAATATACCGAAATGTTTTCTCTATCGTAATGACTACTTTTTGTGAAAAAGGTATGTTCTGTTCCTTTTTGTTCTTTATATACCTTTGTCTCTTTGCCTGTTTTTTCTTCCTCTTTTTGCTCCCCATCGCATCCCCTCTTTTTATTATATAATTCTAAATTATCATAATAAAAATCGATTTACACCAATAAATAACAATTATTCACATGTTATTTCTCCATATAAAAAAGACCATCCTCACGAAAAGGAAGGTCTCAAATGTATTTCTATTATGATAAAGCAGGAGCTTTTTCAAGAAGCTCTTTTGCATCAGCGTATTGTAAGCCGTGAGCTTCCGCAACTGCTTCGAATGTTACATAACCATCTAATGTGTTAATACCTTTTAATAATGCAGTGTTGCCTAAGCAAGCTTCTTTGTAGCCCTTGTTAGCAATTTGTACTGCATATGGTACTGTTACGTTTGTTAACGCAAGAGTTGACGTACGTGGAACTGCACCTGGCATATTAGCAACTGCATAATGAACAACGCCATGTTTTTCGTAAGTTGGGTTGTCATGAGTTGTAATACGATCAGTTGTTTCAAAAATACCACCTTGGTCAATCGCGATATCTACAACGACAGAACCTGGTTCCATTGATTGAATCATTTCTTCAGTTACAAGTTTTGGCGCTTTTGCACCCGGAATTAATACTGCTCCAATAACAAGGTCAGATTCTTTAACAGCTTCTGCAATGTTGTATGGATTAGACATTAATGTTTTTACTTGGTTACCGAAAATATCATCTAATTGACGAAGACGTTCTGCACTTAAGTCAATGATTGTTACATCTGCACCTAAACCTACTGCAATCTTAGCTGCGTTTGTACCAGCTTGACCACCGCCGATGATTGTTACTTTGCCGCGTTTTACCCCTGGAACGCCTGCAAGTAAAATACCTTTACCGCCTTTGTTTTTCTCAAGGAATTGTGCACCGATTTGTGCAGACATACGACCAGCCACTTCACTCATAGGTGCAAGTAATGGTAAAGAACGATTGTCTAATTGTACTGTTTCGTATGCGATTGATGCAACTTTGTTATCGATTAATGCTTTCGTTAATTCTGGTTCTGGAGCTAAGTGTAAGTATGTGAATAAGATTAAGCCTTCACGGAAATAGCCGTATTCACTTGCTACTGGCTCTTTTACCTTCATAACCATATCTTGATTCCATGCTTCTTCAGCAGTTTCTACAAGTTTCGCACCAGCTTGTACGTATTCTTCATCTGTAAAGCCAGATCCTAAACCTGCTCCTTTTTGAACAAAAACTTCGTGACCATTTTGTACTAAATGTACTGCTCCCGCTGGCGTCATTGCCACACGGTTTTCATTGTTTTTAATTTCTGTTGGAATACCGATACGCATGATTAGTTCCCCCTTGAGTTATGAAATGACCCCTGAATCATTTTTTAAAGCGCTTTCTACGCTCTTATATTTTAACATAATATCTCAATATTTGACAAAAAAATAACACGAGTTTTCCGATAGATTTAATTTTATATTAAAGGACAGTATTATCCGCACCTCTCAGCACAATGGATAAACTGTCCAATTATTCGAAACTTCATCTTATTTTATTCTATCGATGTCTATGAATAACATCCACTGCACCAGTCACTTCAATAATTGTACCGGTAATCATATCGGAATCGTCCTCACATAAAAACGAAATGGTTCTTGCAATATCTTCACCTGTTCCAGATCTACCAATCGGTGTGTTATGCTCTTTCAGCTGACGTGCTTCTTGAATAGTTGCCTCTTTCATATCGCCAATAATATCACCAGGACATACCATGTTCGCAGTGATACCATACTCCGCTTCTTCATAAGCAACTGTTTTCGTTAATGAAACAAGTCCTACTTTCGCTGCGGCAAAAGCTGAACGATAAATCCATCCCGGTGCACTATCCGCCCCTTGAAATCCGTAATTAATAATACGGCCAAAGTTCTGTTTTCTCATGACCGGAACGACAAGTTTTAATAAATGAAATACCGCTGTTAAATTTCCCTGAATCATTTCATTCCATTCATCTTCTTCATAATCAACTAACTTTTTTCGTTCAAATACATATGGACCAGCATTATTAATTAAAAAGTCAATTTTGCCAAAACGGCTCATCGCTTCTTCTACTATTTTATGTAAATCTTCCTTTTTCGTGACATCCGCTTGCACGAATTGTAGACGCTCTTCCACATCTTTATATGTTTCTTTCATCGTTTCCATAGCCGTGATATCGCTATGGTACGTTACTGTTACTGAATAGCCTTTAGCCAATAACTTTTCTGTTACTTGCTTTCCTAAACCTTTCGTACCGGCTGTAATGAGCGCATGTCTCACAAAACTGCCCCCTTTTAAATTGCTATACTTCATATGTAACAAGTTCTCGCTCCAATTACAACTAAAATGAATTGAAACAGAGTTTTCAAAATTCTGTAACGTTTCTGGCAAGCACGTTACCAAAATTTGTTTTATAATTAAGTTGTAAACAGTTATAAAACAGATTGGGAGGAATTTACTATGAATAATACATATACAAATATTTTAATCGCAGTGGATGGTTCTAAAGAAGCAGAAAAAGCCTTTAAAAAAGCAATTCAAGTCGCAAAGCGCAACAATGCAACATTAACAATTGCTCATATCGTTGATGTAAAAGCATACTCAGCAGTAGAAGCTTATAGCCGTGCAATTGCGGAACGTGCAAATCTATTTGCAGAAGACCTATTAGAAGACTACAAAAAAACTGCGCTTGAAGCTGGTCTTGAAAAAATTGAAACTGTATTAGAATTCGGTAATCCTAAATCAAAAATTTCAAAAGAAATCGCTCCAAACCATAAAGTAGATTTAATTATGTGTGGTGCGACTGGTTTAAATGCTGTTGAGCGTTTCCTAATTGGTAGCGTCTCTGAACATATTATTCGCTATGCGAAATGCGATGTCCTTGTTGTTCGTGGTGATGAAGAGCAAGGTGAGCTTTAATTTATAGATAAAACACCAAGTCCACATAGGCTTGGTGTTTTTCATTTTATAAACTTCACTATAAACAAAAGACATGCTACGACAACAACGGTAATTGCCAACACATAAGGCGGAAGAAACTTCAAAGACCATAATGCCATCATAATCGTCGCAACCGTTAAGTACGTTCGCCTTGCACCTTCTGTCATTTTTTTACGAAATAAGAAAACATACAAATAACCAATTGGCGGCGTAATAAAGCAAAGAACGTATATGATTTTTGATTTTAAATACCACTTTTGTTCTCCAAGTTTCTTTATATCCCCTTCTATTCTCTTATGCTCTTGTTCTTTCTCTTCTTCTACAAGCGGATTTTCCTCTTCTCCTCGCTTTTCTTTCATATAAGGAAGAAAGTGCATAAAAAAATAGTATGCGAATACGAATGCTCCAAATCCAATATTTACTCTTTCTAATGGAATATGTTCACTAAAAAAAGCAGCAGTAAGCACTAAAGACAAACAGTATGTCATCATCCAAAAGGAACGTTTTCTCTTTTTCCGTTCCATTTCTTTTTTGCCTTGTATATCTTTTCTTTTCGAAAGCCATATAGAAATAAAGCAATCTACTACAAATAGAGCAAAAATAAATATCGCAACGTGTACTGTTTCTAAATCCTCAAATGAAAAGATATTTGGGAATGCAACATGTAATACAATGAATGTGTACAAAATTAGCCCTATAAAATAAATACGTCTCATTTTCCATCCCTTTCTTATTTCCTAACATTACGTTAACATACATTTTTTAGAAATAGACGGACAAAATATATATGTGTAAAAAAGGAGGATGCTATATGGATGATTCTGAACGCATTATTTTAGATGTGAACGGCAAAGAAATTGAAATGCTAGATACGATTCGCACTCATTTTAAAGAGAAGCACGGCGTTGAACTAAGTAATGGTGCATTACTTCGTGATTTGATGGATATTGAGTATATTCGAATTACGGAAGATCGACATAAGTATGATTAAAAGAAAACGACTGCAGGCGAATGCCATCAGTCGTTTTCTTTCTTTATTTAAGCTCTTGATGTTTCCCGCCCATACCACCAGACTCATTGCTATCTTGGTGTACAGTTAGTTTATTTGTTTTCGCATCTTTTAAAACTCTATATGTATATGATTCATTTGGTTCATCTTTAAACTGTACATTCATACCATAAGAATCCATTTTGCTATAAAAGGCCGGTTTTATATATAAAATATCACTTTCTTTATATCCTTTATCTTGTAAATGCCACATCGTTGCGATAACCGCTTCTTCTCGCTTTTCTTTTTCACCAACATACATATATTTGTCCAAAAGAAACACTTTAGCATTTGCAATTAAGCTAATTAACAGTACAATGATCAACACTATTTTTTTCATAGACTTCCCCTAAATTGTTATTTTTTACTACATTGTAACTTAAATGCTAGTAAAAAATAAAGTACGCCAGACTTTACTAGACTGGCGTACTTCCCAACTCAATTCTTAATAACTTCTTTCGTTAACCCCTTCGCCTTCTCCAAAGCGTTTTTGATTTGTTCAAACCCAGTCCCGCCAGCACTGTTACGACGCTTTACAGCTGCATATGGTGACAGCACTTCATACAAATCTTCTTCAAATAAGGAGCTCATTTCTTTATATGTTTCAAGAGAGACATCTAATAAATAAATTCCTTTTTGTGTGCAATATAGCACTAACTTTCCAACAATTTCATGAGCTTGACGGAATGGTAGTCCTTTGTTCGCTAAATAGTCAGCAATTTCTGTTGCATTGGAGAAATCTTGCGTCACAGCTTGCCCCATTTTTTCTTTGTTTACAGTCATCGTTTCAAGCATGCCCGCCATAATATGAAGGCATCCTTCTACTGTTTTAACTGTATCAAACATTCCTTCTTTATCTTCTTGTAAGTCTTTATTGTAAGCGAGCGGTAATCCTTTCATTACTGTGAGTAAACTGAATAAATTACCGTATACTCTGCCTGTTTTACCACGGATTAGTTCCGCCATATCCGGGTTTTTCTTTTGCGGCATAATGCTGCTTCCCGTTGCATATTGATCGCTCATTTCAATAAATTGAAACTCTTGGCTACTCCATAAAATAAGTTCTTCGCAAAAGCGTGATAAGTGCATCATAAGCATAGAGGAGTTACTTAGGAACTCCAGTATGAAATCACGATCGCTTACTGCATCTAAACTATTTTCATAGATTCCATTAAATCCAAGAAGCTCCGCACTATACTCTCGGTCAATGGGGAATGTCGTTCCAGCTAACGCTCCTGCTCCTAATGGCGAAATGTTAATACGTTTTAACGAATCTTCATAACGATTCACATCACGCTCTAACATCCAAAAGTAAGCGAGAATATGATGAGCAAATGAAATCGGCTGGGCACGCTGCAAGTGCGTATAGCCCGGCATAATGGTTTCAATATTATTTTCTGCTTGTTGAACAAGAACAGTTTGCAATTGTTTTGTAGCTTTTATAATATGTTCTACCTTTTCTTTTAAATACAAATGCATATCTGTCGCTACTTGATCATTACGACTTCGGCCAGTGTGAAGTTTTCCTCCTACTTCGCCAATTTGTTCAATTAACATTTTTTCGATGTTTAAATGAATATCTTCTGCTTCTACTGAAAATTGTAGCTTATTCTCTTTTGCTTCTTTCAATAAATATTGAAGACCTATCTTTATTTTCTCTGCTTCTTCTTTCGTCACGATGCCCTGCTTTGCTAGCATCGTGACGTGCGCAATACTTCCTTTTATATCTTGATTTACTAATTGTTGATCGAAGGAGATGGATGCTCCGAACTCTTCAACCCATGCTTCCGCTTCTTCTGTAAAACGTCCGCCCCAAAGTTTGCTCACGCTTCCACCTTCTTTTGATTCACTTGGCTGTATACTTTCGTCGGTAAACCGAATAATGAAATGAATCCAACTGCTGCATCATGATTAAATTCATCTTGAGCAGTATATGTTGCTAATTTTTCATCGTATAAAGAGTATTCAGATTTACGTCCTTCTACAATCGCATGACCTTTAAATAATTTCACACGCACTGTACCTGTTACATTCTTTTGCGTTTCTTGTAAAAATGCATGAAGCGCTTGTTTTAAAGGTGAGAACCATAAACCATTATAAATAAGTTCTGTTATTTTCTGTTCAATCACTGGTTTAAAATGTGCTACTTCTTTTACGTGTGTTAAATCTTCCAACTCTTTATGCGCAGTGATTAACGTCATTGCTGCTGGGCATTCGTATACTTCACGAGATTTAATACCGACAAGACGATTTTCTACGTGATCAATACGTCCAACGCCGTGTTTTCCAGCAAGCGCATTTAACGTTTTAATTAATTCTGCAAGTGAATATGCAGTGCCATTTAAAGTAGTCGGTACGCCTGCTTCAAATCCGATTTCTACAAACTCTGGTTTATTCGGTGTATCTTCTAATGCCAATGTCATCTCATATGCATCTTCTGGCGGCGCTGCCCATGGATCTTCTAAAATTCCACATTCGTTGCTGCGTCCCCATAAGTTTTGATCGATTGAAAACGGGCTATCTAAATTAATCGGAATTGGTACATCGTTTTCTTTTGCATATGCAATTTCTTCTTCACGTGACCACTTCCATTCACGTACAGGTGCAATCACTTCTAAGTAAGGATTTAATGCTTGAATAGAAACTTCAAAACGAACTTGATCATTTCCTTTTCCTGTACATCCGTGTGCAACTGCAGTTGCGCCTTCTTGTTCTGCGATTTCTACTAATTTCTTCGCAATAAGCGGACGAGATAATGCAGAGACAAGAGGGTATTTCCCTTCGTATAATGTGTGTGCTTGCATCGCCATCAATGCATATTCGTTTGCAAATTCTTCTTGAACATCAATCATATATGATTTAATTGCACCTACTGAAAGTGCCTTTTCTTTTACAAATGCTAAGTCTTTACCTTCCCCTAAGTCTAAACAAAGCGCGATAATATCATAATTCTTCTCTTGTAACCATTTAATTGCAACGGAAGTATCAAGACCTCCGGAATATGCTAATACAACTTTTTTCTTCTCCATTTTGCATCCCCCTAAAGAATAAATATTCATTTTCTTTTATAATAATTCACACTTTACCACCTTTCACAAAATGTATCAAGAGTCATTTTCAAATTTTTTCAAACAATTTCGTCGAACTTCTTTCTGTTTTTATGTACAATATAAGCAGGAAAACGGGGGTGAATTTATGGAAAAGTATTTCTTATACGATGAACATCTAGGAATTGAAATTCCACATTTACAAGAAGACTGGGAAGAAATCCCCGAAAAAATGCAACATGCTATTTTACTAAAATGGGAACAAGTTCGCGGGAAAATTCCTGATCGTATAAAAGAACTTGAGCACTATATTAATACAAAACAACATTATTTAAATAACGAAGAAGACTTCGAAGTTTCTTGTAAACTAAATTCAGAAATTGCCGATCTTGCTTCCATCATTAATGACCTTTGGCTTTGGTATCGACTCACTCAAAATGTATCTGAGGGGAAAGCACACCAATGAAAAAAGCATGCCCCTCAATAACTTTGGGTCATGCTTTTTTTGTCATAACATGATTTACAATATATTTCTTGTGCTGTTTTCGCCAAACATACATCGAATGGACCAACTAATATACTTCTTTCTTTCGGCAACTTTACAAAAGCAACAAGCTCTTCTTCATATTGAATTTTTTTCTGACATGAAATGCATATTAATTCTTTTCTTTTGAACATGTCTTTTAGCATACCTTCACTCTCCCCTTCATCTATCTATATTAATATACTCTCATAATAGTTAAGACTTGTAAAAAAATGACACATTCTGAATCGAATGATTCATATACTATGTACAAAAGGAGGTTTAAAAATTATGCGTGCTTTCGTTATTATCACTTTAACTTTTTTAAGTGTGATTAGTTGGGATGCGTTTTTTAAAGATAAAAGTGATGAAAAGAACACAACGGAATAAAACCCTTTTTTCTTACTTATTGGACAAACCGTTATAAACTGTCCAATCCTCCGAAATAACTTAGGCTTTTCTACAAAAATATTTAAACATAACATTTTTTGTAGATTCCCTCCGTTTATTGTCGGTTTCCATCCGCATACATTTTTTAAAAGTATGATATAATAGTATAAATCTTGAAGGAAGGGATTTTGATATCATGATCGCTCGAAGGAGCATGTGGCATCGTATTGACGAATCATACACGTAGCGTATTTTTCAGCTCAGATACTTTAGTCTAGCGAAAAAAATACGAGAGTGGGGAAATTATGATTGCCCGAAGGATAATTTGGCAAAAAAAAGACTCTTCTTACACATAGCGTTTTGTTTAGGACTTAATTGTTACTAACTAAACAAAACAAAGAAGAGCAGGATTGCTAAATGACGAATCCTACTCCACGTTTTGTTTAGTCGTTTTAAGACTTAAACTAAAACGAAGGTAGGGAGAATTGATGGACGAGAGGATTATTCGTTATTTCTTCAGCGACATATAGCGTAGTTAGTTTTTTCGTAAACTAACTGAAAGCTACATGTGAGCTCGTAGTTAGTTTACAACACAAAAAGGACTACTAACTACGGAAAGAAGGAATAACGATGAGGAACATCCAAAGTCGGCAAATTATTAAAGAAATTTTTATGGTTTTAATCGGTTCATTTATTTTAGCAGCAGCGCTATATCACATTCACTTCCAAAACCACTTAACAGAAGGTGGATTTGTAGGAATTGCACTATTCATTCAAAACTTTTATGATATTTCACCATCTATTTCAACTGTATTAATGGATATCCCAATTATTTTACTGTGCGCTTCATTTTTAGGTAGAAAAATGGTTGGTTATTCATTCCTAGGTTCAATTTCATTCGGAGTATTTTATTCCTTTATGGAAAATTATTCTCCATTTACGGTAGATTTATCAAATAACTTATTTATAGCTGCAGCAGTTGGCGGTGCGTTAGCTGGTATTGGACTCGGTTTTATATTACGATTTGGCGGTGCAACCGGTGGAGACGATATTTTAACAATTGTATTAAGTAAACGAACTCGTTTTACAATTGGGCAAATTTTCTTCGTTTTTGACGCGATTGTTCTTGCGCTTTCATTATATTATTTAAATTGGACAGAAATTGCTTTTACTATTCTTTCGATTGCCGTACAGGCAAAAACATTGGATTTAATTTATTATCCAAAAACAGAAAAAACAGCAGAAAAGCAGCCAGTATCTGTTCCAATGTCCAAAAAACATGCAACGAATTAAAAAAGCGAAAGGCTTCGGCCTCTCGCTTTTTTTATGCTCTTTTTTCTTTCTCGACTATATGGCGCACTTGATAAAATCTATTTGCAAATTCAGTAACGTTTCTTGTTAAACGATAATTCACTGTAGATCCAATTGCCATTCCAATTACCGGTATACCTTGGAATAATTTACGACGAAGAGCATAAATCGAAAATGTCTTCAAAATTTGTTTTAACACAACCTCAGTAGAAGCTGTTTGTAGCACTGCTTCGTCTCCTTCGTAAAAGAACGAATCTTCTTGCTCCAGCTCTTGCAATAAATTGTACCATGCATATTGCTGAAGTCTTCCTGGTAGTAATGACGCATGAAACACCTTTAACGCAAGCATCATTTCATACGGCTTGTTCACATCATGTCCAAATGATGTTGCAATAAGTTGGACTGCCTTCACATTTAACGCGATCATAACCGGAAAATCCGCCGTTAATAATAATAAACCTCCAGCACCTGTTGCCCCACCTTGTACAAATGAATATAGACGATGACGTGCTGTTTGCTGCTCTGCTATGTATGTCAATTGATCAATAGATAATGCTTTCAAATCTTCAAGCTGTTCAATCGATTCATCAAATAACCTTGATGTTCCTAAAATCCGATTACGTGCATCTAACTGTGCTTGTGAACTTTGAATAAATGCATGCAAATGAAAGAGCCATCCATCTGCTTTCGTGAAGAATTCTTTTCGCTTTTTCTCAGGTAATTTCGCAACTGTAGCATGTAACCATTTATCAAACACTTTTTGAAAATCGGTCGCTTCTTGCTCAACTAATTGCGCTTCCCATTCTTTTATATTGTCTAAAATGGCTTGTTCTCGCTTCGATCGCATCGTAACAACCACCTCGTTCGATTTTTTTCTATTGTAACATATTTCTGCTTATTCTTTGCAAATATGCTTGTCTATCTTTATTCACATACCATTTTTGAATGGCATAAAATATTAACAAAAAGGATGAGATAAATCACATGAATCTATCCGATATAAAAAAAGAATATAATGCGGTATTCAGCTTAGGACAAAACTGCTGGCCCGCTTGGGCATTATATCAATTAGAATTATCACCATTTTTTGGCGTTATTGATTTTATGCTAAGTCCCTCATTAGAAAAAGTGAATGTATTATTACAAAATCGATTTGACCGCTTTTTAAATTTCGAAAATTTATCCTTCATCTCATTTTGGGATGATGATGCAAAATTAAGATTAAGGGACAACCTTTATGAAATTGACTCCTGTCATGACTTTAAAACAGATGTAAATACACCAACTTCTTGGCCTTCTTATACAGAAATTAAGTTAAACTATGAACATCGTATTAATCGTTTTCTAGCTACAATTGAAACGGCAGAATCCATATTATTTATTCGAACTGGAGGAACATATGAAGAAGCATGTTCCCTAGAACAAATTTTATCTCAAATCGTTACACATACATTCTCTGTCCTGTTACTAATTCCTGCCGATATACCAACTATCACCCAAGAAGATTGGGGATTACAACGTATTTGCGTTATGAAATGTCCTATTATGGATGTATACCAATACAATGAAGCATTTTGGAAAGACTTATTTGATGGAATTACAGTTAGACCGCACACTTAAATACACGATACTTTTATCACACCATACATTATAATCGTCCTTATACAAAACAAATAAGGAGTGATTCTATATGTATCCACGTGCAAAAGCTTTCGGTCTTGCTGTACATCAAGATCGCCTTCTCGTACAAGAATATTATACAGAAGGCGAAATATATTATCGTCCTCTTGGCGGTTCAATTGAGCTTGGTGAAAAATCAGCACATACTGTTATTCGGGAGTTTAAAGAAGAGCTTCATACGGAGATAGAAATCACCAATTATTTAGGGTGTTTAGAAAATGTCTTTCATCTCGATGGAGACATTGGTCATGAAATCATTCAACTATATTCTTTGCGTTTATTAGACACGTCACTATATGAAATGAAAATATTAAATATACAAGATGAAGAAACAGTAGCGTATGCGAAATGGATTCCTATTACGGCATTCATTCAGAAAGAAAAAATATTATATCCAGATGGAGTTTTAAAATACATCCAAAAGAAAAAAGACGAAATCCTATAGGATCTCGTCTTTCTTTTCATATATTAACCAATATCTCCAAGACGTAGTACGTCACGAGCAATCATAACTTCTTCGTCAGTTGGAATTACGATAATTTTTACTGGAGAGTGTGGGAAGTTGATGAATGCTTCTTCACCGAATACGTTATTACGTTTTGCATCGAAGTATACGCCCATGTACTCAAGGCCTTCTAATACGCGCTCACGAATAATCGCACTGTTTTCACCTACACCAGCTGTGAAGATGATTGCGTCTACACCTTTCATACGAGCAGTGTAAGAACCGATGTATTTGTGGATACGGCTTACGAATACATCAAGTGCTACTTTCGCACGGTGGTCGCCTTCTTCTTCTTTCGCAATGATGTCACGTAGGTCACTAGAGTAACCAGTAAGACCTAACATACCACTCTTCTTGTTTAATACGTTAACCACTTCTTCTACTGTTTGGCCTGTTTTTTCCATGATGTATGGAATTAACGCAGGGTCAAGGTTACCAGAACGTGTACCCATTGTTACACCAGCAAGTGGTGTGAAGCCCATAGAAGTATCGATAGATTTACCGCCTTCTACTGCTGCGATACTTGCACCGTTACCTAAGTGACAAGAAAGTAAGCTTAAGCTTTCAATTGGACGACCTAATAATTCAGCCGCACGCTCAGTTACATATTTATGAGAAGTTCCGTGGAAACCGTATTTACGGATGCCGAATTTTTCATAGTACTCATATGGTAAGCTGTATAGGAATGCAGATTCCGGCATTGTTTGGTGGAATGCTGTATCGAATACTGCTACTGCTGGTACGTTTGGTAATACTTCTTGGAATGCTTTAATACCAACAACGTTTGCTGGGTTATGAAGTGGTGCTAAATCGCTTAATTCTTCGATATCAGCTAATACTTCATCAGTAATTAAAACAGAGTCAGCAAATTTTTCGCCGCCGTGAACAACACGGTGACCGATACCGCCAATCTCATCTAGAGATTTAACGATTCCGTTTTCAGTTAACTTTTTAAGAAGCATATTAACTGCTACTGCGTGATCTGGAATGTTTGTAATTTCTTTTTGTTTTTCGCCATCTACAGTAATAGTGAAGATACTATCTTCTAAACCGATACGTTCTACTAAACCTTTTGTTAATACTGTTTCACTTGGCATTTCAAATAATTGGAACTTTAAGGAAGAGCTTCCTGCGTTAATCGCGATGATTTTTGACATCTAGTCTTTCGCCCCTTTTTCTCTTGGTAGTTGTGTGGATGTTTCCACAAACCGCTCGATTTTATCTGATCAAATTCACCAAATATGAAAACGTTTCATCATTAGCAAATTTTATACTCACGATTTTAATTTAAACATCGTCCGACATATATTTCAAGTGAAAAAATTGTAACACCAAGAAAAAATATATATTACAGATTTCAAAAAAATTCAGTTAAATCTTGTATATATTTAAAAATATGACATATTATATAAAACTGTACTACATGAATCACTAATGCTGTTACATATACCCAGCTTTATTTATGTGTTGCAAACCAAGTATTTAATTGATCCATAATGTCTTCCATCGCCTTCATGTTAGAGAATTTAGGCAACTCCACTAATAACGCCTGTTTTGGCATTGTTACATTAGCGCCTTTCTTTTGGAGAACAAATATACTTTTTGCATTTTTCTCGTTTTTAAACATGGAAACAGGAAGCTGTAATAACCCTTGAATAAAGCATGTTTCTTTAATAAATGCATGTAATTTTGGTGCCTGGTCACTTTCAAAAATGAAGTTTGGTACTAAGAAGAATAAGTAACCGCCCTCTTTCGTATGTTTCACACTTTGTTCAATAAATAAGTGATGGGCATACGACATTCCTTCATCTGCTTTTAATTTATATTCACTTGCACCGATTTCGTTTGGATAATAACCAACCGGTAAGTCTGAAACGACTGCATCAACAGGATCGATATAAAGTGGTGCTAGTCCATCTTGATGGAAGAATTCGATTGCATGCTTTTGTAAATTTGCATTTACTAAAGCAAGTTTAATTAGCACTTCATCCACTTCTACACCAAATCCACTCATTGTTAGTCCTTCTTTGGCGCTATTAAACACTGTAGTCATTAAGTTACCTGTTCCAATTGCAGGATCTAAAACTGTGATCTCGTTTTGACCTTGCATAAATTTATGGAATAAGTAACTCATGAACATTCCAACTGCATCAGGTGTCATTTCGTGATTCGCTTGTACGCCTTCTTTCATTCCTTTTAAGATGGCTAACTGAAATGCTTTACGAATTTCTTCACCTTTATATGTTTCTTCATTAAACGTACTATATTCACGATTCAGCCTTTCAATTGCTGATTCGGATAATTCCTCTTGTAAAATCGCTCCCTCAAACAAGTTATCACCTGTCTCTACAAGCGCCTCTAAATATGTTACATCTAATTCTTTACGTAAAACTACCGCAGAAGAATCAAAAATAGAAAATAATGTTTCTACTGTCTGACTCACGTACATTCCTCCTTCTCTTTTTTACACATAACTTATATCATACCACAAAGTGATTTTTTCCAAAAAGAAAAAGCGACCTCCTATCAAGAGCTCCCCTTTAGTTATATATGATATAACGTTTTTTCTCATATATCGATGCTGTTACAGAGCAATATATGAGAAAAAACGACCTCTTTATAAGAGGTCATTTTCATCACATTACTTCGCAGATTTAGCTGCTTCTAATGCTGCTTCATAGTTTGGATGGCTTGTACCTTCGCTTACGTATTCTGCGTAAACTACTTTGTCATTGCTATCTACTACGAATACTGCACGAGCAAGTAAACGAAGCTCTTTCATTACTAAGCCATAAGCTTCACCGAATGAAAGGTCGCGGTGGTCAGAAAGTGTAACAACATTTTCTAAACCGTTTGCTGCACACCAGCGTTTTTGAGCGAATGGTAAATCAGCGCTAATTGTTAATACTTTCGCGTTTTCAATACCTGCTGCATCTTGGTTAAAACGACGTGTTTGTGCATCACACACACCTGTGTCGATTGAAGGTACAACACTAATTAATTTCACTTCACCTTTGTATGTTTCTAAACTTACTGGAGATAAGTCGTTTGCTAATACTTGGAAGTTTGGCGCTTGATCGCCAACTTTAACTTCTGTTCCAACTAAAGTCATTGGATTACCTTTAAAAGTTACGTTTGCCACTTGAAAATCCTCCCTTATTTAAACAAAATATGTACAATGTAAATGATAGTTTGTCCCTATCGATAATGCAAATAAAATCGCTTTATTTACAAAAAAATTAAAGAAGCTAACCTATTGATTAGCTTCTTTATTCGTTAAATTTGAAATTCAGGATCATCTTCTTTTCGTTTATCCATCATTTCTTTCACTTTATCAACAGCTTGTGGCGCTAATTCAATTATTTTATCGATGACGTGTGTTTGTTTATCTAAGTGCAATACTTTCACACCATCTCCATTTATAACAAGAAAGGCAACAGGATTAATAGAAACTCCTCCACCACTTCCCCCGCCAAATGGATGACGGCCTGAATGTTCTACTTTACCAAATTCACTTCCACCAGCAGCAAATCCGAAACTTACTTTCGAAACTGTAAGAATTACGCTTCCATCTGCCGCTTTAATCGGGTCACCAACAATTGTATTTACATCAGTCATTTGTTTTAAATGCTGCATTGCTGTTGTCATTAAACCTTGAATTGGATGGTCCATTCTATATCCCCCCTATGCTTGAACAGATTTTTCTGTCATACCAGATCTTTGTCTTCTCATAAATACGAGTAATTTGACGCCAGTTTTTATAGCGCGGAATATACGAAAAGATGCTGTTAACTCGCATCTTGATGCAAATCCTTTCCCTTGAAAAACTGGGGTAATTTCAAATTCTGGTACGTCGACAATATGCATATATTGTCCGACAACTCCAGCAGCCATACCTTTTGTCCCCCATGCATATCCA
This sequence comes from Bacillus cereus group sp. MYBK14-1, assembly GCF_051916885.1. NCBI lineage: Bacteria > Bacillati > Bacillota > Bacilli > Caryophanales > Bacillaceae > Bacillus > Bacillus cereus group sp. MYBK14-1. Next base: position 65,631 of record NZ_JBQAHM010000007.1, on the reverse strand, counting down.
GTGACAATTCCAGTACTAGCTGCATCGCCTGCTCCAATTTGTGTATGCCATTTCCAACCATTGATTTTCACTCGTTTGAGAAAATCTTTAACAATAGTATGAACTTCTTGAAGCTTTTTTATCAGTTCACCAATGCTGTCAAGTTGCGCCATAATTTTATTATCGAGTCCGCCGTCCTCTTCAGCTTTTTCGATTTTCTGTCCTGTCTTTTTCTGCTGTTTTTCAATTCTTTCCAACACATCAAATGTATATCGAATCATCCATATTTTCACTTGAAGCAAACATTGCTTTTCCATTTCTGAATATAAAAATGTCACCTTAAGCTTTATTTTCGACAATAGTATAAACAAAATAAAAAGAAGAAGAATTATTATTCCAATTACGAGCCACTTCATACGTATCATCCTTTCACTCCGTACCCATTATCGACAAGTTTATTCATCGTTAAACAGAGTTTTATAAGATTGAATATAAAAATTTTTCTAAAAATAAAAAGGTATTTTGACAATTTATATCGAAATATATTATTTGAACATATCATCAGGGAACGGACTCTAATGATATGTAGCACGAAAAACAGAAAATTTAACTGCAGTGGAGGGATACATAATGGCAGATCGTCGCAATTTATTTTTCTTTTATGGTGATGACAAAGCAACGCTCGTTGAAAAAATGAAACCAATCTATCGTATTTTAGAAGAGAATGGATTTACCATATTAGATCATCCAAAAAATGCAAACGCTATCGTCAGTGTTGGAGATGATGCAACCTTCTTACAAGCCGTTCGTAAAACTGGTTTTAGGGAAGATTGCTTATATGCAGGGATTTCTACGAAAGATGAAATTTCGTTCTACTGCGATTTCCATATTGATCACGTTGATACAGCCCTTCAAGAAATTACAAAAAATGAAATTGAAGTGCGAAAATATCCAACAATTCAGGTAGATGTAGATGGCAGTACATCTTTCCATTGTTTAAATGAGTTCTCATTACGTTCTAGCATTATTAAAACATTCGTTGTAGATGTTCATGTTGATGATTTATATTTCGAAACATTTAGAGGGGACGGTTTAGTTGTTTCTACCCCAACAGGAAGTACTGCTTACAATAAATCATTGCATGGTGCAGTTGTTGACCCGCTTATCCCATGTTTCCAAGTAAGCGAACTAGCATCTTTAAACAACAACACTTACCGTACGCTCGGTTCACCTTTCATTTTAAATCACGAACGTACATTAACTTTAAAACTAAGACCAGACGGTAACGATTATCCTGTTATCGGCATGGATAACGAAGCGCTTAGCATTAAACAAGTGGAAAAAGCTGTTGTACGCTTAAGCGATAAACAAATTAAAACAGTTAAATTAAAAAACAATTCTTTCTGGGAAAAAGTACAGAGAACGTTTTTATAAGATTAAAATAACCGCAGAATTATGGAATTCCATAATTCTGCGGTTATTTATTTACCCCGATTGACGCGAACAATACTCTCTTACTATCCGGCCGTTATTCTTGTCAGTTTTTGTCGGTAATTCGATATATTCCGAAAACCGCTCATATATTTTTACGCATCTTTTCTATAGACAACTTGGCCATCTATTACGGTCATTTCTGCTTGTACTTCTTTTATTTCTTCTGCCTCAATTTCAAAAATATTGCGGTCTAATATTGTAAAATCTGCTTCATATCCTTTTGTAATTTGCCCTCGCTTCGCTTCTTTTCCGATTGCATAGGCACTTCCTGTTGTAAATAAAGAAACAGCCTCATATACCGTTAATCTTTCCTCAGGCATATAGCATATACCGTCAATAAAACTTCTACGTGTAACAGCGCTATATATGCCTAGAAACGGATTTACTTGTTCAATGGGAGCATCTGAGCCACCGTTGCAGTGTAATCCTGCCTCCAGTAACGTCTTCCAAGCGTACGCATAACGAAGACGGTGCTCGCCTAGTTTTTCAATGACTGACGGAAAATCTGATGAAAGAAAGACTGGCTGTATATCGATAATGGCTTGCAAGTTTTTCATTCTTTCTATCAACTCTTCACGAGCAAGCTGACAATGAATAATGCGGTCACGCACCCCTTCTGCTGGTGGATATAATTCGAGTGCATCAATGACATATTCAAGCGATAAGTCACCGATAGTATGAATCGCAACTGGCATATGTAGATCTCGTGCTTTCTTTACTAATTCCGCAAGTTCTTCACGTGAGAAAATCGCAACTCCATTTGTTTCCTTCGCATCTTCATATGGTTCACTTAATAATGCTGTTCTTCCGCCAAAAGAACCGTCAGAGAAAATTTTCATTGCTCCAAATTCAATACAATGTTCATTTTCATATTCTTTTCGTTCATGTGCTACTTCATGGTGAACGAGCAAATGGGCTTTAAATGGCATTTCTTTTATAACGTGAGAAAACGCATTATATGTTTTTCTAAAACCACCATAATAATTTAAATCTTCCGTATGCCCGCCAACAAGTCCGTATTTCCAGCAATCTTTAATCGCTGTTTGCAGAGCTCTTTGTAAATAAGCTTCATCAATTTCTGGCTGAACATGTTTAATTAATTCTTGCCCTTGTTCATATAAAAGCCCTGTTAACTTATTTGATGAATCCCTACCAATTTTCCCGCCTTTTGGATCTTCTGTCGCTGCTGTTATATTCGCTTCTTGCAGTATGTATGCATTCACCCATGTAACGTGACGACAAACTCGCTTTAATAAAATGGGATGTTCTTTCGAAATTTCATCTAAATCACGCGCGTGAACATCTTTTGTATCTGTAAAGTTATTTTCATTCCATCCTTCTCCAATAATCCAAGAGCCCTTTGGAGCTTCTTCCACTCGCTTCTGAACAAGAGTAAGCACTTCGCCATAAGATGTGCAATTTGATAAATCTAAACGAAGCAATCTCTCCCCATGCCCAATAAGGTGCATGTGGCTATCAACGAGACCTGGAATCATCGTTTTGCCTTTTAAATCGTGCAATGTAACCGCGGCATATTGGTTTTCTAACTCTTCTTTACTTCCAACATCAACGATCGTACCGTTTTCAATGTAAACAGCGTCCACTTTTTCATTTTCTTCTCTCACTGTGTAAATGGTGCCGCCATACCAAATTTCTCCCATATATCCCATCTCCTTTATTTTTTATTGTATAAAAAAAAGCACCATTTCAAAACATGGTGCTTTTCTAAAAATTACTTTTGTTCAGTAGTAGATGTTGTAACTTGCCATTCAATATTAAATTTATCTTTTACTTGTCCGTATGCTGGGCTCCAGAATGTTTCTTGAAGTGGCATGATAACTTCTCCACCTTCTTGTAACTTATTGAATACTTCTTTTGCTTTTTCTGCATTACTAATTTGAATTGCGATTGTTACTTGAGATCCGATTGCATGCCCTTGACCTGGGAATGTATCAGAAATCATAAGATCCGTATTACCAACTTTTAAAGTAGCGTGTAAAACGCGCTCTTTCGCTTCAGCTGGAATCGGGTATTCTGGATTTTCAGGCATGTCACCAAAAGTTTGCATAACTTCTACTTTTGCATCTAAAGCCTCTTTATAAAACTGTACAGCTTCTTGCCCACTACCATCTAAAACTAAGTACGGATTAATACCTAAAATCATACGGACACCTCTTTTTTAAGTTTATAAAATCGAACTTGTGTTCGTTTTTATATTATCATTGTTTTGCATTTCATTCAACTATTTACTTCACTGTTTTCAAAATTATTTTGACGGAATCTCCATCTCTTGTTTTCTAAGTTCAATACGGCGAATTTTTCCAGAAATCGTTTTTGGTAGTTCATCTACAAATTCAATTTTGCGAGGGTATTTATATGGTGCAGTGAGTTCTTTGACGTGTTGTTGGAGTGTTGGAATTAATGTTTCTTCGTTCTTTTCTATATTCTCTCTTAATACGATAAATGCCTTCACGACACTTCCACGAATTTCATCAGGACTTGCGACAACTGCACATTCTCTTACGTACGGATGTTTTACAAGAGCATCCTCTACTTCAAACGGCCCGATTGTATAACCAGAACTAATAATGATATCATCACCGCGCCCTTCAAACCAGAAGTAGCCGTCTTCATCTTTCTTCGCTTTATCCCCTGTAATATAATAATCACCGCGGAATTGCATCGCTGTACGTTCATCGTCTTTGTAATATTGTTTAAAGAGGGCTGGCGTTTCAATGTGAACTGCAATATCACCAACCTCGCCTACTTTAACTGGAGTACCTTCCTCATTTACGATATCGACGTGGTTACCTGGCGTTGGTTTCCCCATTGATCCTGGTCTAATATCCATCCCTTTCATTACACCAACAAGTAATGTATTTTCCGTTTGCCCATAGCCGTCTCTTACTGTAATATGAAAGTGCTTTTGGAATGTTTCAATGACTTCTCTATTTAACGGTTCTCCTGCGGATACAGCGCTATGTAATGCCTCTAAATTGTACTGACTTAAATCTTCTACCTTTGCCATTAATCTATACTCAGTCGGTGTACAACAAAGCACATTCACCTTATTATCGTCTAATAAATTCAGGTACGTTTTCGGTTCAAACTTACCGTGATATACAAACCCTGTTGCCCCTGATCCTAAAGTTGCTAAAAACGGGCTCCAAATCCACTTTTGCCAGCCTGGACTAGCTGTTGCCCATACAATATCATTCTCTTCAATTCCGAGCCAATTTGGAGCGCTCGTACGTAAATGAGCGTATGCCCACGCATGTGTATGAACGACACCTTTTGGATTTCCTGTCGTTCCTGACGTGTAAGATAAAAAGACCATATCTTCTTTATCTGTCTTCGCCATTTCTAACATGTCACTCTCTGTTTCTAACGCTGTTTTTAAATTAACCCATCCATCTACTGACTGCTCGCTCAGGACAAATTTTCGAAGAGATTCCATCGCTTCTATATCATCAAACTGCCTAATATACGGCTCATAGCTTACTATCGCTTTTACTTCTCCATGTCCAATTCGATATTCTATATCTTTTTTACGTAACATTTCCGAGCTTGGAATTACGACAAATCCTGCTTTAATAGCAGCAATATACGTCATGTACGCTTCAATTAAACGCGGCATCATAATGAGAAGCTTGTCCCCTTTTTGCAAACCACTTTTTATAAAAGCGTTTCCAATTTTATTCGCACCTTGCATTAATTCAGCGTATGTAACTTCCCTTCGATTCCCTTTATCATCTTGCCAAATTAAAGCTAACTTCCCTTTATCACCTGTATATTTCTCTATTTCAGAAACTAAATTATAAGACGGTGGCGCCAACAATTCTTCTCGCTTCATAAAATATCCTCCCTTTTCTTTATGCCTCCTTTATATAATAAAGAATTTTCAGTTAATTTTGAACCCTCTTCTTTTGACAAATTTTTCAGTTCTGTCGAATTAGTAAACGAAATTACATCGACTTACCGACAAATAGCGACACAACACAAAAAAGAAAGAGCGGGAGAACCCGCTCTTTCTAAGCCATCATATGGGATTATTTTTGGTAACCGCCTAATTGTTGCTCAGCTAGTGAAACTAGACGTTTAGTGATTTCACCACCAACAGAACCGTTAGCGCGAGCTGTTGCATCAGCTCCAAGTTGAACACCAAACTCTTGAGCGATTTCGTATTTCATTTGGTCTAATGCTGATTCAGCACCAGGAACCGCTAATTTATTTGTGCTACGTGACATGTTATATCACCTCCTTGTGAGTATAGAGTGTGATAAATAACATGACTTCATACACGTTTTAGATATGGTAATTTATGGTTTTAGAAAAGTTCTTCAAATTTTTCTTCTTCCGCCACTACTTCTACCGTTTGTAACACCATTGTTTCTTTGTTCGCTACAGCTTCATCGATTAATGGTGTGAAATCGTATTTCGCTTCAAAACGATTTGCTTTTTCACGTTTCGGCTTCGTCGCTGGGCTTGCTGGTGTGAATACAGTACAGCAATCTTCATATGGACGAATTGAAATATCATACGTGCCGATTTCTTCAGCGATTTTAATAATCTCTAATTTATCCATCGTAATAAGCGGACGAATAACTGGGTAGTTTGTTACTTCGTTAATCGTATGCATACTATCTAACGTTTGGCTTGCTACTTGTCCAAGACTTTCACCAGTCGTAATTGCAAGTGCGTTACGCTCCTCAGCAATACGTTCTGTAATACGCATCATCATACGGCGCATAACCGTCATTGAATAGCTAGATGGGATTTCTTTATTAATCGTTTTTTGCACTTCTGTAAACGGAACAAGGTGAAGCGTTACTCGTTTACAATACTTCGTTAACTCTTGCGCTAAATCGATTACTTTTTGTTTTGCACGCTCACTTGTGAAAGGTGGACTATGGAAGTGAACTGCTTCCACAGATACGCCGCGTTTCATCGTTAAGTAAGCTGCTACTGGGCTATCAATACCACCAGAAAGAAGTACCATTACTTTTCCGCCAACGCCAACTGGTAAACCGCCAGCTCCCATACGCTCATCGCACATGATATAGCTATAGCCACTGCGGATCTCTACACGTACATTTACATCTGGATTATGAACATCTACTGTAATATCTTCTGTATTTTCTAGAATGTGTCCGCCAATCTCAGGTAATAATTCCATCGTTCTCATTGGGAAATGCTTATAAGAACGGTGTACAGTAATTTTAAATGTTTTCACATCACCTTTTACTTGTAAGAAAGCTGCTAATGCACCTTCTTTAATGTCTTCTAATTCTGATGGTACTTTCATCGCTAAGTTAAATTTATGAATACCGAATACATCCTTCAATCTTTCAGAGACTGCTTCATGATCTTCACCATTTAACTGGATGTACATACGATCATGTGTTGCATCGATTTTAATATTTGGGAATTTTTTCAGTTTGAACTTCACGTTATCTTTTAATGTGCTTACAAACTTAGAACGGTTCTTACCTTTTGTCGTCATTTCTCCGTAACGCACTAAAATATATTCATATTTCAACATAATTTCTTTACCTCATCACTTCATATAATTTTGGCATCGTCTCTTTTACAATACCTTCAAATTGTTTTACTTCTTCCATTGTGTTTTCTGGTGCCAAACTAATACGAATAGCGCTTGCAGCTGCTGCATGCGGTACTCCCATTGACACTAACACTCTGCTCACTTCATTTGCTTTTGAAGAACAAGCAGATTTCGTTGACACATATACACCGTGTTCTTCTAAAGCATGAACGACTACTTCTGGTTTTAAACCAACAAATGATACATTTAAAATGTGCGGTGCTGCATATGCAAGCGACGTGTTAATCGTTACATCTTCCATCTCTTTAAAGAAACGAACAAGCTCTGCTTGTAAACTTTGCAAATGAGCTACCTTTTCTTTCACTTGTTCCATTGTCATGCGAAGTGCTTTCACCATCGCTACAATGCCAGGTAAATTCTCTGTACCAGAGCGATACTTAAGCTCTTGTTGACCACCTGATAAAATCGGATCTAATCTTACGCCATCGCGTACATAAAGAAGACCCGTTCCTTTTACACTGTGGAATTTATGTCCAGATATTGAGCAAAGATCAATATGAGAAGCATATAAATCAAGCGGTACTTTCCCTATCCCTTGTACATGATCTACATGGAATCTTATTTTCGGATGATTCGATAATAACGTTCCAATTTCAGCAACGGGCTGAATTGCTCCAGTTTCGTTGTTCACATGAATAATTGACACAAGAATCGTATCTTCACAAAGTGCTCGTTTCACATCTTCTACCGACACAACACCATGCTCGTTAACCGGTAAATATGTTACATCAAACCCGAGTTCTTCTAATTGCTTATATGCCTCAAACACAGACGCGTGTTCAATATTTGTTGTAATGATATGTTTGCCGCGCGAACGATTCCTCATCGCTATCCCTTTAATCGCAAGGTTATTCCCTTCTGTTCCACCTGATGTGAAAATAATTTCAGAAGGTTTAACACGAAGAAGCTGCGCTGCAATCGTTCTTGATTGTGTTAATAGACGCTCTGCCTCTCCTCCAAGCGAATGAATAGAAGAAGGATTACCAAAATATTTCCCAGCAACCGTCACATACGATTGAAGAGCTTCTGGATATGGCTTCGTCGTCGCACTATTATCAAAATAGATCATCGTTCTTCCCCTTTCAGCGCTATCACATCGTATAATCATATCATAAATACGTGTCATTACGCTAAGACTACGCAAAGGTTCCGTTTTATCTCGATTGGTGAAGGCTAATAATTGTCGAGGATGCCCTCCTATTACAGTTTCACTTTATCCCGCATGAACGGGCAATAAGACTCTCACCTCAAAATCCAGTTAGAGCAAAGAAGTTAGGTAGGAGTCGGGCTGTCCGTAAATGCCCGATTGGTGAAGGCTAGTAATCAATGGGGATGAATCCTCCTACTGATTACAGTTTCACTTTATTTTGAAACGAATAACCTTGCTGTATTCCGCTATTCATTATAGCAACATCGTCTGCAAAATTACACAAAAAAACAAACCCTTTTATGAAAGGGTTTGTTCATTGTCTACATATTCAGCTATTTTTTGAACAACGCCAGGTTCAAGTTGCTCTAATACTGAAGCCGCTTGTTCTAAAGCTGCATCATATTGATATTCACGGAATAATTTCTCAGCATAATTTAAACTTTCTGCTAGGTTTTCATCATGACTACGGTAACGGTTACCGTACTGAATTAATTTTTCCACTAAATATGCTTGTCCAATTAACTCTTCTGTCATTTCAGCCACACCGTTCACAGTTGTGTATGCTTCTTCTAAACTGCTATTTACAGCGTTCATATTTAACGGCTTCACTTCTAATTGTTCATATACAGCTTGCATTGCCATTTGCCCTCTTTTTAAATCTTCCATAATACTCTCTGGAAGACCTGGCAAATTCGACTTTTGCATAAAGCGTTTCGTTTCGAAAATAGTATTTCGCATTTCTTGTAACTTCTCACGTGCTTCAAATTCTTCTTTGCGCATCGCTTGCAGCATTTCTTTATATTCTGCATGAAGTACTTTTAACGTTTCACATTGCTCATAAACCTCTTCTAGTTCCTCACGAATAATAGAGAAGGCAATATCTTGTTCTGCAACGCGTAATTGTAGCATTTCAAAACGTTTCGTTAAAATGTGCATTTGCTTTTCAATTACTTTTTGAGACTCAATGTCTTTATCTTGTAACTGATAGCTTTGTTTTACAAGTTGTGTTTCTGTTTTCGTTTCAATCGTTTCGATACGCATTTCTTCTAAGTCATCGTAAACAGAAAGTGTTTTTTGCTCCACATAATGTCTCGCATGTACTTCTTGTTCCAATTGATCGTAGAAGCCATCTAAACGTGTTTTTAAATTTTCTACTTTTTCAGCCGCTTCTGTTATATGAAGCTCCTGTATATCCATTAAACATGTTTGTAGTTGTTTCGTCATATCGCGAACTTCTTTAGGGACTTCCAAATAATCTAATACATAACCTTGTCTTACCATATCATTATGTCCGTGTAATAAATCTTCCAGCTGAACTGGTAACGTCGCTTGACACTCTACCAATAAATCTGGAATTTGGTGAATAATGATTTCTAAATCTGCTAAACCTTCTTCCAAACTAATAACAATTTCTCTCGCTTTTAAATAGTCGCCATTGTTTGTTGCTTCTTCAAAGGTTTTAAATTTCTCAGATTCAGCGTCTAGCATCTCTTCGATTTTCTGCTCTGCTGCTCCATACATATGTCTATGAGCAAGAACACTCTTTTTCATACTACGATATGTATCACGTAACCCTTCAATTTCCGAGCTATTTTTCTCATGGCTTTCTAACAATTGCTGTAATTCATTTAAAATGTCAGTAATACGATTATCAGCGTCATCTAAACCACTTATGGATTCGTTCATCGCATGCTTTGCTTTTCGGAAGGAGAATTGCGAGGCGAATTTTCGCGCTTGCGCTAAATCTTTGTCAGCTTTCGGAAGGGTTGTTGATACAATTTCATCCCATTCTTCACGCCATTTACCAAACAGTTCTTCTGTTTGACCCGTCATGTTTAAATCTTTTACCCGTTTTAGTTCATCTGCCACAGGTTTATCTTTTATCTCTTGTTTCCACTGCTCCAGTGCTTCAATATCTTTATATGAACGATTTCTTATCACAAGCTCTATCATGAGCAGCACTAGAATAGAGCTTACTACAATGATAACGATCGTCAGGATAGAATCCATGCAAAAAAGCCTCCTAGTTATATCTCTTTTTTTGTCCGTTCCGTTTATGAAATGGAAGGCATTATGTATAAAAAGGGAATTCCCCTATATTTAACAACTAACAATGTACTAATCATACCATGTAATGGTTTGTTTTTGACCTAGTTTTTTTTAAAATTTCATGTTTCTTTCAATGTGATTGTAATCTTTCTCAATATTCCGCCTACCTCACTACCTATCCTCAAATGATTGTAATAACAAACAATCTTTCGTATGGGATACGAAATAAATTTTCCGCATGAGTGGTGGTTCAACAAAAATTACATGTACATTTCCTTGCCTTACAGACTGCTCCACTGCCCTTTCTGGAAGTAACGTGATACCAAGGCCAGCTTTTACCATTGCAAGCATCGGTTCTGCGTAAGATGTTTCCACAGCTATAGTTGGTTTTACACCTATTTCATGAAACATGTTCATAATCATTTTCCTTACATCACATATTTCTGGATATACAATTAATTTTTCATTGTGTAGCTCTTCTATTTGAATGACTATCTTCTCTTTGTACGGATGATTATTTGAAACGGCACAAACAATTTTCTCTTGTTGCACTTCTTTTATATACGTAGCACCTTCTACTACTGAATCGATGAACATCGCGTCAATCTCCCGCGCTTTAAATAAATCTCTTAATACTTCCGTATGCCCGATTTGCCATTCCACTTCGAACTCACCACCTAATATATCTTTACATTCTGATATGTAATGCTCCGCTAAACTCGGTAGTATACCAATTGAAAACTTCCGGTTCTCTTGATACCCCCTCATTTCTGTTTTCACTTCATTTATTTGCTCCAAAATCGGTAACATTCTTTTTATAAATAACTCTCCTGCCTCCGTTAACTCTACTCCTTGCGCAGAACGCTTAAGTAACGTAACCTCTAAATCCGCTTCTAACTTTTGAATTTGTTTACTAAGCGCTGGTTGCGATATATGTAAAATCTTACTTGCCTTTGATAAACTTCGCGTATGCTTCACTTCAATAAACGATCGTACTGCCTCCAAATCCATCGTACACACCTCTAACAAAAAGTTATAACCGTTATAAGAAATCGATATTTCCTCCTATAAACAATTACTCTTTATACTTATTTCATCAACTTACTATAACGAAATGTAAAGGGGAAAGATACTCTTGAACAAAAAACAAATGCTACTCGGATCCTTTCTATGCTTACTCGCTGTCACTGCCTGGGGATTTATGTTTCCTGTAATGGCAAATGCTCTGCAATTTATCGATCCATTCTTCTTCACAACGATTCGCTATGGATCAGCAGCTATTATTTTTCTTATTTTGCTATTAATTACTGAAGGAAAGACTTCACTCCGCTTAGAAAAAAGAACACTTTCTCTATTCTTTTACGGGACAGTCGGTTTCGCGGGGTATGGTTTTCTCGTTTTCTACGGACAACAACTTGCCGGACCTTCCGGAGCAATCCATGCAGCTATGATTCAATCCCTTATGCCACTGATTGCCTTATCACTGCAATGGATAACGAAAAATCGCCGCCCACAAAACTATACATTCCTTTGTATGTTTGTTGCATTACTTGGTGTTATGCTTGTCATTTCAAAAGGAAATATTCACTTATTATTTGGAGCTGCAAGCCACTTATCAACAAACATATTGATGCTATGCGGCGTTACTTGCTGGGTCATTTATACAAACGGGGGTGCTCGTTTTCAATCTTGGTCACCACTTAGGTACACGACATTAACTTGTTTATTTGGCTCCATTTCACTCATCGTTATTGTTACTTTCTTAACGTACACAAATATAGTTACTATGCCGTCACTGCGTACAGTTGTGAGCGTTCGTTTTGAGCTCTTTTATATGTCGATTATCGCAGGCGTTATCGCTGTATTTTGCTGGAATATGGGAAATCGCTATATTTCATCTATTAACGGCATATTATTTATGAATTTAGTTCCTATCCTTGCACTGATCGGTTCTATCTTTCGAGGTTATACAGTCGATAAAATTGAAATCGCTGGAGCTGCATTAACAATTATAGCGCTATTATGTAACAATTTATGGCAAAGAAAAGTAAACATAAAAATCCCCACCTCAGTTCGTTAGGTGGGGATTCTTCACATATGAACAGCTCTTGGCCATTCATGGTACATATTCGCCTTACATAATGCTTGTTCCATCCATTGCTCAATCTCTTTCGTGTACATTTCTATGAAAAATGTCTCAGACGGGAAAGAATGCAGTACTTCTGATATATATTGTGGATATAAAAACGGCATATTTATCATACCTTTTAATTGCGTCATAAACATTGTAAATGATACTTTCTGAAATTCTTTTTTCATTTGTCCTTGTCTAATCATTTGTTCTATATAATATCTTTCTTTAGAAAAATAAACGGTCATCACTTCACGAATTAATGTCGTATCAAGCGAAAGCTCTCGGTAGAAGAAACGTGTTAGTTCTCTATTTTCAAATTGATATCGTAAAATCCCGCGCACCATTTGCACCATCACATCTTTAGCCGACAAATACTCTCTCTGTTCAAACGACATTTCAATCACATGAATATATCCTTCTAAAAAATCAGTAATAAGCTGTTCTAATAAACCTTGCTTCCCAGCAAAATAATATGAAATATTCGCTACATTCACATCCGCTCGCTTTGCAATGTCTCGCACCGATGTTCCATCATACCCTTTCGTATTAAACAACGATATTGCCGCATCAATTACTTTTTGTTTCGTCTGCTTCATGCGCTCACTTCCCCTCACTGAACAGCTATAGTTTAAATTTCTTGACTTTTAAGACAAATTCCTTTAATTTTCTATCGACAAAGTCATGTGAAATACATCGTATTTTGCTAATATTTTACACATCTCGATAAAAAAGGAGCTGTTTCCATGTTTACTAAAGAAAGTTATGCAGGATCTCGCGTGCAGCAATATGAGACAGTAATTAAACAACTGGATGCGTTATTAACTGGCGAATCAAACGTAGTCGCAAACTTATCAAATGCGTCCGCATTATTAAACCAATTTTTAGATCGCGTTAATTGGGTTGGCTTTTACGTAACAGAAGGAAATCAGCTTGTCCTTGGACCGTTCCAAGGAATGCCTGCTTGCGTACGCATTCCATTTGGACGAGGCGTTTGCGGCGTAGCAGCTGAAACGAAAACAACACAGCTTGTAGCAGACGTTCACCAATTCCCAGGTCACATCGCTTGCGATAGTGCTTCTAATTCAGAAATCGTTGTACCGATTGTGAAAGAAGGAGCTGTCATTGGTGTACTTGACATTGATAGTCCTGAAAAGAATCGTTTTGATGAAGTAGATCAGCGCTATTTAGAAAAGTTTGTGGAAACACTCCTAAAACATATGTAAAAAGAAAAGAGCGAGTTATCGATTTAGTACGCCCTGTACAAAACCGATAGCTCACTCTTTTTTCATTGATTTACAGTAGATATTTTCTTTAATGCCTGCTCTAAATCAGAAACGATATCCTCCCACGATTCTAAACCGACTGATAAGCGTATTAAATTATCGAAAATGCCCATTTCTTTTCTTAGTTCAGCTGGAATCGCAGCGTGCGTCATCGTTGCTGGATGCTGAATTAACGTTTCTGTATCTCCTAAACTCACCGCAATTGTAATAAAGTGAAGATCATTAATAAACGCTTGCGTCTCTTCTTTTCCGCCTTTTACTGAAAAAGAAATAACACCGCCCCCGCGTTTCATTTGACGAGATGCTAACTCCCCTTCTGGATACCAAACACCTTCTACCGCATCATGTTTTCTTAGGAACGATACAATTTTTTCTGCATTATCACAATGACGATCCATTCTTACTGCTAACGTCTTTAACCCGCGTAATAATAACCACGCATCAAACGGTGCCATAATACCGCCGATATCCTTTCGCATCGGGCGAATCTTTTCAGCTAATGCTTTCGTTTTACAAATTGTTACGCCTGCTACAACGTCACCGTGACCACCAATATATTTTGTCGCACTATGCACAACAGCGTCACAGCCAAGCTCAAGCGGTCTTTGTAAATAAGGTGAACAAAATGTATTATCAACAATAACAAGTAAGCCATTTCGCTTTGCAACCCGAATCACTTGTTTTAAATCAATTAATTTCATTGTCGGATTAATCGGTGTTTCAACGAAAATAAGCTTTGTATTTGGGCGAATTTTATTTTCAATATCAACCTCTGTCTCCATATCACAAAACGAATGCGTAATCATAAATTTTTCTTCTAACACTTCTAAAAAACCGTACGTGCATCCGTATAATCCATTTGAACAAATAATATGATCTCCAGCCTTTAAAAAACCGATTAAAGTCGCTGAAATAGCTGCCATACCAGATCCGAAGGCAAGTGCCTCTTCTCCTCCTTCTAACACCGCCATACGTTCTTCAAATAATTTCACAGTTGGATTTCCAAGCCGTGAGTAAATATAAGATGGATCCACTCCCGCAAAACTCGCCTCTCCTTGCTGCGCAGTCTCAAATGTAAATGTAGAAGTTTGAAATAAAGGTGGTGTTAAACTTCCTTTATTTTCCTCAGGTGTATAACCGTGATGAATTAACGCTGTCTCCATATGCTTCTTTTTCATAAAAACATCCCCCTTATGTTTTTATTGCCGCATATCCATCCTTAAAAATTTGATGAACGTTTTACTTCATTTTATGTAAGCGTTTTATTTGTGTTTCTATGTCTTCTTCTATATTGTTTTAAATTCCTCCTTATATTAATTTCCAAAATTTATATGCATAAAACTAAAACGTACTCGCTTGACGAAACTCTGGGTAAAAGATATAATAGCGTTTGTGTAAAATAAAAAGGCAGCCTTGTAATGTGAGTTTATCGTTTGTATTTTGTTCCTCTACGGAGGTGTATCTCGTAACTCCCTGCTGCTGGAGCGAAGGTACATGAAAACAAAATGCCCGTAAATATCGATTACGTCTGTTTTTATTTTACGTAAATAAAAACATTTTTAAAGGAGGAGTCAACTATGGCTCGTTATACAGGTCCAGCTTGGAAACTGTCTCGTCGTCTTGGAATCTCTCTAAGCGGCACAGGAAAAGAATTAGAAAAACGCCCTTACGCACCAGGTCCTCACGGTCCTAACCAACGTAAGAAACTTTCAGAATACGGTTTACAATTACAAGAGAAACAAAAACTTCGTCACATGTACGGCATGACTGAGCGTCAATTCCGTCGCACATTTGACCAAGCAGGTAAAATGCCTGGTAAGCACGGCGAAAACTTCATGATCCTTCTTGAAGCTCGTCTTGACAACTTAGTTTACCGTATGGGCTTAGCTCGCACTCGTCGTGCAGCTCGCCAATTAGTAAACCACGGTCACATCATGGTTGATGGCGCTCGCGTAGATATCCCATCTTACCGTGTAAAACCTGGTCAAACTATCAGCGTTCGCGAAAAATCTAACAGCCTTGTTGTTGTTAAAGAAGCGATCGAAGTTAACAACTTCGTACCAGAATACTTAACTTTCGATGCTGACAAATTAGAAGCTACTTACACTCGTCACGCTGAGCGTGCTGAGTTACCAGCTGAAATCAACGAAGCATTAATCGTAGAGTTCTACTCTCGTTAATTCAATCGCTTAGTAGATAACAGTATTAAAAACCCTAGAAACGTTATTATAACGTCATTTCTAGGGTTTTTTTCTATTCTTATGCTTTGTAAAATAACTTAAATAAAATTAATTTGTTGGGGGAGGTTTTTGGGGGGACTTTTGAAATAAAAAAAGCGTGAGCAAATGCTAATTTCCCCACACACTCTTACAATTTCAGATATAATGATCTTTATTCTTATAAAAGTAAAAGGAGTTACTTATTTTGAAAGAAACATTCACCAAGATCCCTCTTCATGTACAAGACTTTCAAGAATTAAAAAGGTTATTAGACGAATTAGTACAAGATGAAATAATGTTCATAGAGGGTCTTTCTAAGTATTCTCTAGATATTTCTTCTAAAAAATCTAAAGTCACCATTAACCTTAGAAGTGAATTTTTCCCCGATCCATACTTGGCGATTACTGCTATAAACATTACCCCAAGTAATCAAGGTAAGGGCAGTATTGCTCTTGAATGGTTTAAAACATTCGCTAAAGAAAAAGGCTTTGAACGATTAATATTACAAGAAGTTATAACTGAAGAAGGTTACCACTTTGCATTAAAAAATGGCTTTTCAAAAAAACATAGTCCATACGAGGAACTATTTGGAAGACTAAACAGTTTTGACGGGGATTATGAACTACATTTATAAAGAATAAAAAAAGTGAACGAATATTTTTCATACTCGTTCACTTTTTTTATCGTCTCAGTTCGAGTTATTCCCTTTTAGGTATTCTACGATTACTTTTTTAAAGTCATGCAGACAATAGAAGACTTGTCTATTGATCTCTTCTAAATCATCCTTTGTTAAATATTCGTTTTCGTGTGCTTGTTCAAATGTCTCAAGTTTAAATAAAGTATTCTCTCTAAAATCATCTAAAGCCTTGTTTAATTGTTTTTCTAAGTTTTCAGTTTTCATATTCCATACCTCCTAATTAAGTGCATAAGCGTAAATTGTTAAATCTTGTTTATACCCTTCAAAATCATCAATACGAGTTATTCCGTACTCTTTACCTTTAAACATAATGCTCATGCTTGGGTGTAAATCATTTCTCCATCCAATTCTAAAAATAGCCTCGACCTTGTAATTTGTTACGGCTGCACCTAAAAACTCATTAGCTGATGCTTGTCGATAATAAGCCCAAATATTTTCACCGCCTTCTAACGGCCCTTTTATTTCTTCCACTTGTCCTAATTCATCTTTCACAGTTGTGAATGTCATGATTGTTATTTTTTTATCCTTTTTTTGAGTTGTAGCCAAATTATATCTCTCCATTTCCCTATAGAGCTCTTAAAAATTCATCATGATGCTCAAATAAGCCAACATAAGCGTCTAACATGCTTGCCGTTCCATCTATTCGCATCTTAGCAGCTTGATTTTTCACCGGTACAATATTACCATTACGATCAGTTTCAACACCTGTATTAGTTAAACACCACTTGAGAATAGGTGAATTATTATAATTAATCTTTTTTGCTTGCAAATCGGCTCCCATCTGCTGCATAGGAAGACTTAAAGTTTTAGCTCCTTGAATACATCTAACCATTTTAAAACCATGTTGCTCCATTTCTTCCACCCAATATTTAGCTGAATAACTGTCATAATAAATCCATAGAGGTGTTATGCCGTAATTATTGAGCATTTCCACAAACCATGCTGTTATATCTCCATAATTTATGCTATTTCCGTTGCAAAGACGTAATAGCCCTTGTTCTAACCATTTATCATATGGAATCTTATCCGTTTGAACTCTTTTTTCAAAGCTATCACGTGGCAGCCAATACATTTGATGAATGAAACGTTTTTGAGTTTCTTTATCCACAAATAAAAGGGTTGCACAAGATAAATCTGTTGTAACACTTAAATCTGCTCCACCAATAGCATAGCAATTTCTAAACTGTTCTATATCGAATGTTTCCTCATTGTTTATGTCATCAAATGTAAGCCATGCGCTCTTGATTGTATCTCTAACATTAAAATCTTTTGTGAGTAAGCCGCTTAGATCGCTAGGGTTATTCTTTGCCTTTTCCACTTTTCTTTCTAAATCATCTAGTTTCTTAATTGATCCTAAAGATGGGTTTGCCTTTTGCCATGCTGCAGGGTTTGTCCATTCTTCTTTTGAATCTAATTCGTAAAGAATCGGTAAAAAGCTATCATCTTCAAATTTTCCATCTACCACATTGCAGGCATAAGAATACATATCATCAAATATATTCTCTCGAACTGTCCCAGCCGTTGTAATCATAACTAGCATAGGTTGTTGACGTGCTGATTGACTTTGCTTCATAACTTCATATAAATTTCGGTCTAAAATTGAATGTAATTCATCAATAATAACCATGCTACTATTAAGCCCATCTAATGTATTACTGTTTTTCGCCAATGGCATAAGTTTGGACATAGTAAGCGGAAAATACAGATCACTTTTTCGTTTCTTAATATGCTTTGATAAATTAGGACTTTGTTGAATCATACTATGTGTTTCATCAAACAATATACGAGCTTGATCTCGCTTACTAGCTATACTGTAAACTTCCGCTCCACCTTCTCCATCTGCAATAAGCATATAAGCCGCTAACCCTGCTAACATCGTTGTTTTTCCGTTTTTTCGTGATACATAGAATAAACTTTCACGATAACGCCTCAAACCTGTTTCCCTATCCACAAATCCGAACAAAGCAGCTATATACGCTTTTTGAAATAGTTCTAACTCAATCGGCTTGCCAGCCCATTCTCCCTTACTGTGTTTGCAAAAACGTTCTATAAATTCAATAGGTTTGTTTGCCTTGTCTTCATCAAAGACATATTTATCTGGGTTTGCTATATCCTCAACTAATCGTTTATATTGCCTATAAACTCGCTTAGATACCATTACTTCTCCTGCTTCAATTGCATTCCAATACTCTAATATACAATTCACATTATCACCTCTTAATAAAATCAATTAGTTCATCTTCTTTTTGTATTACATTTGTTGGTGGTAATAGGTCTACTAATTGCTTATATAAAAGGCTGTAGCGTTGTACAGTTGTGTTATAGGCTTTTAATGCTGGATGTTCTCTTAAAAATTCTTGCCTACCCTGTTTAAACATTGCTGTTGGTCCTTCTTCTTCTACTTGAGCTTTTAGCGTATCTAAAGTATTTTGTATAAAAACAAGCTCATTATATAAACTTTGGGCTACCGGTAAACGATCTTTAGGGATCTGCTTTAATATTGTTTTAAGTTTTTTCATATCACTAGAAATTGCTGTAATTCTCTTAGAAGTACTCATATAATCACCTTCATTGTTCAAAATTTTTTTGTTGTTTTTATCCCTCCCTTAATACAAAAAGTCATAGAGGGGAAAAGAAAGCCTCCCCCTCGGTCCTCAAGCCATGCTTTTTTCTCAATTTGATGGGGGGTGTTTTATTTTTGAATCAAATTTCCTTTGCTATCGAATGTTAATCCGTTGGCACATATATCACCGCTATGATGTTCTTGGTTATGGCATGTTTGACATAGAGCCTCTAAATTATCCCAATTTAATGTTATGTTCGGATTATTAATGTTTTGTGGCGTAATATATTGTTTGTGATGACATATAACTGCTATATCACTGCATCTTTCACATAAATAGTTCTTACTTTGCATAAATCCATCCTTACATTTACGCCATGCTACACCGTTGTAAAAAGCTTTTGCATAAATCTTAGCCATTGTTTATAGTCCTACCTAATACAGTTAATGAAGTTAATAGATTATCAATCATTCTCTTCAATCGCTCACTATCCTGCCCTTGTGGGTCATACCATAACTGTAAAATAAACTTGGTTACTGTCTGTGCTAATGGATGTACTGTTGCATCCTCCCATGTCCTACCTGTTGTTACCTCAAGATATGAGGGAATAGATTCTAATAAGGAAATAAGAATAGGATCATTGTCTGCACCATCTACCCTTACTGCATCCCTTGCTTCCTGTATATCTATTAACAATGTAATCACTCCTTTTAAATAAGGGATACCAGCGTCATAACTGATACCCCTTCATGGTTTTTTATGCTGTTGCTTCAGATAATTTAATAAACGCTTCGCCTACTAATGGCTTTGTATCTGCAATCGCCATAGCTCGGTAATCAATCAGCCCACTCTTAAAGCTGCTTTCTCTTGATACTTCAATCATGATTCCCTGCGGCATGTTATATCCCATATAATTTAAGTTACCTAGAATAATAGTGCCATCTGTTAGGTTGTCATCAATAACTACCTCTTTACCTAACACATATCCAATACTTTCATTCTTAGGGTCTGCAATAAAGATCGGTCTACCATTTCCATCTACCAAGCTATAAACATGGTTATAAAGTGTAGCGTTACTCATAGCAAATTTTGCGCCTGCTGCATATCCACGTTTTAACATTGCTAGCATTTTTGTAAAGTCTGTGTATTTTGGTGCGCCTGCTTTGGCAAACGTAAAGCTGTTAGTTGCGTTCCATGTAATTCCCTTAAGTAGTCCAGTTCCTTGCCCTGCTCCTGTACCATTTACTAATGCATCTGCAATAGCTTCCATTACACAATTAGTAAGTTCATCAATCATATAAGCTTCAAATGCTTGTACTGTCATTTTCTTAGCTGCTGCACTGATTGAGAACACTTTAATGATTTCATATCCTGCAAAACTAACGGCTGCTGTGGAAAGTTTTTCACTTTCTACTGGAGCACCTTCCACATGCCATTGAGCCTTATTCGTTGGCGTTCCAATTGGTACACTAATATTAGTTGGGATATTAAAGTTTCGAACGTGTGAGATCAAACCACCCATTGTACGTGCCTTGCTGATAACCTCATTTAACGTAGTTGTAGGCAATACAGCTGCACTATTAGTTGTAGTATTAAATGCATCTGCTCGGTGTTCCGCCTCTTGAATTTCCATAGCTCGGTTAAAGGTTCTTGTTTCAATATCTGTAAGTTTTTGTCCTAGCATTGTTTTATAAAATGCATTTCGGTACTCTGTACTTTCAAAAATGTTCTCTGTTGGTACCTGTTGCCCTTGGTTAAAGTTCATTCCAGTAATCGGATTAAATTGGCTACGTTGTGCCGTTCCATTTGCTGGTGGTGTTTGATTTTGGTTTTGTGCTTGTGTTTGTTTTTCCTTACTGTTATTCATCGCTTGTTGCAACCCTTCAATCTCAATATTGATAGATGTAATATCTGCAGTTGGATCTGTATCCACTGTTCCTTTAATTTGTGCTGCTCTTGATTCCATTTCTGCTAAAGAATGATTACGATAATAGTTAAACGCCTCTGCTACTGTAGTGAATTTCATATTCTTACACTCTCCTCATTAATAATTGATTAATTTTTATTTTTAATGCTTGTCTTTCTGCTGATTTCAACATATTCCATGAGCTTTCAATCGCTGCCCTTGCCTCCACACTCGTTTGAGGATATGCAGGAAATGGACAAATACTAAACTCATAGACTTTTTCAATTTTGGTTATTGTCCTTGTGTTTGTCTTTGCATCAAATCGGCTGCCGCCTTCTGGTACTTTGAAAGCAAAGGACATTCCCGATAGGTCTTGGCGCCTTACTGCCGTATAAACGCTTTTTCCCTCTTCGGTTTCTGGTAACTCCGCCCTCATTGTTAATCCTGCCGAATCTAACGCAAAGGACATTGTTTTAGGTGTTCTTGCTAAAGGAATTTTGCTCATATCGTGGTTATACAATAAGCGAATATCCGATAAATCAGCTTTTTCTAATGCGCCTCTTTGAATAATCTCGATATATTCCCCAAATGGTGCTTTTATAGTGGTAGGTTGATCGTACACAATCGGTCTACCGTTTAGAATAAGGCTGCTGTCACCTACCGGATCGGCTGCTCTTAGTTCCGCTATTCGTAACTCCTTCATTTTCTGTTACCTCCTTGTCTCCATAGATTTCTTTTTCTAACTGACTGATAATCTGTTCAAGGTTGCTCATTTTGTCCCTCCTTCCTCAAGCTGGTACTGATCAGCTTTATCGGCATTGACCACATTCAAGGTTTGAAGTCGCTTGTCTCCATCCTCTACTGGTGGTAAATTCAAAATTTCTAATGCCTGATTTATTGTGAATAAGCCTAACGGCATTAATTCCTTAATGATGTTCGTTTTCGTTTCATTACTAGCAAATTGCAACCTATTCGCCTCAAAAATGATAGAGTTTCCGAAAGACTGCTCACGCTCTGTGAAAAGCTTGTCCGTCAATTCTAAAGAGAATTGAATCGCTAAAGGCTCTAAAACACTTTCATAAAATGCCGCCCACTCTTCCTCTGAATAAGTGCTATTCACAATAGTTTCACTAATACCCAAATACTCATAAATTTTCTTTTTTACCGCCTCGAGCTGCTTATCATCAATAGTCATCGGCTTTGTTTCTAGTGGAATATAATCATATTTATTATCAATCGCTGCTATTCCACCGTTATTACCAATAGATAAGTAATCGTTGGTGAAAGCTTCTTTTTCCTCTTTAAGCTTCTCTGGTGATAAAACTTGATTGTATTTCAAGATACCTCTAATAGTTGCATTCGATTTTATAGAATTTCCCAATCCTTCATTTTGCGTATGTGCTAAATCTAAAGTTGGTAAAATTGCTGTATTGGTATCACCTAATAGATCATTAGAATTAAAGAAACGTCTTACTATAAATACCTCTGCAAAATGCAATGTGACTTGTTGGCTATTAGCAAATAAGAAACGGCAATACATTTCACCTGTTGGATCAGTTAGGTATTCCACACTTTGTGGCGATAATGGATAAATAGCAACTAAATTACCTTTGTCGTCCTTCTCTAAAAAAGCAAAGGCATTATTGTAAAGATAGTAATGAGTAACCAACTTATAAATAAGGTCATAAGCCGTCATATAAGGGTTTGGTCTTACTTGTAAAATCCGATTTAAATTATAGTCACCCTTTTTACGATGGTCTGATGATGTCATTACATGAGTTCCCTTTAGTTTTGCGGCATTTCTTGCTATGCTATCAACTGCTGATCTGTAAATATCACTTTCATAAGCATTACCACTAAAAGGTGTGAATATTGCAGCTCCACCACTCATTACATCTGCTCTTTCTGTTCTTTGCGGTGTCTTTTTACGGTTAAAGATTTTATTGAAAAAACTCGCCATTTACTCACCACCTTTCATCTGGCCATCTTTTCTTTCTACCTGTTTCTATTTCGTATTCTTGTATAAGCTCCCTAAGGTCTAAACGATCTACCATTACCTTTTCATCATCACGATGAATTTCTAATTGTTCCTTCAATCGTTCTAATATTTCATTCATAGGGGTTTCCCATCCTAACAACCTCTTTACCCGATAGCTTCATCTTCTTAAGGACATAGCCTGTACGAATATAAGGACTATCCTCCTCAAAACAATGTGCATCCCTGTGTCCTTCACCTGTTCCGTGATGATGAAACTTTCTACAGTATTGACACCATGTACTAAGATTTCCTTTTTCATCACGTTCAATCGCTAATACGATTGGAGCTTTTTTAGTTGCCATTGACTTACCTCCATTTTTTTAGTAATACGTGCTTATTACTTTTTGTTAATACCTTGGAATGCTTACGGCTCTAAGCTTCATTTCCTTTTCTATAAAAAAATCAGTAGTACGAGTAATAATAAGTTTTTGGACGTATTACCTTATTCCCCCTTACTCCCACAAGGGATTTGACTTATCGGTAATAAAAGTAATACATTTTTGAAATCAAAATACTTACATATAAAACTGAACTTTTCTTTTTTTAAATACATGTATATATCAAAATCCTTATTACTTTTATTACTCTTATTACTTTCACTGATTCCCTCCTTGTTTTATAAGGGTTTTGAACAGTAATAAGAAATTTTAAATAAGCTAATTCCCTATTACCCTTATTACTACTAATCTGAAAAATCCATATTAGATTCATAAAAGTCAAAACCTAGTTCTCCTACAAGTTCCATATTTAACGGTATACCATTAAATTTCTTACCCTTATGGCTTACAAGTTTGTAATCAACTACTTTACTTCCTTTTTCAACTGGAATTGTCATACCTCTCTTTAACCATTCACGTCTTACTTGCTTTTCTTCAACACCTAAGAAATCGGTAGTATAAGCTGGAGTCAAAAACAACTGCCTTTGTTTATCTTTATAAATCGCTTTAATAATTTTAGGCATATAATCATAAAATATGTTTTGTCTACTACTATCCAAATCCGTAAGTATCTCTTCTAAAAATTGAAGTGGCTTATCAATGGATTTATTTTCTTCTGCTATATCATCAAATAATGAGGAAATGGCTTTTAGATCAATATCAAAGTCCATTTTGTTTTTCAATACACTGCCTGTAAAATGAACTGCTGCATAATATCCAGCTAATCGGGTTAATACTTCATTACCTTTTGCTTTATCTACATAGTGTTTTCTAAACTTGTGATACTCTGGAGTAAGCTCCTTCTTATATTTCAACCAAACTTTTAAGAACTCTATTCCTATCGCTCCATAATTGTTTTCCATCGCTTCATAAAGTCCCATAATATTGCTATGATCTTTCTTTAATGGCTCGTCAATTAATGGAATAATCCTTGCAGCTGCTCCACCTTGATTTTTAGCGTACTCATTTAGAGAAACTTCACCTGTACTTAGTAAAATATTGTGCCAAGTAAACTCCCGCTGACTACCTTTTAAACTTCCTCTTCCCTTTGAACGTCCTCCACTGAAAGAATAAATAACATCTTTTAAAATACGTTCATCGGCTTTTCGTGTATCGTCTAGTAATAATGGAAAACTGTTTAAATATGCTGATTTTCTCTCGATAGATACTTTTGTGGCATTCCATTCACTCATTAAACTCCCATTACCCCAAACACTTGCGGCTACTTTTAATGTAGTAGTCTTCCCCTGTGAAGTGGTTCCGCTTAAATCAACAATGAAAGGTTGCAAGCGTAAATCTTTAATAATGACACTCGCAAAACTAGAAAGTACAAAAAATACTGCCTTAGGTTGCTGCTTAATTCGTTCAAATATTTCTTTTTTCCAAGTATCACCTGTCCCTTTTACTTCAAAGGCTTCAAGTAGTTGTTTCTCACCATGATCTATCGCCATAATCTCAATATCTTTAGTAACTAAAGGATGGATAAAAGTATCCTTTATATGTCCTAAACGCTCTACCGCATAATTTTGTTCTATATTATTAATCAATAGATATTGGTCAAAATAAGTAATGATTTTTTTTACGTTATTATCATTCACAGAAAATCCTTTATCACTTAGTTCTAATAATTCTTTTCTAACAGCAATAGTAGAAGCTGGCACAACTTCTCTTACAGTTCTATTGCTTTCCTTCCATTCAATTTCATAAAGTACTTGTGGACGCTCTATGTTATGGAATTCCTTTGTAATATATGGCGTTTTTCGAGATACGAGTTTGGTTATCTCATTTCCATCCTTATCCTCTCTGGTCTCAAAAAGTGTACCTTTATTCCCTACTTTAAAAGGCTTAGGAATAACTTTATCCTCGCTTATACCATCTACATGCATTTCAAATTCCATAATATCGTTAGATACTTTATCTTTTTTTTCACCCACTTTTTTTGAAGCTGATTCAACCTTTTCCTTTATAGAATTGAAAGGAAAGTCATTCTTGTACGGTACAAAATATTCATAAGCTAATTGTAGGCTTTCTAATACGTCTTTTTTACTTACACCGCACGTTAATAACCTTCTTGCCAAATCATAAAAATCTCCATCACGTGAACCACTATTTTCATATGGATACCCCATAGTTGAAGGTGTTTTTTGAGCATTCCAAACTTTATATAAACAATATGGTAACTCGTCTAACCCACCCATACTTTGAGATAGTACATAACGACCTTCAGTATTTTCAGTCGGAAAAACTATGTAACCTTTTTCAGCAGCCCGTGTATCTTGTGTTAAACCTAAACGGTTAACATATTTCTGATATTGACCTTGATTAAGTGTTCTATCCGTTTCTCCCTTAAAAATAAACTGCAATCCATTAGGGGTTTTAATCGCATGATGTTTTATATTTTCACCCTCAAGAAGTTCTTTCAACAACTCTCCTTCTTGTGTGTTA
The DNA here is from genome assembly GCF_051916885.1 of Bacillus cereus group sp. MYBK14-1. Lineage (NCBI taxonomy): Bacteria > Bacillati > Bacillota > Bacilli > Caryophanales > Bacillaceae > Bacillus > Bacillus cereus group sp. MYBK14-1. The sequence goes on along the minus strand of NZ_JBQAHM010000007.1, from coordinate 39,613 downwards.
TCAATATCTACCAAATAAAAACCCTTTGGTATCCTTACACCTATCCAGCCGCCTTTTTCTATCCAATTGCTTATTTGTTCCTCATTTAAAGAAGAACTGCTTTGCCATGAGCCTATTGGACTTTTAGCTTTCTGATAATCTTTATTTCTATTTGTATATCCTGTAAGTTGTATAACCTTTGCACCAGGTAACATTTCATCAATTCTTGTTATATAGTGCGGCATGGTAACTTTCAAAAATGAGCACCTCCTTTCTCTTAATAATGTTTTTAAAATGGTCTATCACACTTGCTTTAATATTCGGTTAATTTCTCTTAAAACTTTGATCGCTCTTGGATCACCATTCTCCGCTTTTTCTAAGATGATATGTAACTTGTCTTCACGTATTTCAGCAGTTGAAATTAACTTATTAACTGATACTTCGCTCACACGTATTCACCTCAACCCTTTGAATATCAAAAAAATCACTTATCTTTAAATTTGATAAAACTTCTAATTTTCACGTTTGCTCACGCTTTTTATTTAATTTTCTACTTTTACCAACAATCCATAATTTGTTTAATTGCTTCCATCGTCGGCTCATAAAACCAGTATCTTTTTCCACCAGGTTTACGACGTTCGAATTGTTTGACTCTCGGATCTTGAAGTATATCAAGTTCGAGGCTGGATTTAGAAATGCACGTTAATTCAGCCATTTTATTAATATCAATTGTAAAAAATGTTTGATGGATACTCTCATCAATTTTCTTTTGGATGTAATCACGCAACTGTTTTTGGTCAACATCAACATTGATTGTTGCTAATTCCATATTGAATCTCCCTTCTATTTTGTTTGCTGTCACCAACCACTTTGATAAAAAAAATATCTTCTATTTTGAGATTCAAACCATTAGAAATTTTTGTCGCTACTACTGGTGATGGATTACGATCCCCTTTTAGAATTTGACTTAAATAAGCATGAGAGAAACCATTTTCTTTAGAAAAACTTCTTAAGCTTTTACCTGTTTTAGCAATTAAAAGCCTAGTTGTTATTTCATCTTTCAATTTTATTTCAATCATTTTTTCTCACCAACTTTTTCTTTGCTTGGTCATAGTATACAATCTATCGTTTGGTGTCGTCAACCATTATTTTAAATTTGTTTGACATAAATACCACCCTAAAGTAAAATTTAGACAAATAAATAAAAGAAGGTGATTAAGATCGAATTAGGTGAATATATAAAAAAGATTCGTACGGACAAAAAGCTTTCATTAAGAAAAGCAGCAGAATTAACAGGTATATCGCATCCTTATTTATCACAATTAGAGACAGGTAGTCATAAAAAACCATCAGCAGAAATATTAGAGAAAATAGCTGAAGGATTAGATATTCATTTTAATTATCTGTCTTATCTAGCTGGTTATATTAGTTATCCAACTATCGAAAATGATGAAACTTTAACAAATGAAGAAAAAGAAGAGCAGATAAAAGAAGCAATTCATAAAATACCTGGTAACATTTTTGATGATCCTTTTAATTCTTCAAAGACAATACCGTTAACTTCATTTGTGCCTAAATTCATAAATATTATGGATGAAGAAGACGGAGTAGAAAGTCAGATTCTTACTAAAAATGAACATCTATTTGATCTACATTATCTACTGCAGATGGACGTAGACATTTGCTATGACAAAAAAACCTTAACTAGTGAGAATAAAAAAGATATCTTAAAGTTTATTGAAAACTTCATAATTAAATAATTATAAGTATCCTTTCCCTTTTAATAGCGTTTGCTCACGCACGAAAGGGTAGATAAATAATGAAACTAAATAAAACAAAGAAAGATCCTGAATTATACTATTATTTCAATGCCAAAGGTATAAAACTATGGTGTTTTAGGCATAGATACTACGATTCATTGGGGAAAAGGCGAGAAAAATACAAACAGGGTTATAAATCTGAAAATGAAGCTTACCGAGGGCTACTTGAAGTTAAGACAAGTATCTTAAATGGCGAAGTTAAACAGGTTAAAAACTCCAATTTAACTATTTCAGAATGGTTAGATATATGGTACGAAACTCATAAAAATGAATGGAAAATCTCTTCATGTTCACAACGAGAAAATGCTATTAAGTATCAAATGAAGCCACTGCTCGGTAAATATAAATTAGCTGAATTAGATAAGTCAACTTACAAGCGTGTTTATATTAATGAACTATTAAAGAAATATAAACCTAGTACCGTTCAACTTTTTCACAGACTTTTTAAAATCGCAATCAATGCAGCTGTGGATGATGAACTTATTCCTCGTAATAGATTTAATAAAATTACAATACCAAATGAAGAAAAGACAGTAGAAAACTTCTTCACAGCTGAAGAGTTAAATGAATTCATAGCAGCTGCTAAAAAGCACGAGAACATTACAAACTATAGCATAATTTTGTTACTTGCTTTCACTGGATTAAGAAAAGGTGAGGCACTCGGTTTACAGTGGAAAAACATTAATTTCGAAGAAAAAACTCTAACTGTAGAACGCACTCGTGATAACAAGGGAACACGCACACCCAAAACTAAAAATAGCTTCCGTACGATTTTAATTGATGATACTCTCATTAATCAATTGAAGGCATATAGAACATGGTGTAAAAAAACAAAGCTCTCTTTCGGCCTGCACTTAAACGATGATGATTTTGTTTTCATATCTTATCAATCTGGAACACCTATAACAGATAACCCTTTAATGTATAGTTTTCAACGCATATTAAAACATACAACTTTGAAAAAAATCACTCCACATGGTTTAAGACACACACATGCAACATTATTAATTAGCCAGCGGATACCAGTAAAAGTTATTGCTGATCGTTTAGGTAATACACCGCAAATGATTTTTGATATATATGGTCATTCATTTAAGGAATTAGAAGAAGAGTCAGTCGCTGCATTTAGTACAAGTTTACTTACAGCTGGGGGAACTTTTGGGGGGGATTTTTAAAATCATGCCTCGAAACCTTGATAATATAAGGGTTTTTAATACTAAGGAGTTCTACTCTCGTTAATCTCGGTACTCTGCAAAGAGTATTATTAAAAGCCTTAGGAACCTTGTTTATCAAGGGGCCTGGGCTTTTTTTATTGAATATAGCCGATTATATGTATAAAAACAAAACAATGTAACAAAATAAAACTTAACCCTCTCTCTAGAATTTCATCCATTTTTTATCCACATTAATAAAAACCTCCCCCCTTCTTCTAACACTTAAAAACACTACATTCTATCCCATAACTCATTTTTCTTTGCTGTACTCTCCTTTTGTTAACATGATTTTTACAACGTATTTATTTGCACATAATCTATACCTTCCCTTTTTCTATTTACATTCAACTAAAAAACCTCTTCATCACCCGAGCATCCGAATGAGATTAAAAAACTTAATGAACAAGTTTTGTTTTCAGAATAATTAGAACATTACATTTACAACCTCTTCCTTAAATTGGTATTATTTTTTTGTAAGGGGGAGGGAAAGTTCATGTCTTTAAATATGTATCTCGGTGAAGTACAAACTCAAACAGAAAGTATGAACGCTTTCTGTACCGCTACTATTCAAGGTATGGAACAAATTATTCATTCTATTGATGCTTTTGCATTGGATACTGTTCTACAAGGACAAACATATAGCAGTGCAAAAGCATATTTCTTACAAACTTTTCATCCGTTAGCACAAGGAATCATTTACTTATGCGAAGAATTAATCCGTCAGAATAATGCTTTTCCAAATCAATTTCAATCACAGGTCGCTTCTACAGATATAATTGAACAAGAGATATTAGAACAAATTCGGGAAATTGACCGAATGATAGCAAGTACAGAAGCGCTCAACCAAACTATGCCGATCCCAGGTATGGACGCTATGGTAAATCTTTTTACTGTCATGAGGCAAAAACTGCAAGAAAAATTAGAACATCTATATGAATTTAATTATACTTCTAGTAATAATTATGATACTGCACTCCAACTAGCCGCTAGCATTGCGACAGGTTTGGCGGAAGTTCAAAGTGGAAAAGGTTTTAGTCCTGCAAGTGGTACATTTAGTACGCAAGGGTTGAATATGGAGTGGACGGGTCCTATTCAAGCAATTACAGCAAGTAAAGCACAAATTGAAAAAGCAATTGCTTTACGAGAACAAGAAGCCAATAGACCATGGTATGAAAAAACAGCTATCAGTACTTGGGAATTTATGAAAGAATTTTTTCAAGGCGCTGGCAGCGCGGCTTTCGAAAGCGTTATTGGACTAGAATCACCTGATAATGATGAATTAGAAAGCAAGTTAACTTATCAAGCGGGAAGGTTCACGGGAAATGTTATAGCAGGGGCGGCTTCCATTATAGAAATTCTAGAAGGCCTTACCGTCATAGGCGGCTCTAATTTTTTAACTCTAGTCGCAACAGTAGGAACTGGTGGATTAGCATCACCAATTGCTATTACGTTTGATGCAGCTGCTACAACGGCTGGAGTTAGTCTTGTTGGACATGGTGTATTTGTTGGGCGTAATGCAATTCAAAATGGTAAGGATACTCTTCAAAAGTTCCACTCTTCTTCTAATGGGACTAGTGGTAGAATAAAGGAGAAAGCCGATGCTAACAACCTTCAAAAATCCCAGTCTTCTAGCGAGGTTGGTAATAGTGTTAAGAATACAGAAAAAATACGGATTGTTGATGAAAAAAAACAATATAATGTAAACGGAAAATGGTTAACAGATAAACAATTTTCAGCTCTTCGCCAGAAAGCTGTTCGCCACGCATGGAGACAAGAGAAAGAATTAATTAAAAAAACTGGAAAAGGAACGAGAGATTGGACCCCTGCAGAAAAACTAGAGTTATTACAAACAGGAAAAGTGAAAGGCTACGAGGGACAACATATGAAATCTGCTAATGAATATCCTGATTTTGCTGGTGAACCAGATAACATTCAATTTTTAAAGGGAAGGAATATGGATGTAAACGAACATCTTGACGCCCATCGTGGGAATTATCACAATCCTACAAATGGCTACTATACTCCTAAGAATGATAGTATGACTGACTTTGGAGACGTTGCGCCTTGGAAACATGAATAGAGGGAGATGGTTTTATGCTAAGAAAATATTATTCAAAAAACAATCATTTACAACCATTTTTTGAGGAAGTTAATAAATATGTAGATGGTATTCACAACCTAAATAATGGAATCAGCTTAGAAGATATAACAAGCCTTCAAAATGAACTTAACATTCAAATTCCTGATATATATAAAGATTTTCTCCAAGTGTGTAATGGTGGAGAATTATTTATACCTGGAACAGTCCTGTCAGAAATTCATACAGCTGCTGGGGGCCCAAAACAGCGTGGTGGCTCCTATCTAAATGATTCGTTTAAAAAAGAACGAAGACCGACAAAGATGCCAGACACGTATTTAATCATCGCAGATTTAAACTATGGTGACTCGATATGTATAGACTTAGAATCAAGCAATGGATACGATGCAACGGTAATACAATGGGATAGGGAGACTCACAGCGTTTCTAGATCATGGAATGGTTTGGTGGAATGGTTAATGGATACCTTAGACGAAGGATCATTACTAGTAGATTATGATGGTAATGAAAAAGATTTAGACTTTTAACATGAATAGTAAAAGTGGAGCCACAAGAATTAATTCCTATCTATTCATAATTTCATATTCAAGAAAAACAATATTATTTTAAATATAAAAAAAGAAAATCCGACTCACAAGAGCCGGATTTCTTCATTTAACTAAAATTTATACCGTTCTATTCGATTTCGAACGTTTAATTGCGCAGGATAGACTAACAACACCTCATTGGAAAAACTCGCTCTAAAGTGGACAAAAAGAGATAATGAGTATTTGATAAAAGGCGAAATACCAAAAGACTATTTCAAAATTCATGAATAAGAAGGTGCAAATATGAAATTATACTTTAAAGATACTGAAATAGGTGAAATTAGAGACATTTTTGCAGAAACACCATGGATGTCTGGAACAATACATTTAAATGATAATAGTAAACCCTATCAAGAATATTTTCGTGAAATGGTAGACGAAGACAGTACTTTTGGCTTTGAAAGTATTGACCCTGAATTTCTAGACGATGAAAATTGGTCCGTTTTCGATGAAAACGAAGGGAAATATTTAGGAATCGGCATTCCAGCAATCCACATTGAAGATACCACGATTGCATGGCGATGGAGATAAAAATCACACAAAGAAAAACACCTGATTAATATTTAAACTAACGTTTACGCTAGCTTGCTCCTTTGTTTCGAATCAAATATCATGGAAAAAGAATATTTGATTTTACTGTTGAAAATATTATAACTAAGATACTTCAAAATGAACTGTATCAAGCAAATTATACATTTGTAAAGACTTCAATTTCACGTACGAAAAAAGAAACAAATTCAGGGAAAATTTTGAGACGTATTTGAAAGAAATGAAAGGTAAATATGCTATTAGGATTAGATTTAGGGAGGAATAATTGATGGCATATGATTTAGAACTTGAAATAAAAGAGGTACTTGAGAAAATTAACTTTGTAGAAAGATATAAAGCTTTATCAGAAAAATTTTCTAATAGTGAAACTACATTTGAAAACTATGAAAATGAAAAAGTATTTGAAGTATTCGAGTCTCTTGGCTATAAAGCTCGTTACAATAAAAAAGCAGACTTTTTTATTGTAGGTGAAGTAAAAAACAAAGATAGCTACGCCTTTAGATTTAACATCAGCTTAAAATATGGTGTTGCTGAATTGATTTGGGAAGCATGGCATAATGATGAAGTTAGAGTTGGAGACCCTTGGGACATATTTATAAGATTGTTATCAAATGACACGGAAAAAGTACTCGTATTATATTTCCACAGTTACGATGAACTCAAAGAAATCATGAAAATTGCCTTTGAAATGTACGAAGATTTTAAGCGAGAATTAATTCCTATTTATTCATAATTCAAAAAGCTACCGAAGACGCCAAAACAGTTACTTCGAGTAGCTCTTATTTATATATATTAAAATTATTTATTTTCCTCTTTCTGAACATATACATAAGCATCTTTCTGCTCTTTATGTACATCCACCTTAGAATTCTCTGCAAGCTGACCCGCATTTAGCAAAGAAAAAATAATGAGCGCTTCTAGTGACATTTTGTTTTACCACTCCTTTCTAGTTATTATACATTTATCATACCGCTTACATGTGATTTCCGTATGAACTCGAAAAGGAGATTAAAACAAAAAAGCTTTGAGGAATTTCCTCAAAGCTTTTTATTTATTAGTAACGAATTAAGAAATATTTCTTCTTACCGCGGCGAATGATTGTGAATTTACCTTCGATGCGGTCGTTTTCTGTTACAACGTAGTCTAACGCTTGTGTACGCTCACCGTTTACGTAGATTGCGCCGTTCGTTACATCTTCACGTGCTTGACGTTTTGATGGAGAGATTTTGCTTTCTACAAGTAAGTCGATTAATACTGTATCTTCTGCAGTACGTTCTACAGATGGTACGTCTTTGAATCCTTGCTCGATTTCGCTTGCAGTTAGTTCTGCTACAGAACCGCTGAATAATGCAGCTGAAATTTTAATCGCTTGCTCTAATGCTTCTTCGCCGTGAACAAGTTTTGTCATTTCAGAACCTAATGCCTTTTGTGCTGCACGTTTTTCTGGCGCTTCAGCTACTTGTTTTTCAAGCTCAAGAATTTCTTCATGAGATAAGAATGTGAAGTATTTTAAGTATTTAACAACGTCGCGGTCATCTGTGTTAATCCAGAATTGGTAGAACTCGTAAGGAGTTGTTTTCTCTGGGTCTAACCAAATTGCGCCGCCTTCTGTTTTACCAAACTTCGTACCATCAGATTTAGTAACTAGTGGAATTGTTAAACCGAATGCTTTCGCATCTTCTTCTGATTTACGGATTAATTCAAGACCAGCTGTAATGTTACCCCATTGGTCACTACCACCGATTTGCAGACGGCAATTATGTTGTTGGTATAAGTTTAAGAAGTCGTATGATTGTAAAATCATGTAACTGAACTCAGTGAATGAAATACCAGTTTCTAAACGAGATGCTACTGTATCTTTTGCTAACATATAGTTTAAACCGAAGTTTTTACCGATATCGCGTAAGAATGAAATTACATCTAAGCTACCAAGCCAGTCGTAGTTGTTAGCCATCGTTGCTGGGTTGTCCACGTTTTCAAACTCTAAGAAGTTTGAAAGTTGGTTTTTAATGCTTTCTGTGTAGTAAGCAACTGTATCTTTCGTATTTAATGTACGCTCTGCTTTTTTACCACTTGGATCACCGATCATACCAGTACCACCGCCAACAAGTGCGATTGGTTGGTGACCAGCTAATTGGAAACGACGTAACATTAATACTGGTAACATATGACCGATGTGTAAGCTATCCGCTGTCGGGTCGAAACCACAGTATAATTTAACGCTTTCTTTTTCTAATAATTGCTCAAGGCCCTCAGCGTCTGTTTGCTGATTAATTAGACCGCGAAATTCAAGATCTTGTAAAATACCCATATCCTACATACTCTCCTTTAAGTTCATTACTGGCGTGAAGGTTAAAAACATAAAAAAATCGCCCCTTCAAATAAGGGACGATTTTGATTATCGCGTTACCACCCTAGTTGTAGACCAAAAAAAGCCTACCACCTTATTTACATAACGGCTTAGCACCGTCTCTTCCCTTTTGAATACAATTCAATCGAAAAAAGATGCTCTAGGGGCGTAATTCGCGATCATCTATGTGCTGATTTTCACCGGCCATCAGCTCTCTAAAACAGGGAAATGATCACTACTTCTCCCTTTCCACGCTCAATTATTCATATACTTTTCTTTATACCATCATTTATATAGGCGTGTCAAATAAGGGCCGGATTTCTCTCCTTGTCAATCCTTTACAACGCCATAAAGAGTATCGTAATAAGGGAAAGAATTGGAATACCAACTAATAACGATACGTGAAACACAACTGATAAATCATTCCCAATCGTCGCCTCTACAGGATCTTTCGCTGGAGAACCAAGAAATCCGATTAATCGATCGAAGCGACTTACCGTTTTTGGAAAGTCTGGTATTTCTACATGATCACTATCTAAATGTTGCTTTAACTTATATTCACTTTTAAAGGGATTTTCGCTCAATTTCGTCCACCTCCAGCAACTGTTTCAATTTCTTTATTCCGTTATGAAGTCTCGATTTCACTGTTCCAATCGGAATGTTTAATATTTCTGCAATTTCTTTTTGCTGCATATCATGATAATAAGAAAGAATGAGGACAGCCCGCTGTTCTTCCGGAACTTTCAAAATTGCTTCTCTTACTGTGAGCCGATCTTCGTGAGAAAACTCGTTTTCCTGAATCGGCACTAAAAACGGCAAAAGTGTACGCCACTTTTTTCTTCTATTTAATTTATTAATCATAAGACGGTAACCGATTTGGAATAAATACGTTTTTATTTTACCTTTCTCAGGTTCATACATATGTTTCTTACGCTCTAGCGTCAAAAACGTATCTTGTACAAGGTCGATACTTAATTGTTCATCTCGATTAAATCGATATAAAAATATGTATAGCGCTGGTTTGATTAAAACATATAGTTTTTCCCCAGCCTGCTTATCTCCACTTTGATACGCAAGCATGAGCTCCTCCTCAATCCCAATCTGCGCCATGATTTTTGATCTCCTTTATCCCTTTTAACGTTAATGAAATGCGGGAAATTAAATATGCAATTGCAATGAAAACCCACAATTGTGATTGATTTGTAAAAAATTGAACATATGGGTTTTGAATCGTAAATCCCATTGCAACTAAAGTATTTAACGCTTGCACACATATGCATGCATACAACGCAAGGCAGACAGAAATAGTGTCAAATACATTCCAGCGAAAATACACTTTTGTTTTTGTAAAATCAATTTTATATCCATTTTTCCGTACTATATGTTTTCTATCAAATGGAATAATGATTGAAAACAGAACACCCATTATAACTCCAGCTGTCAGCATTGATACTCTATATCCAATTGGTATCGGTAAGAAAAGACCACAAGAAAATACAACTATAATTCCAATTACAGCAAAAGTAAGAAGTAATTTATTAGACATATAAAAGCCTCCCTCATCTATTCTTTCATAAATGTATACAGACGAGGAAGGCACTTCGTTCAAATATTATTTTAGTTTTTTTATAATCTTTGCAGGATTCCCGCCAACTACTACATTATTAGGCACATCTTTCGTTACGACAGCACCAGATGCGATCACCGCATTGTCTCCAATTGTTACACCTGGATTAATAATTGCTCTTCCGCCAATCCATACGTTATCGCCAATTGTAACTGGTTTTCCGTATTCTGATCCGCTTATACGCTCTACCGGATCAAGTGGGTGCGTTGCTGTATAAATGTGAACACCTGGAGCTAACATACAGTTCACTCCGATTGTTACCGGGCATACGTCTAAAATCGTACAGTCAAAGTTCGCGTAAAAATTTTCACCGACATGAATGTTATAGCCGTAATCACATCTAAAAGAAGATTCAAGATGAATATTATCTCCTGTCGTTCCGAATAATTCTTTTACGATTTCGCTACGCTCTTTTAATTGCTCTTCTGGCGTATCATTTAATTTTCTCGTTAATATACGTGCTTGCTCTCTTTCTTGTACTAAAACTGGATCAGCCGGTATGTACATTTCTCCTAGTATCATCTTTTCCTTTTCTGTTTTCATCATACTATCCCCTTTAACTTATATATACAAGTTCATGATATCATAAAAAAGAAAGGCCTGAACATTTTTCGTTCAGACCTTTCCCTCTTAATCTTCCATCGTTGATAAGTCACCTGTTGGTAAATTCAGCTCCCACGCTTTTAATACGCGTCGCATAATTTTACCACTTCTCGTTTTCGGTAATTTATCTCTAAATTCAATTTGTCGTGGCGCTGCATGAGCTGCTAGGCCTTTCTTTACAAATTGACGAATTTCTTCTTTTAATTCATCAGATGGTTCGTATCCTGCTCGAAGTGCGATAAATGCTTTAATAATTTCGCCGCGCACCGGATCAGGAATACCAATTACACCAGCTTCTGCAACAGCAGCATGCTCGATTAATTTACTTTCTACTTCAAACGGACCAACGCGCTCACCTGACGTCATAATTACATCGTCGATACGTCCTTGGAACCAGAAGTATCCATCTTCATCCATATAAGCAGAGTCACCTGATACGTACCAATCTCCCGGCATGAAATAAGATTCATATTTTTGCTGGTTATTCCAGATCCCGCGCATCATAGATGGCCAACCTTTCGCAATTGCTAAGTTACCCATTGTGTAAGGAGGCACTTCATTTCCTTCATTATCAACAATCGCTGCTTTCACACCTGGAATTGGTTTACCCATTGAACCTGGACGGATTTCCATACAAGGGTAGTTACAAATTACTTGTCCACCTGTTTCTGTCATCCACCACGTATCATGAATACGAAGTCCAAATGCATTCATACCCCAGCGAATTACTTCTGGATTTAACGGCTCACCAACGCTTAATACGTGACGAACTTGTGATAAGTCATATTTTTTAATTGCGTCTTGTCCAGCTCCCATTAACATACGGAATGCTGTTGGTGCGCTGTACCAAACCGTCACACCGTAATCTTGCAGTGCTTCATACCAAGCTTCTGGACTAAAGCGTCCACCTAAAATAACATTTGACGCTCCAACTAACCACGGTGCGAAAATACCGTAAGCTGTTCCAGTTACCCAGCCCGGGTCAGCAGTACACCAATATACATCGTCTTCTTTTAAATCTAATACCCACTTCGCCGTTTGATAGTGCTGAACCATTGCGTTTTGCGCATGAAGCACACCTTTTGGCTTACCAGTAGAACCAGACGTGTAATGTAGAATCAAACCGTCTTCACGGCCTAACCATTCAATATGTAATTCTTTTGAAGCTTGTTCAAATAACGGATTGAACGCTACCGTTTTACCGCCTTCTTCTACATTATCTCCAATAAGGAAAACTGTTTTTAAAGCCGGTAAATCATTTAATGGTACGCGCTCTAATAATTCAGGCGTTGTAATTAACACCTTTGCTTCGCTATCTTCTAAGCGATCGCGAACTGCGCCTTCCATAAATGCTTCAAATAGCGGTCCAACAATTGCTCCTAATTTCACTGCACCTAAAAGTGCGAAATATAACTCTGGAGAACGTGGCATAAAAATAAAAACGCGATCGCCTTTTTCTACATCGCCATAATTCTTAAGGACGTTTCCTGCTTTATTAGAAAAATCCTTCATTTCCTTAAATGTATATTTCTCTTTTCGCGATCCATCTTGATAATAAAGAGCTACTTTATTCTTTCGATCGGATTTCGCATGCTTATCAATTGCCTCATACGCCATATTTACTCGGCCTGTTTCATTCCAAGTAAAGTTTTTATTAACCTCTTCCCAGTTAAAATTCGCGTATGCCTCATCATAATTCGGCAAATTATTTTCTCCTTTAATGACAGGAAGCGTTTCTACTTTCATACTTTACATCCCCCTCCTATGTATTCTATTATCTATTATAATGACATTATTTAAAATTTTCAGTATATTTGTTGATTTTTAGACAAATTTTTAATGACAAATTTCGATTCACATCGCATATATTATAAAGTACGATATTAATAGATTCACAAACCCTCAAGGTGGTGAGCAATACATTGATTCATAAAAAAATATATAATGCTAGAAACTTAAAAACAGCGAAAGGCACTTTAATTATTGAAGGTCCTGTCTCTACACATAACTTAGAAATGTATGAGTTTCATCCAGACTTAATTGCGTTTCGTCCTGCCGAGCAACAATATAAAGCAATTGTCGAAATTTCTAAATTACCAGAAGCTCGTCTCATTATTGCTAGACATGACCAAACAATTGTTGGATATGTTACATACTTGTATCCTGATCCACTTGAACGATGGTCAGAAGGAAAAATGGAAAACTTAATTGAGCTTGGGGCAATTGAAGTAGTCCCAGCCTTCCGCGGGAGTTCTGTCGGAAAGAACTTACTAGAGGTTTCTATGATGGACGATTATATGGAAGATTACATTATATTGACGACTGAATATTATTGGCACTGGGATTTGAAACAAACAGGATTGAATGTGTGGGAATACCGAAAAGTAATGGAGAAGATGATGAATGCTGGCGGGTTACAATGGATGGCTACAGACGATCCTGAAATTTGTTCACATCCTGCCAACTGTTTAATGGTCCGCATCGGTAAACGCGTTGATACGGATTCTATTCAAGCTTTTGATCGTCTACGTTTTCACAATCGTTTTATGTATTAATAAAGGGGGCAACTGGAATGATTGTAGAAGAAATTATGAATCAAAATGTAGTTACATTACATCCAAACGATACAATCGAAACAGCAATCCGAACGATACGCACGAAAGGCATTCGGCACATTCCAATTGTCGATCAAAATAATCACGTCGTAGGCATTATTTCTGATCGGGATGTAAGAGATGCAAGTCCGTCTATTCTAGATGAACAAGTTTCACTCGATATGCTACAGCAACCGCTCGAACTTATTATGAAACATCCTGTTATGACTTGCCATCCTCTCGATTTTGTTGAGGAAATTGCTACTTTATTTTTTGAAAATAAAATTGGCTGTCTTCCTGTTACAAAGGCCGGGAAGTTAGTTGGAATCATTTCTGAATCTACAGTATTACACACGTTAGTAAAATTAACAGGAGCACATCAACCAAGTTCGCAAATTGAAATTCAAGTAAAAAACGAACCTGGTATTCTTGGAAAAGTCGTTGCTATTTTTAGTGATTTACAAATAAATATCGTGAGCGTTCTCGTCTATCCAGCAAAAGATGAGAATGATAAAGTACTCGTTTTCCGCATTCAAACGATGAATCCTCTAAAAGTGATTGATGCACTTGAAGCAGAAGGCTACCGCGTATTATGGCCAAACATCATGGGGATGCAGGCATGAGTAGCGCGTTTATTTATTCGGATGACTTCCGGGGCTATTCATTTAGCCCTGATCATCCTTTTAACCAACTGCGCGTCACACTTACGTATGATTTATTACAAAAGGGCGGTTTCATCTCTCCCTCTCAAATCATCTCACCACGGACGGCTACAGATGAAGAAATCGCCTACGTTCATACAGAGGAGTACATAAATGCGGTAAAACGTGCTGGAGAAGGAAAGTTAGAAAAATCAATTGCAATGACATATGGACTCGGAACAGAAGATACACCGATGTTCCCAAATATGCACGAAGCAAGCGCATTGCTCGTTGGTGGTACATTAACAGCTGTCGATGCTGTTCTTTCTGGGAAAGTAAAGCACGCTCTCAATTTAGGTGGCGGCTTACATCACGGCTTTCGCGGCAAAGCATCTGGCTTTTGTATTTATAACGACAGTTCTATCGCAATGAAATATATTCAAAAGAAATACGGTTTACGCGTCTTATATATTGATACAGATGCTCATCACGGTGATGGCGTACAGTGGTCGTTTTATGATGACCCTAACGTATGCACCATTTCACTGCATGAAACTGGTCGCTATTTATTTCCTGGAACTGGCGCTGTAAATGAACGCGGACAAGGTAATGGCTATAGTTATTCTTTTAACGTTCCACTCGATGCTTTTACAGAAGATGAATCGTTCTTAGAATCATATCGAACTGTTGTAAAAGAAGTTGCAGCGTACTTTAAACCGGATATTATTTTAACGCAAAATGGTGCTGACGCACATTATTATGACCCACTTACGCATCTTTGTGCGACAATGAATATTTACCGCGAAATACCGAAGCTCGCTCGTGAAATTGCTAATGAATATTGCGACGGTCGCTGGATCGCTGTCGGTGGCGGTGGCTATGATCACTGGCGCGTCGTTCCAAGAGCTTGGGCACTCATTTGGCTCGAAATGAACAACATCCAAAACATCTCAGGTTATCTCCCTCCAGAATGGATTGAAGCTTGGAAAGGACAAGCAGAAACAGAACTTCCCCTCACATGGGAAGATCCAGACAACATGTATAAACCTATCCCCCGTAAACCAGAAATTGAAGAAAAGAATGCATTAACTGTAGCGAAATCCCTTGAAATTATTCGGAATAATATGACAAAATCTTTGTACTAAACGAAAAGGAGGCTCGTTTTTGAATAGCCTCCTTTTATTTATTGTCGGTTTCTGTCGGTAAGTCGATATATTTTAATAATCGCTGATATATTTCGAAATGCGCCGATATATTTTCATTTCATAACAGCCTGGCCCAACTTTTATGAGAAAAGGTAGTGATATTATGTGGAAACGACAAATGATCCACACGAAACGTGGTACATTTGAACTCTTTACAAAAGGAGATGGCGAATCGCTTTGTATTACACATCACTATTCACAATTTAATGAAACTGGTGATTACTTTGCGGATGTTTTTACTGCTACGCATCGTGTATTTCTCATTAATTTACGAGACGCTGGTAACTCGTTAAAAGCCAATTCAGAAAAAGAATTAAGCATGATTGAAACAATCCACGACTTGGAAGCCATACGAGAAGCATTACAACTTCCAACATGGCATTTCGCTGGCCATTCAACAGGTGGTATGCTTGGACTTTTATATGCAATTACATATCCACATTCCTTACAATCATTAGTCGTAGCAGGAGCTGCAGCAAGTAACTATACCGAAACACCATTCTGCATTTATCACCCAGCACATCCACAGTTTCATTATATGCAAAAACTCATCGAAAACTTAAAAAGCCCTCACCTTACAAATGAAGAACGGAAAGAACTATCTACTAAGAGAACAAAATTATCATTGTATAAACCAGAAAACTACAACTCTTATTTTTGTAAACCAATCAATAAAACAATGTCCATTAGCCGGATGAATGCTTTCGCCAATGAATATCCTTCATTTGATTTAAGAGAGAATTTACCTTCCATCCAAACAAAGACACTTATTATATGCGGAAGATATGATGTACAGTGCCCAATTCAATATTCTATCGAGATACATGATGGGATACGTAATTCTATCTTCATTCCATTCGAAAACAGCAACCATTATCCTTTTTTAGAAGAAGCTGCTCAGTTTACTTCTACTACTCAAACATTTTATAAATCGTTATTACCATTATTATCAATAAAAACTAAACACTGACAAAAATATCATAGCCTCTATACGACTATGAGCTTTTTTCAAATGAAATATTTCACACTAAAAACAACTAAAAAAACAAAAGAAATAACAACTAAACCCACATCAAGTAATACCGACTTTTTATCTCTATCTTTTAAACTTACCTTAGAGCTAGAAATGCTTTTAATTACCCAAAAGATCGCAAAAAAGAACCAACCGAAATGATCATTCGTAGAATCTTCATCATAAAACATTTGTATTGCACCAATAATCAATAAGATAAGTACGATATTAGTTCCAATCTTTAAAGTCTTATTTGATTTATTATCTTTTAATATATCCCCCAACATATAGCTCGCTCCCTATGCTCTCCTCTGTTTTGTTTCTCTTTACATTTTAACACAAATTACCTATTTCTTCCTTTTCATTCGAATAACATACAAAAAACCTGCCAATTACTCGGCAGGTATATTACACGTTAAAACGATAACCAGCTCCCCATACTGTTTCAATATATTGCGGGTGAGCAGGATCTCTTTCAATTTTTTCACGTAGTTTTCTAATGTGAACAACAACAGTAGCTAAATCACCAGCTGAGTCTAGTCCCCAAATGCGTTCAAATAACTGTTCTTTATTTAATACTTGGTTTGGATGTGTTACAAAGAATGTTAATAAATCAAATTCCTTCGTTGTAAATGCCACTTCTTCATTGTTTATAAAAACTTTTCTCGCTCGTTGATCGATAGAAATTCCGTGAATATATAACGTATCACGTTGCTTACTTACATTTCCTAATAATCTTTCATAACGGGCAATATGCGCTTTTACTCTTGCGACTAATTCACTCGGACTAAACGGTTTCGTTATATAATCATCCGCTCCTAATCCGAGTCCGCGAATTTTATCTATATCTTCTTTTTTTGCTGAAACAAGTAGAATCGGAATATCTTTTACAGCACGTATTTGTTTACAAATTTCGAATCCGTTCATTTTCGGAAGCATAATATCTAAAATAATTAAATCATAGTCTTCTTGCAAGGCTGTTTGTAAACCTATTTCTCCTGAATGCTCTACATCAACTTGGAAATCATTAATTTCTAAATAATCTCGCTGTAATTCTGCAATACTTACTTCATCTTCTATTAGTAAAATTCTTTTCAATTTACTCACCACATTCCTCTACTTTTTCCAATGAGAAGAAAATGCTTGTGCCTTTACCAAGCTCGCTTTCCGCCCAAATTTTCCCGCCATGTTCTTCAACAATTTGCTTCGCTATTGCTAAACCAAGTCCACTTCCACCTGTGCTAGAATTCCGCGATTGTTCTGCACGATAAAAACGTTCAAAGATATAAGGTAGCGTATCAGATTCTATACCTGATCCATTGTCCATCACTTTCACAATAACTTTATTATTATTACTCGATACTGTTACAGTAATTTTCTTCTCTTCTTTATCCATGTATTTCACACTATTATGAATTAAATTTGATATAACTCTATTTATCTTTTCGCAATCAGCCGTTACATATAGTGGTGATGCATGTAATTGCAAGTTAACTTCTATACCTTCTTTACTTAAATCCATTTGCATCTCTTCGATTAACTCTTGCATAAACATATTTAATTCAACCGTTTCAAACTGAAAGGGAACTCGATTCAAATCGAGCTTCGAAAACAAAAAGAGTTCATCAATGAGTGTGTCCATATGTTTTGCCTTCGTATGGATAGTTGTTAAATACTTATCCATTTTTTCTGGCGTATTTGCTACTCCGTCCTTTATTCCTTCTACATATCCGATAATTGATGTAATCGGTGTTTTTAAATCATGAGAGATGTTTGAAATAAGCTCTTTTCGATTTTCTTCATACTGTGTTTGCATCTCTATCGATTCTTTTAATCTCTTCCTCATTTCCTCAAATCCTTGATTTAATTGCCCTATTTCATCGTGTGATGTAACTGGTATTTGAAAATCTAAATTTCCTTCTTTAATTTTCTCCGTTGCGCCTTTCAATACAAAAATTGGTTTTATTACACTTCTTGAAACGAGGTAACTTAATAATCCAATGAGTAAAATGGCTAGTAGTAAGAGAGATACAAATAAGATTGGAAATAATTTTTGTGTAAGATCTACAAATGAACTTTGCTTTTTTAATACAAATATACTTCCCTCTTCTTCCTGAGGAAAATAAAAATCAAACTTTACATATCGATAAAATGTATCGCCTAGTTCCGTTGTACCACGACTATTAATATTTGCTGATTCAAATTTCGGAAGGGCTTCTTTTAAAGATACACTTTCAAATACGTTTGAAGCATATGAAAGTGTTTCTCCTTTTCTTACTACTATTTTCACACCCTCTTTTTCTATTGCTGAGACAAACGACTCATCTAACAATTGAGATTGATGCTGTTTAGCTGCTGACTTCAACTCAAGATAGGCATTCTCTTCTTCTGGTGTAAGCGGCTTTTGAATATAAGAACTTTTATAGAAATTTTTCACTGCTTCCAAGTCACCTGTTATCGAAAAAACGATTAAAAATCCCGCGACTAATATAAGCGTAATGGAAACGAGGATAACAGCAATATAAGAAAATAAAAACCTTATTTTAATAGACATATCTTAAATCCTCACTTTACCCCGCATTAACGGGCAGTAAGATCCCGACCTCAAAATTCAGAGAAAGCAAAGAAGTTAAGTGGGGGATCAACTGCCCATAAAAGCCCGATTGGTTCAACTAATAATCAGTGGGGGATGAACAAAACCCCCACTGATTAAAGTTTCACTTTATCAAACCTTATTATTTATAAGCATAAAAATATATGTTCAATTACTCAAGCGATTTTATAGTAATTTTAGCGTCAGTTTATAAAAATTTAATGTTCCTATTTTACAGTTGAAATTAGGAGGTTGAAATTCCATGTTCAAAAAAACATTCAGTATGATATGTTGCGTAATTTTTTTACAAGGATGCTCGCAAGAACAAGAAGTAAAAAAGGAGATGGCAAACATGGAGACTGCACTACTAGCAGCTACTGAAAAAAATGAAACGAATACTGTTATATCTTTACTAAAACAAGGCGCAAATATAAATGCGACGGATAGTCAAGGACGCACTCCGCTTATGATTGCTACATACAAAAATGATGTAAAAACCGCAAAGGAGCTTATCAAAGCCGGTGCTGACGTAAATATTCAAGATGACATGAAAAATAATCCCTTTCTATACGCCGGTGCGGAAGGTTACTTAGACATTTTAAAACTAACAATTGATGCTGGTGCAGATCCTACGATTACAAATCGTTACGGCGGAACAGCTCTTATCCCAGCTTCAGAACATGGCTATATTGACGTCATAAAAGAACTCCTCACTCGAACAAATATTGATGTAAATCATGTAAATAACCTGGGATGGACAGCTTTAATGGAAGCCATCGTACTAAGTAACGGAAACGAAACACAGCAACAAGTCATTCGCCTTCTTATTGAGCACGGTGCAGATGTAAATATTCCAGACAATGATGGTGTTACCCCGCTAGAGCATGCTCGCGCTCATCACTTTGAGGAGATAGAGAAGATTTTGTTAGAAGGCCGTAAGTAAAAAGCTAATTTTTGCCTTCCTCCCCCACCCTATGCTACATTTAAGCCGTTACATTAATATTAATAGGGTGGGAATAAACATGAACAAACCTAAAATTGGGATGATTGGACTTGGAAGTATTGCGCAAAAGGCCTATCTTCCAACACTTACAAAAGAAACTGATTGGAATTTTGTAGGGGCGTTTACACCTAACGCAGAGAAAAGAAAACAAGTTTGCCAGCAATACCGAATTCAAGACTTTCATTCTATTGAAATGTTAGCTTCGGAATGCGATGCAATCTTCGTTCATAGTTCAACTGCATCGCATTATGAAATCGTTTCTGAACTTCTAAAAAAAGGGATCGACGTTTATGTTGATAAACCGCTAGCAGCTACAGTGGAACAAGCTGAGCAACTAGTCGAGTTAAGCGAGAAGTATAACCGAAAATTAATGGTCGGATTTAATCGCAGATTCGTTCCTATGTATGTCGCTGCCAAAGAACAGGCTAATGATATTTCATGGATTCGAATTGAAAAGCATCGTACAAATAAAGTCGGGCCATATACGTACGACTTCACTATGTTAGATGATTATTTACACATTGTAGATACCGCTCGCTGGTTAGCTAATGATGACCTTAACGCCGTTCACAATATGATGCAAATCAATGAAAAGAATGAACTTCTTTACGGACATCATACATATACAACTCCAAGTGGACTGTTACTTTCTACTGCAATGCATCGCCATGCCGGTACAAATTTAGAACAAATTGAACTTGTAACGCCAGGGAAAATCATTCGCGTAAAAAATATGAATACATTTGAAATTGAACAGGAAAACTCAGTTTCACAAAGTGGTTCCCCATCATGGGATACGACGTTAAAACAACGTGGTTTTGAAGATGCTGTTCATCATTTTATTAAGTGTGTACAAGGCGATACAAAGCCTGTTGTAGATGGATTAGAAGGATTAAAAACGCAGCAAATGCTACAATCTTTACTAGATGATGTAAACAAAAATTAAAACGGATACATTTTTCAGAATTTACTTTCATTCCCATTCCCTCTTTATTTCTCTCGTAAATTTCTATAGAATATGTTGATAGGAATTATAAATTTCATAATGAATCGTGGAAAGGATGGGATTAACACATGTGGAACGAGTTTAAAAAATTCGCTTTCAAAGGGAATGTCGTTGATTTAGCTGTCGGGGTTGTAATCGGTGCTGCATTCGGTAAAATCGTTAGTTCTTTAGTAAAAGATATCATCACACCATTACTTGGTATGGTATTAGGTGGCGTTGACTTTACAAGTTTACACTTTGGATACGGTAAATCTGCTGTTATGTATGGTAACTTCATCCAAACAATTTTTGACTTCTTAATTATCGCAGCTTCTATCTTTATGTTTGTTAAAGTTTTCAACAAACTAACATCTAAAAAAGAAGAAGAAAAAGAGGAAGAAATTCCAGAACCAACAAAAGAAGAAGAACTTCTTGGCGAAATTCGCGACTTACTAAAACAGCAAAACTCTTCTAAAGATAGAGCATAATTGAACGGATAAAAAGGCATGTCCCCTCGGGACATGCCTTTTCTATATGCTATAACGTTTCCGAATTCATATGAATAAATAAAATAATACCAGCAACCATAAGTACCATAATGCTACCTGCAAATAGTGTAATACCAATAAACATTAAACTTGTGCTCATATCTACTGATACACTTTCAATAAAAATAGAAATTACATACGTGATAAGGGCAATTCCTGCAAGAATACTTCCTGGAACAAATCGCTTTAAACCATTTTGTTTTAACGTCATATATGCAAAAATAGCAGTCATACAAAGCGTAATTATCCAAAGAACGATCATCTCTTTTCCCCCCTCACAAGCCTTTTCTTTCTATTATACATGACATTGCCCTATAATAGTTAAATTTGCACTTATGTGACATATAACAAGGAATAGCCCCATCTATAGCGAAGGCATTATAACATACACTTATACAATAAGGAGGCTTTCATTTGGAATATACTACTACATATAAATTAGAGCTATCCGAACGATTCGATTATGTTACGATTGACTTAGACAAACAGTTTTTTTACATCGAAGTTGTAAATTTACAAAGTAATATAACTGTACTAAAAATATCAATTAACTTGCAAAAAGACGAAACGATGGTAGAGGGAAATATAATTCATTATGATACTTTTCACGTAGATGCATTATTACAAGGATTGAAATATGTTGCTCGAACATGTATTGATCACAATTTAAAAAACCAAAAGGAACTGTTTGCATTTTTAGAAGAAAATTAGCTCCAACAAAAAATGGTTATTTTTTCTTTTTATTGATATAATTGTTATATAGAAATATTCTTTATAAGGGAGTGTTCATAATGATTTGGATTTCACTAATCGTATTAGCTTATTTCATCATTCTCGTCCCAATACAGTACAACTACATTAAAATGCTCAAAGAAAAACAGAAAAAAATGAGTGTCTCACAAAACGAACTATATGACAACATGTCTTATGAAGAATCCCAAGTACATTACCATTATCAAAGTAACGTATTTACAATACCTGCTTCGCTTGTCGCAAGTATTATTTATAAAGTGAACCATGCAGCATAATATGTACGCTGTAAAATTATTGTTTGAGTCTGTTCATTCTAGTGAGCCTGATTCTACGAAAATTGATGAGTATTATGAAGAGAATCACGATACACTTTTTGAAGAAAGTATTATTCTTGTTAAAGCAAACAGTTTGGAAGAAGCTCATGCACTAGGCGAACAAATCGCTATACAATCTGAGCATACGTACGATAATAAGTACGGCCAGCAAATAACATGGACGTTTCGAAAACTATTGCATGTGTTTGAATTAGACGATACCCCATTTGAAACTGGAAAAGAATTGTATGCAAGATTTTTACACGTTAAGAAAGACGAAATGGTAAATGCAGTCGTACAAAAATACTATCCTGAATACGAATAAAAGCTCACAGCAATCGCTGTGAGCTTTTTTATACTTACTTCGTTGAATCTCTAAATTGGATACGGTGAGGTAAGATAACAGTGTGATCTTCCACTTTTTCTTTGTTCATATACTTTGTTAATAGACGCATTGCTACTGCACCGATATCATACATCGGTTGAACAACTGTTGAAAGCTGCGGACGAACCATTAATGCAAGGCGTGTATTATCGAAACCAAGTACTTCTACGTCAGTTGGTACGTTTAATCCAGCGTCTTGTGCTGCATGGATTACACCTAGTGCCATTTCATCAGAAGATACGAAGATTGCTGTTGGCTTTTCATCATTGCTCCAAAGCTTTTCGAATGCTTCGATACCTGAGTCATATGTGTAATCTCCATCGATTACAAGATTTTCATCATATGAAATACCTGCTTCTTCTAAAGCTTTTTTATAACCTTGTAACTTCTTCGCGCTTCCCGCTTTATCAATGAAAGGACCAGAGACGAAACCGATACGTTTATGTCCTTGCTCGATAAAGTGCTTCATTGCATCATAAGCTGCTTGTGTATAATCAATATTTACTGATGGCGTTTCATTTTGCTCATCAAATGATGCTGCTAATACAATTGGTACTGGAGATTTTTTAAATTCTTCAATGTGAATGTCTGTAATATCTTCACCCATGAAAACAATTCCGTCCACTTGTTTTCCAAGCATCGTATTTAATAAATGGAACTCTTTCTCTTTGTTTTGGTCAGAGTTACTTAAAATGATGTTATATTTGTACATTGTTGCGATATCTTCAATTCCACGAGCTAGTTCTGCATAAAACGTATTTGAGATATCAGGAATAATAACACCTACTGTAGTTGTCTTCTTACTTGCTAGTCCACGTGCTACCGCATTTGGGCGGTATCCTAAACGATCAATTGCTTCTAATACTTTCTTTCTTGTTGTAGGCTTTACATTTGGGTTACCGTTCACAACGCGTGATACGGTAGCCATTGAAACGTTCGCTTCACGCGCTACATCATATATTGTTACGTTCATCTCATCGCACACTCCTTCTATTTTTGTTATCTATTTTTATGTATCGGTTACTTGAATGAAAAAAAGACATCAACTCTATTTGCAGATGCCACCAATCGTCCCGAGTTCTTCCTTTTACTAATGATACGATAAAAACGCAGGCTCATACAATATTTTCCCGCAAAAGTTTCGAAAAAATTCGCTTCTTTTCTCGTATTTTCGTATTTTTTATGAAAAAAGGGCATTTTTTGTAAAAAAATAGATGTTTCCTTAGTAGAAATCTTATTTTAAGCAGTACGATAGTAAATGAAATTTATATCGGCGATTTTTCGAATATATCGACTGTAACTCGAAATATATCAGCGATTTTCCAAATATATCGACCGCAACTCTAATTATATCAGCGATTTTTTAAATATATCAACTTACCAACAAAAATCGACAATGACAGTCGCTATACAATAGGAGAAAGCTGTTCCAAAATGCCTTTTTGGAACAGCTCATTAAAAGTTTTTATAATTTACTTCCAAATGATTTTAATTCATTCATAAAATCATTGAACTGCGGTATATTCATTTGTTGCGCTGCATCAGATAAAGCTACAGCTGGATCGGGATGTACTTCAGCCATAATTGCGTCTGCACCAATTGCCATCGCTGCTTTTGCAGTTGGTAAGAGAAGGTCACGTCGCCCTGTAGAATGCGTTACATCGACAACGACAGGTAAATGTGTTTCTTTCTTTAAAATCGGCACAGCGGAAATATCAAGCGTATTACGCGTCGCTCTTTCATACGTGCGAATACCTCGTTCACATAAAATAATGTTCCCATTTCCCTTTGCCATAATATATTCTGCCGCATTAATGAATTCTTCAATCGTTGCTGATAGACCACGTTTTAATAATACTGGTTTATTCACAGCACCAGCTGCCCTTAGCAAATCAAAGTTTTGCATATTGCGAGCGCCAATTTGAATAACATCAACGTAATCTAATGACATCTCAATATCATTCGGATTTAAAATTTCACTAATAACAGCCAAATCATATTCATCTGCTACCTGGCGCAAAATTTGTAATCCCTCTAATCCAAGACCTTGAAAATCATACGGTGAAGTACGTGGTTTAAACGCACCACCACGCATTAATTTCAGACCTTGCCCTTTCATTGCTTCAGCAACTTGACGTACTTGTTCATAACTTTCCACTGCACACGGTCCCATAATAAAATGCTGATTTCCGTCACCAATTTTTTCACCATTAATTTCAACAATCGTATCTTCTGTTTTTTTCTTACGAGAAACAAGTAATGCTTTACGATGATCGTCTTCTTGTAATTCTAAACCAGCTTGAAAAATTTGTTTGAAAATATGTTGTAAAGTCGAAGTTTCAAATGGACCATTATTATTCTCTGCAATTAAATCCAGCATATTTCTTTCACGTACAGGATCAAAACGTTTCACACCTTGTACTTCTTTTAAATTACCAACTTCTTGTACGAGACGACCTCTTTCGTTTAGTAACTCTAATATTTGTAAATTAAGTTGATCAATTTCAGAACGTAAACGACCTAATTGTTGTGATGCCATAAGAAAGCCACCTCTTTCAAATTCCTATATGTTACTTTTTTAAGATAATTTATTATAGCTGATACATATACGATTGTCACACGATATACAGCAAGGAATTACTATCAAAAAACATTATATATTTTCATTTAAAATAAAAAAAGACAGTTTACATACTGTCTTTTTTTACAAGAAGGAAACAAACGGTTTATCACTGTTTTTCTCTTTTATAATAACGGCCTCAATTTTACTCTCGGACTTGATCTGTAATTGTACTTTCGCATCTTTAGGCAATTTGTCTAACATGCCTTGAGCAGCCAATTGGGTAAGAGCCATTAATTCTGTTTTACCGTTATATTTAATAACAATATTCATATTTAATGTATCCATTTGATCTTTCTTATAAGAAACTTTAGCATTGACTGGAATAAAATCTCCATTAGAAAAACCTTTTATTTCCTTAGCAAAGTTATTTATTTTTGTATTATCTTCTCCATGTGCTTGTGTAAATTCATCAGAAGGATATGAATACGACTTTTCATCGATCGTACTCCAATTTCCAAGGTTCGTATCATTCTTTTGAACAGTAGCACTAGCAATATACGTACCATTTTTTAAAGAACTTGTACTTTCTTGCTTAAAGATAGCAAACGTAATTGGAGATTTGTTATATTTATCATTTTTGTTAATAGCTTCAATAAGTTGTTTAGCAACTTCAGTCCCTTTAGACATAGCCTCTTCATTCGATACACTTGAAGACATAGCTAAGCCAATCATAACACCAGATAAACTTAATTCATTTGAATTCTGTTTTCCGAAATAATCTTGTTCTATAATATTTGTCAAAACTGGCGCTTCTACTTTCGCAACTAGTTCATCAATTAGTTTCTCTGGAATATACTGGTTTAATTGCAGTACGTGACTCTCTGTATCAAATTGCTGCGTTGCAATATTTATTAAACCATTTTCATACTCTGCTAAATCTAATTTAGAATTTGTTTTTATATTAGCTGTATTAATAACCTTTTGTTCTTTTAAAGGAATAACAGTTCTATAATAATCTTTAGAAACAGCAGTTCTCGGAATCATACTTTTTTCTTTTGTATCTTTTTGTATAACTTCATCCTTCTTACTAATCGTATTACTATTGTTACTACAAGCTCCCAGTAATAAACTTACGACTGCGAAGGATAATGCCATTTTCTTCATTACTTAAAACCTACTTTCAACAATCTAGTTATTTAGTTTGAACTATTAATAGTGTACCACTAAATATATTTCAACAAAAACAAAAAAAAAGAAGCAAGCACCTTTAGCTTGCTTCTTTTTACTTTATATTCTCTTCTAAAGCATCTTTTTTAATATTCCAATGAGATGTATTCCATACTACCATCCCATCTTTTATGTATAACACTTGCGGTGATTCATGTCTAATACTGTATTGTTCTGCAACACGATTTGACACATCTCTCGCATCTTGTACGTATAAGTAATACGCTGGTACTTCTCTTTCTTCGCTGCAATACGCTTGAAATTCTGTGTATGCACCGTGACTAATTGGGCATGTCGTACTGTGTTTAAAAAGAACATACGGCTCGTTCTTTTCTACTAAGACTTCAAGCTCTTCAATTGTTTCAAGTTTTGTCATATTCATCACGATTCACCTCTCATACGAAATCTAGAGCGTTTCTCTTTCTTTTCAGCTTTTTTCTCAATTCTTTCTAATTTACGCTCTTCTTTTTCATCCTTCTTCTCTTGTCTCGACGCACGGTAATGATTGTATACTTCAATCGCCGCACTGCTCCACTGTACAACTTGCGCTACTTTATCAGCGTTATTTTCAATTTCGTCCGTTACAGAGTCTGATACATTACGAAGCTTCGTATTTAAAGATTGGATTGTCGTTCCAATCCCATCTACACCCGCTACCACTTTATTTAATGACTGTGACTTCTGTTGAATATCATCAGCTAACGCATTCGTTTTATGTAATAATTGCTCTGTCTCTACGCTAATTCCTTGCATTTGTTTTTCTAAACCTTCTAACGTGCTTGCAACGTTTTCTAACGTCTTCTGAACCGATAACAACGTTCTACATACATACACTACTAATACTGCGAAAGCAACCGCGATAATAGCCGCACTTACATATAAAAGAACTTGCATTTCATCACTTCCTTTATCTTTTTCATACTTTCCCCTATTATACAATCATTTTCCGTTTCATTCTAATCCCTATCTCATCATTAGAATTTTCATACTTATTCGTTAACTGTAACATAAATCATTCAACAAATTCCACTAAGTAGGTTACAATAGGAGAGGATACATAATTAGTAGGGAGGCTTTACATATGAAAGATCCACGTATTGAAAAGTTAGCATACAATTTAATTAACTACTCTATCCGCTTACAAAAAGGTGAAAAAGTATTAATTGAAAACTTTGGCTTACAAAAAGAACTTGTAACTGCACTTGTAAAAGAAGCATATGCAGCTGGTGGTTTCCCATTCGTCTCTTTAAAAGATCATCAAGTAGATCGCTCTTTATTAATGGGTGCTACTGAAGAACATTTCGAACAAATCGCTGCATATGAAGCAAGCGTAATGAAAGACATGGACGCTTATATCGGCCTTCGCTCTGGCGATAATATTAATGAACAAGCTGACGTTCCAAGTGAGCGTATGAAAGTTCATGGCCAAACAGTTGGTAAAAAAGTTCATAGAGACATTCGCGTTCCAAAAACACGCTGGGTTGTTCTTCGCTACCCAAATGCTTCTATGGCACAGCTTGCTAAAATGAGTACAGAAGCTTTCGAAGACTTCTACTTTGAAGTATGTAACTTAGACTACGGTAAAATGGATAAGGCGATGGACAGCCTTGTTACATTAATGAATAAAACAGATAAAGTTCGTTTAACTGGTCCTGGAACTGACTTAACATTCTCTATTAAAGACATTCCAGCAATTAAATGCTCCGGTCATTTAAACATTCCAGACGGTGAAGTATACTCTGCACCAGTTCGTGATTCTGTTAACGGTACAGTTTCTTACAACACACCATCTCCTTACAACGGTTATACATTTGAAAATGTACAACTTAAGTTCGAGAACGGCCAAATCGTTGAAGCAACTGCAAACGATTCAGAACGCATTAACAAAATCTTCGATACAGACGAAGGCGCACGCTACGTTGGTGAGTTCGCAATCGGCGTAAACCCATACATCTTACATCCAATGGGAGACATCCTATTCGATGAAAAAATCGATGGCAGCTTCCACTTCACTCCTGGACAAGCTTACGACGATGCATGGAACGGTAACAACTCGAACATTCACTGGGATTTAGTATGCATCCAACGCCCTGAATACGGCGGCGGCGAAATTTACTTCGACGACGTACTCATCCGTAAAGACGGACGCTTCGTTGTAGCTGAATTAGAAGCTTTAAATCCAGAGAACTTAAAATAATAATAAAAACGCTCGGGATTTTTCCGAGCGTTTTTATTATTAATACTTTAATAACTCTTTCGCCACATCTTCTGGCACTTTAAAACTCATTTTCTTATTTTTCATTTCAACTTCGACATAAGGGACATCTTTATATACTGTCATCGTACCAATTTCATGTAACTCTTTTTTATCTTTACTCGAATCCAATAATTTCGGTGTATCCTCTTGATACATTGTAAATGTTTTCCCTTGCGGAGTATCTAAAGGAGCCGATTGCATTTTCCACTTATCCATTTTCATGACTTCAAACAGCTTTTCAATTTTTTTCTTATCGGTAATTACTTTTTTCTCACTTGAATCAGTAAGTGATTCAATTTCAACTTTTTGTGCCTTTTCTAAGTTCATATCAGCCTTTTCCTTCTTCGCACTACACCCTATTAAAAGAAAGGATGCAGTTAACAGAAGTAAAAATAACATAAGGGCTTTTTTCATTTCTAATCCCCCTAACTACATAGTGCTACTTTTCTCACTTTTTGTTTGCTGAAAATGAAAATAATATAAAAGCGCCACTGCAATAGTACTTATTAATATTGGCATATATAAGGGCAAATCCCATTTCATATATACTCTAGTGCAAATAGCAAGCACCAGTAATATTTCTAAGCAAAACAAAGGTTTTACATATTTCATTTCTTACCCACCATTTCTATTTTCACATGTGGATTTTCTTTTTCGATAAGCGCCAAAAATTCATTCATATCTTGCGGCATCGCAACCATATGTACTTTATATGCATTCGTCGTAATTTCAAGAGACTTTCCGACCTGACGTATAATTCTCACATCTTTTAATACAATATCATCATTTAAAATACCGTACTTTAATACGCCATTTTCTACTTTATGTTTTTTAATAAATACTTCCCAAACGAGTGGTACATTTACAATGAAGCATAAACCCATCCCAATCAACGCTGACATCCAATGCGCTTTATTAGTGAAAAGCATGACAATTGGATATATAAACATAAAAACTAACGTAAGGCAAACGAAAATGACTACTGACTTACTTCTTTGAATTGGAAAGTTCATACCTACACCCCCCTAATCCAAATTATACCACTATTTCCATTTTAGTTCATAGAAAAAGGCCATTTCTAAATGACCTTTTACACAATGTACCTATAAAATTTCTTATCTACCTGTAGCACCGGAAAGTTT
Organism: Bacillus cereus group sp. MYBK14-1; assembly: GCF_051916885.1. NCBI lineage: Bacteria > Bacillati > Bacillota > Bacilli > Caryophanales > Bacillaceae > Bacillus > Bacillus cereus group sp. MYBK14-1. The sequence continues at coordinate 9,564 of NZ_JBQAHM010000007.1, read as the reverse complement.
TTCGGCAACTCGTCTATACTCACACTTTGAAAACCATTCTTTTCATAAAAGCGATGCGCCGCTAAAAATTTCACTGTCGTTCCTAAGTAAATATCTTTCAGCTTTTTATTCTCAGCCCATGAAATTGCTGTTTGGAGCAACTTATGTGATGCACCCCACTCTTTTCCGCGAAATTCTTTTTTTACGCACATTTTTCTTAACGCTACTTGATGATTCCCAATATCTAATAAAGCTACTGTTCCAACTACTTTACCATCATAATTTGCTACCCAAAAGTTTCCATGATTCCTTTGATAAAATGTTTCTATTTCAAGCAGGTCTGGCTGCTCTTCTTTCGTAATGGGGACATTGTACTCTTTTTGCTGAATATGAACGATAAGATTTACTACTTCGTCTTGAAATTTACTTTCATACGGAACAATATGAATCTTCTCGTTCATCGAATCTCCTTCCACTCTGAAGCTAATAAACTATATACAGCGATATCGTGGAAGTGATCGTATAGCCATTCTTCATCTCTTAAAACACCGTCTAACTTAAATCCTAAACGTTCTGGGATCGCGCGGCTTTTCACATTTTCAACACCGCATCTAATTTCCATTTTATTTAATTTTAAATTCTCAAATGCATAGTGAAGTACAGCCTTTACGCTACGCGTCATAATGCCTTTCCCGCCAGCATCTTCTGCCAGATAATATCCAAGGCTCGCCGCTTTCTTCCCCCAGCTCACTGGATGAATGCCTACCATCCCAACAAGCTTCCCTTTATAACGTATGCCACTTTCAAAACCGTCTCCCTCTGCAAACTTCTTTAACCACATCGGACAAATCTCATCATAAGCATCAGCAGATTTTGTCCCATCTACCCAAGGGAGCCATTTCCGTAAATGATTACGGTTTTGATCTAATAATTGATATAATTCCTCTTTATGATGTTTTTCTAGTAATTGTAGTTCGATTTCGTCATCTACTCGGAGTGTGAACATGTTTTTTAGTCCCCTTTTTAGTTTTCTTATTATTCTAACATTTATATTTCAAAACGCGTACCAATATATCAACGATTTTTGAAATATATCGAACACAACTCCATATATATCGACGTTTCAACATTAAAGCACAACCACGACAACATAAAAAAGACGCACAGCCAAGCTATGCGTCTTTTCTATTATTTCTCTGCAACTTGAACTTCTTTTACGTAAGCCGCTTCGAATTTTTGGATGTCACCTGCGCCCATGAAAATTAGAACGCCGTTTTTATGTTTCTTTAATACATCCGTTGTTGTATCTGTAATTAATTCTGCACCGTCAATACGCTTTTGCAGATCTTCGATTGTTAATTCACCTTTGTTTTCACGTGCTGATCCGAAAATATCACATAGGTATACTTGGTCAGCTTTGCTTAGGCTTTCTGCGAACTCATCTAAGAACTTTTCTGTACGTGAGAATGTATGTGGCTGGAATACAGCGACAATTTCACGCTCTGGATGTTTTTGACGAGCAGCTTCAATCGTTGCATTAATCTCTGTCGGATGGTGTGCGTAGTCATCGATGATTACTTGCTCTCCCATCGGCTTTTCATTAAAGCGACGTTTTACGCCTTCAAAAGTTGTTAATTGATGTTTTACTGCTTCTACATCAACATTTTCATAATGGCAAAGCGCGATTACTGCTAACGCATTTAATACGCTGTGATTGCCGTATCCTGTAATTTTGAACGTATCATAGTACGTATTACGAACGAATACATCAAATATCGTACCATCTGTTCTCTTTTGAATGTTGCGTGCTTGGAAATCATTATCTTCTCCAAATCCATAGAAAATAACAGGTACTTTCGCTTGAATTTTTTGAAGTTCTTCATCATCTCCACATGCAATAATGCCTTTTTTCACTTGCAATGCCATCTCTTGGAATGCACTGAATACATCATTGATGTCTGCAAAATAATCTGGATGATCAAAATCAATATTTGTCATAATTGCATAGTCTGGATTATAAGACAAGAAATGACGACGATACTCACAAGCTTCAAATACAAAATACTTACTATTTTCTACCCCATGCCCTGTTCCATCTCCAATAAGGTAAGATGTTGGGTGTGCACCTTGCATTACATGGGCTAACAAACCTGTTGTTGATGTTTTTCCGTGTGCACCAGTTACAGCAACACTTGTGTATTGGCTCATCAGGTCACCTAAGAAATGATGGTAACGATGGACTGGGATGTTTAATTCTTTTGCTGCTACGATTTCTTCATGCGTATCAGGAAATGCATTTCCTGCAATAATCACTTGTCCTTCTTCTACATTATTCTTATCAAAAGGAAGGATCGAGATACTACGCTTTTCCAACGCTGTTTGTGTAAAGAAACGCTTTTCATAATCAGACCCTTGAACAGTATGCTTCATATCATGAAGAATTTGCGCTAATGAACTCATTCCTGTTCCTTTAATTCCTACAAAATGGTAAACTGTCATCTTAAAGAACCTCCAACATTTCGAACTAATACAACGGCCTATCTATAAGACAGTATATGAATCTTTTCTTATTTTGGTAATCATCATACATTTTTGATGTAGTGAAGTTATTCTTTCCCTTCACTTATCAGGATAAACTCGTACGTACTTCTTTATATGTCCATAATAAGTCCATTATAGCAAAAAAGAAGCCGCTATACTATGATAACAGAAAAACTGATAGGGTCAATCACCTATCAGTTTTTCTCTCTTTTACATCTCTTCTCTTTTTTCTAATTGAACACGCTCTAAACGTGGGTTTGGACGATATTTACGACCAGCTTTTGCTTCTGGTTTCCCATTTAGTTCTACATTATCACCAGTAAAGCCAATATTCATTTTTAATAAGCTACTTCCTACCCCGTATATGTCAACAGGTACGTTTTGAGCTTCAAATTCACGAATACGCTTCTCATCAAATCCACCAGTTACAACGATGTCTACATGCTGGAATCCTTCTTCATCAAGTGCTTTACGAAGTGCGAATACAAGCGATGGGTTTACACCACGTGGATCGAATGTTCCAAGTACTTCTGGGTGGCGAATAAAGTATTGATCAATCATCGTGCGGGACGTATCTACACGTACACCTTTTAATGTTGATCCAAATTCACGCGCTACGCGAAGTGCATCTGTAATGACATCATTGTTGTAATCAATTAATACAACTAATTCATCTTCTGGGAATTTCTTATGATATGCTTTTGCCGCTTCCACAACATCACCATTAAACATTTGAATTAATGCGTGAGGCATCGTCCCCATACCACTTTTGCCCCACCATTCATTCATCGCATGCGTCGCTTGTGCGCTCATACCTCCGATGTATGCTGCATAACCGTCACCAGCTTGTTGTGTATAATGATCATCACGGTCTCCCATGAAAATAACTGGTTTTTCTTTATCTACGCTACGCGCAGCTTGGACAACGTTATATACGTTTGTCGCAACCGATGTACGACGAGCTAAAATCCCATCAATGACACCTTCTAAAAATCCGAAATTTTCATAAGGACCATGAATTGTTAACACTGTTTCAAATGGACTAATTTTATCGCCATCTTTTAAAGAGTTAATCTCAAGTTCCTCAGGATTTTTAGCGAATGTTTGTAGCAATGCAATTACTTCATCCGTTCCGCAAAGAACTGCATTTTCCTTTTGGAAAAATTGCATCGTTACAACACTTTTCGGGCGAAATTCTTCGATGATTTCTCTAGTCTTTAAAAAGTAAACGGCAGAGAACCAACCTTCTCCAACACGTTCGTCAAATTTAAATGTTTTATTTGTTAGTCTATTTATTTCACCTTTTAATTTTAATTCAATTTCTTTCATGTCGCTTTACTCCCTACTTTACTATCCAACATTTTCTCTTAGTATACAGCAAAACCGTTTACTATACATTTGTTTCCTGCATAGCGGCAAATTCATCCTCAGAAATAAGGACATCTCTCGGTTTCGTTCCTCTACCTTCAGAAATAATTCCTTGCGATTCCATCTCTTCAATGAGACGTGCCGCGCGATTATAACCGATGCGGAATTTTCGCTGTACAGAAGATGTGGACGCTCCCCCTTGTTCTACAACAAATTGACATGCATCAAGGAACAATTCGTCTTCCGACTCAGCTTGTTCTGTTTTCGCTAATAAATCCTCTTGCTTAAATAAGTAATTCGGCTTCATTTGCTTTTTCACATGATCAACTGTTTTTTCAATCTCATCATCCGATACATATACACCTTGTACACGAACTGGTTTAGATGTACCGTTCCCTAAGAATAACATATCACCACGGCCAAGTAATTTCTCCGCGCCCCCAATATCAATAATCGTACGCGAATCAACTTGAGATGATACAGTAAACGCAATACGCGTTGGAATGTTTGACTTAATTAAACCTGTAATAACATCTACAGATGGACGCTGCGTCGCTACTAATAAATGAATACCACAAGCACGTGCTTTTTGCGCAATACGACAAATCGCTTCCTCAACATCACCAGGTGCTACCATCATTAAATCGGCTAACTCGTCAATGACAATAACGATATAAGGTAATGTCTCTCCTGGAATTTCTCGCTCACTTACAATCGTATTGTAGCGAGTTAAATCACGAGCACCTGCGTGTGCAAACAATTCATAACGGCGTTCCATTTCCTCAACTGCCCATTTTAATGCAGCTGTCGCTGCTTTTACATCCGTAATAACAGGTGCTACAAGATGCGGAACAGAATTATATGGTGCAAGCTCAACCATCTTCGGATCAATTAACATTAACTTCACTTCATGTGGTTTCGCTTTATATAAAATACTCGTTAAAATGGCGTTAATACACACACTTTTACCTGAACCCGTTGCACCCGCAATAAGTCCGTGCGGCATTTTTCGAATATCCGTTACAATTGGATCCCCTGAAATATCAAGTCCAAGCGCAACAGTAAGCGGTGATTCACTCTTTGTGAATACAGGACTTCTTAAAATTTCGCGAAGAAATACTGGCTTACTTTCTTTATTTGGAACTTCAATTCCAATTGCACTCTTCCCTGGAATCGGTGCTTCAATACGAATATCTTTCGCAGCTAAACTTAACTTAATATCATCACTTAAATTTGTAATTTTATTTACTTTCACACCTGGGTCTGGTTGTACTTCAAAACGAGTTACTGCTGGACCTTGTGATACATTAATAACATGTGCGCCAACATGAAAATTATTAAACGTTGTATCTAATAATTCTTTCTGCTCCTCTAACCATTCTGTATTATCTAACGCTGATTGCTGTGGAATCGACAACAGCGCTAATGGTGGAACAGTATATGTCGGTGGTGTATGCAATACATTTCGCATATCGTTCTCTCTTTGATTTATAACATATGCTTTCTCTTGTACTTCCGTACTTGAAATTGGCTTTTGTACTTGCTCTACCACTACTTGCTGCATTGGTTGCTCTTCCACTTGTGGTTCTGCTACTACTTGCTGCACTGGGCGTTCTTCCACTTGTGGTTCTGCTACTTGCTGCACTGGGCGCTCTTCCACTTGTGGTTCTACTACCACCTGCTGCACTGGGCGCTCTTCCACTTGTGGTTCTACTACCACCTGCTGTACTGGGCGCTCTTCCACTTGTGGTTCTACTACCACCTGCTGCACTGGACGTTCTTCCACTTGTGGTTCTACTACCACCTGCTGCATTGGGTTTTCTTCCACTTGTGGTTCTGCTACTACTTGCTGCACTGGGCGTTCTTCCACTTGTGGTTCTGCTACTACTTGCTGCACTGGGCGTTCTTCCACTTGTGGTTCTGCTACCTCTTGTTGTACTGGCTTATTCTCTACTCGTACATTAGCAGAAGGCTGCATTGCATTTGCTCTAGCTGCATGTCTTTCCATTAATCGTGTTCTATCTTGTTTCAACATAACAACATTAAATGGTACATGGCGCTTTTTCTCACGTTTTGGTTCTTCTTTTTGTACAACTGGTTGCTCTTCTGCGATTGGTGTTTCTTCTACAACTCGTTGCTCTTCTACGACTGGCGCTTCTTCTACAACTCGTTGCTCTTCTGCGACCTGTGCTTCTTCTACAACTCGTCTATTTTCCTCTGTTTCTGCAATTAAAACATTCGCAAAGCTTTGAACATCTTTCTTCGTTTGTTCATCAGCCTCAGCAACATGTATGAATTCACTCTTTTGTTCAATTGCTTCATCTTCTTGCTGAATTTCCTCAAGTGCTACAAATGTCTCTACTACAGACGCTTTTGTTTCTGCAATCACTTCTGTTTCTTCTGCTTCCGCAATTACTTCCACTTCTTCTAACTCTTCTGCTTCCGCAATTACTTCAGCTTCTTCTGACTCTTCTGCTTCCGCAATTACTTCCACTTCTTCTGACTCTTCTGCTTCCGCAATTACTTCCACTTCTTCTGACTCTTCTGTTTCTGTAATTACTTCAGCTTCTTCTGACTCTTCTGCTTCCGCAATTACTTCCACTTCTTCTGACTCTTCCGTTTCTGCAATTACTTCCACTTCTTCTGACTCTTTCGCTTCCGCAATTACTTCCACTTCTTCTGACTCTTCTGTTTCTGCAATCACTTCTACTTCTTCTGCTTCCGCAATTACTTCCACTTCTTCTAACTCTTCTGCTTTCGCAATTACTTCAGCTTCTTCTGACTCTTCTACTTCCGCAATTACTTCCACTTCTTCAGGTGCCTCTGTTTCCATAACTACTTCTTCAAGCTCTTCCGTTTCTGCAATTACTTCTACTTTTGACACTTCTTCTGGTATTTCCACAATGATTGTTTCTTCAAGTTTTTCTTCTGCTTTGACAATCACTGATTCTTCTGGAGCTTGCTTTTCTACTTCAATAGTAGGTTGTTTTATTTCTGTGTTACGTTTAATTTCTTCTGATAATATTGTATCCTCGTGCTCTACTTTAGAAGCTACTAATTCTTCTTGTAGATTGTTTTCGTTTAACACCACTACATCTTTTTCTAGCTTAGCACTTTCCATCTGCTCAGCTACTGTTTTATGAAGTAATTCATCCGCTGAAACTTCCTGCGGTGTACTCATTTCTTGAATCACTTCTTTTTCTTCTACTAAAGGCACTTGGCGTTCGATTTCATAACCGTTTTTCTCTAGCCATTGATCAACTACTGACTTTTCTTCCTTTTTATTCTCTTCATATTGTTGCTCTCCTTGCTGGTTAGCAGCTCTATGACTAGAAGAAGTTGGTGCTTGTCCTTCTGAGAAATCAGATAATTTATATCCTTTTTTCTCTAACCATGCATCAACGACTGATTTACCCTCTACAGATATTTCAAGGTCTTCTCTTTCCTTTACTTCCTCCTGCTTTTCTTCCTTTTTCTCTACTGAAGGACGATTATATCCATAAATTGGCGAAATCATTTCTGTTGGACGAAATGGTCTACGGTTACTCTCTTGCGAAGGTGCAGATACCTTTTTAACGACAGACTCCCGCACCGGTTCATATTGCACTTCCGGCTCTTCATATGTAGAAACTACCTTTTCCACATACGGTCGTCTGCTTCTTTCCACCTTTATTCCTCTTTGGGCAGTAGGTTCTTCATATGTTACTCCTTGAACAGGTTGTTCTTCGAAGCGATTTACTTCGCTTTCATCCTCTTCATCGAACCCATTATCCGGTACTAAAGGAAAACGGCATTTACCTGCATTCCTACTTGCCATTTGTGCTTCTCTTGCTTCAGTGTAGTGGTTTACACGAGGAATTTTCGGCTGACTTTCAATTTGCTTTGGTACTTCTTTATTCATCGCTGTTTGTTCTTCCTCTTTGTTAAACAGCTTTTTCATCCAATCTAACATGCTTACCACTCTTTCTACTAAATAGTAACATCCTTTATTGTATCAGCATTCGGCAAAAAGTGCAGGTAAAATTAAGCATGTCATATTTATCCACAATATTCTAATTTACGAGTGTTTCATATGGAAAAACGCAGCCTTTCATGTAAGACTGCGCTTAAGCTTTACTCTTCCGATATGCATCTATACTATCCGTTACACTTTGCAATAAAGAATTTACATACTGCGGGTCAGATAATTTTTTATCTTCTTCATGGTTTGACATAAACCCAAGTTCTAATAACACACCAGGAACCTTTGCCCAATTAAATCCAGAAAGATCATCCCGAAATTTAATTCCATTTACTTTTACTTGCTGGTTCTCCCTCATTTTATTTATAATCATTTGAGAGATTTGAAGACTTTCCGCATAAATCTCTTTCGTATACGGACTTCCTTCTGCAGGCGTCAATACAGCAAATCCACTTTCGTTTGGATTTTCAGAACCATCTGCATGAAGACGTAAAAATAAATTCGCCTTATGATTATTTGCGAATGTCGCCCGTTCTTTATTACTTATATCAACGTCTTGTGATGTTCTCGTCATTAATACTTGTATCCCTTTTGCTTCAAGCTTTTCTTTTAATAAAAAAGCCATTTCTAATACAAGTACAGCCTCTCTCTTTTTCGTCACAACACCTGTTGTACCGTCTGTCACTTTATATTTTTGCGTTGTTGCCCCTGGTCCAATTGGCTCTAAATTTAAATTCGCTTTTTGTTGATGCCCTGGATCAATAACGACGAGAAACTTCTCTTGTTTTTCATTACTCCCTACTTTTTGTTCATTATTTTGCACTGGTTGCTCAGTTGGCTGTACTGGCGTAGTTTCTTCTTTCTTTTCCTCAGATGATACTTCCTCTTGCTTATGTTCTACTTGCTCATTCGTTTGAATTGCTTGCAATTCTTCGTTTATTTCTTGTTCTTGCTGTTTTTCTACCGGTGCGTCTTCTTTGGTATCTTTGTTTTTCTCTTGTATAGAAGATGTAGTTTCTTTTTTCGGCTGCTCTTGTGAACAACCGGCCATATATATTCCAATGAATGCAATCATGCTCATTATTTTTATATACTTCATACTTCTCTCCCATCACTTTGCACCGGATTCAAAGTTTTTCTTATAATTGCCCTATAATCTCATCCATATTTCCAATATAAACTGGCTGCCATTTTTCTGTACCACGTTCTGCAGTATAAACCGGATAAGCGTCATCATCTATATTTACGAAAACTGGATCGCCCATATCCGTTTCATATCCAATTGTAATCCATCCTTCTTGCCACTTTCCGTTTTCTTCACTTATTAATGAATTTTTATGTTTATCGTATCGGTAACCGATTTGTCCTTTTTCTAATTCACTTTCACTAAACACATATATTTCATAAGTACCTAGCTCAATATCTTGCTGTTTTGAAGTTTCAATTCGTTTTAGAAGTTCTGCGATTTTTATTTGTTGTTTCATACGTCTATCCCCTTCTATTTTTCTAAATTTTAACTAGTTTGTTTATAAAATACAATATAGATTTTAAGAAAAAAGGTGACATCCTTATAATATGAATGATTTTTTGAATATATCTGTCACAACTCTACATATATCAACGATTTTTCAAATATATCTATCGTAACTCTACATATATCAACGATTTTTTAAATATATCTATCACAACTCTCAATATATCAACGATTTTTTAAA